>JAHIVN010000127.1 GCA_018816645.1 Patescibacteria group bacterium | reverse complement strand
TTGATAACAGGCAGAGGCATCAAAGTTACCGAGCCTATAAAGGATAAGGTGAATAAGATGTTAAAGAAGCATGAAAATTTTTTAGGGAAAGCCAACAAGGTTCAGGTTGAGCTTAAGAAAGGGATTTCACATGCTGGTGTTGAAAATGATCTGAAGGTTGAGATTACTATCATGATGCCGAAATCAACTATGGTAAGGGTGGAGGAGGCGGGGAGCGATTTCTATGCTATCGTCGATTTAGTTGATCCGGTACTGCGAAGAAGGCTAGTAAGATATCATGACGCAACAAGGAAGTGGGAAGGAGATGAGTCCTGGAAGGTTGTGGAGAAAGATAAATTTCAAGAAGAAATTACCAGTATCAAGGAGGATGTCTATGCCGATAACATTGAAGTTTCTCCTGTGATTACTAGGTATAAGCAGTACAGTCAAAACTCTCCTATGCATCCTGCTGAGGCGATAGAAAGAATGGAGCTTCTGGGTCACGAAGCTTTTATGTTCAAAAATATTGAAAATGAAAGCAAGTACTCTATGGTGTACAAGCGTGCTGACGGGACATATGGTCTTGTAGAGCCAAGGGATGGATAAAAAGATCGGCGATATATCAATTCGAGTAGAAAGAGAAATAATAGATTTATGAAGATAGCTCAAGTTTGTCCTTACAATTTCCTGCGTTCGGGTGGTGTTCAAAGTCATATAGAATATCTTGCTACTGAACTGCGAAAAAAGGGACATACTGTGAAAATTATTGCTCCAGCAGCGAAAGGTGTACCAAGCAAAAGAAAAGACCTGATACTTCTCGGGGCATCGAATGAACTTCCCTGGGCTGATACACGAATCGAGTTGAGTATAGCAGTAGGTAAGAAAAGAAAAGAACTGAAGGAGGTTTTGAAAAGGGAGAAATTTGATATAATACACTTTCATGAGCCCTGGATTCCTGTTATTTCAATGCAGATCTTGGCTGAATCAAAATCAGTGAACGTAGCAACTTTTCATGCTGCAAATAGAAAAAACATTCTTATACAATCATTTGCTACGCTGGTAATGCCGATTGCAAGCTCGGTTGTAAATTTATTGGATAGCATCATAGCAGTATCAACGGTTCCTACTAAGTATATACGAGAGTTCAGTGACAAGAAGATACACATAGTTCCCAATGGAATCGATTTACAAGCTTTTAGCAGGAGAAAGAAGCCCTTGCAGAAATATATTGATGGAAAAATTAATATACTTTTCCTGGGGAGAATGGATAGGAGAAAGGGAGCAATATATCTTGTAAAAGCTTTTAGACGTCTAAAAAGGAAGATGAAAAATATCAGACTAATTCTAGGCGGTGACGGGGATGAGTTCGAAAGTGTACAAAGCTATATCAAGAGATATTCTATAGATGATGTTGAGGTGTTGGGTTACATAGAAGAAAAACTGAAATCCAGACTATATGCAACTTGTGATATTTATTGTTCCCCTGCCTTATATGGAGAAAGTTTGGGTATTGTGCTTCTCGAGGCAATGGCAACTGGGAAATCAGTGGTAGGGGGTGATAATCCAGGGTATAGAACTGTATTGAAAGATACGGGTTCGTTGTTTCTGGTAAAGCCTCAAAAAACAGATGATTTTGTAAAGAAGTTGAAAATACTGGCTTCAAATAAGGAGTTGAGAGAGGTCATGGGTCAGTGGGGAATTCAGGAAGTCAAAAAATATGCCTGGCCAAGAATTGTAGATAGTGTAATAAATGTTTATGAACAGGCACTAAACGCTAAGAGAGAGGTAAGGATCAAGGATAAAAAAAGTGTAAATGAAAGTCTAAAGAAGTGGTACAAAAAGTTAAGTGATATTTAGAAAGATGAAAATTGGGTTCGTTTTAGATACAACCTTAGACAGCGATGCAGGTGTCCAGCAGGTTTTTAAAGGACTTGGGAGGTTCTTGTTGAAAAGTGGATATGATATACGTTTTCTTGTACCTCCATCGAAAGATGAAGGGGAGTTTAAGGGAAAAATCATTGTTTTCGGGAAGCAGATCATCATAAAAGGAAATGCAAATACGATCCCGACCGTTATCGGTTCTGGTTCTTCTGAAATCAAAAAGGTCTTGGCAAAAGAGAAGTTTGACCTGATACATGTGAGTGCTCCATTTTCCCCTTTCCTGGGCGGACGAGTATTGAAATATGCAGATTGCCCTATTGTTTCAACATATATGATTTATGGTGCAAATTTCCTGTTTCGATTCTTTGCTAGGTTCTTGAGAATACCATTGCGAGAAGCCTACAGCAAAATAGATACTTTTATTGCCTCATCTGATGCAGCGAAAGACGAGGCCGAGGAAGTAATTCCTGGGAACTACACTGTGATACCCCATGGAGTAAGCCTTGAGACTTTTTCAACAAAGAATGTCCCTCTTGAGAAGTTTGATGATGACAAAATCAACATTTTTACAGTAGGCAGATTTGAGAAGCGCAAGGGAGTAAGTTATCTGATTAGAGCGTTTGCCAAAGTGAAGGCTGACTTTGATAACGTAAGGTTGATTGTAGCTGGAGATGGTCCCTTGCGTGATGATCTGCACAGCTTAGTGAAGGAGCTGAAGCTGGCAGATGTTCACTTTGAGGGTTATATTCCTGAGAAGCTTAAACCACGTTATTTTGCTACTGCGGACATATGCGTTTTCCCAGCTGTGAAAGGCGAATGTTTCGGGATTGTTCTGATTGAGTCAATGGCGTCTGGCAAGCCTACAATTGCTTTTGCAAACGAAGGATACCGCTATGTTCTTCGGAATATACCAGAGTTGTTAGTAGAAAACAGAAGTGTTGCTCAGTTGCGTGCGAAAATACTTACACTAATAGAGGATGAGAAATTACGGAGAAAGCTTGGAGCACTTTGTATGAAGGAGGCAAAGAATTACAGCTGGGAGAATATAGGCGGACAAATAATTAATGTTTATAAGAAGTTACTTTCATCTGGATGAGGGCATTTTTAGCAATCTATCCGTCAACTAATGTGCTTAACTCGTTAATCGAGTTACAATCAAGCGTCAAACGCTTCAAGAAATACCTCCGGTTTACAAGAAGTGAGAATATACATTTGACTATAAGGTTTCTGGGCGATATTGTAAACGAGGGAAGTATCGGACTTATAGGAAAAGGGCTAAAGGAGATAATTTCCCAGACACCTTCTTTTGATCTTAGGATAAAGGAATCAAAGTTCGGTTTTCCGGGCCAGAGATGGCCAAGTATACTTTATACAAGAGTTGCGAAATCCGAAGGATTAGATAGGCTGAACCAAGTCTTCGGTAAGGTTCAGGGTAACTTGGGTGATGTGGAGCAAGTTCTTCATGAGTCTGACCCGATATATCATTTTACTATTGCTCGTGTTAACAGCAGGCTGAATAATCAGGTTGTTACCGATATCCGGAATAAAATTGCAGGTATTGAACTATGGAGGGAATTCCATGTAAACAAAATCTTTTTGTTGGAGAGCATTTTTCGAGAGAGCGGACCGGAATACAGAATTGTGTCAAGTCTTCACTTGGGCTTAGATAAAAAGGCATAAGCTGCTTGTCATAAAATTCTCTACCCTTTAAACAAACATAATTTAATTATGTCGAGTCAAATTCTACCCTTTGGAACAACTATGTGATAAGATTAAACTCGACTTAGATTTTAAGGTTCTAGAATGTTTGGCTTTATAAAAAAGCTATTTGATAGCAATGAAAAGCAATTGAGAAATTCGCAAGTGTTTGTTGAGAAGGTCAATGGATATGAAGCGAGTGTCTCAAAATTAAGCACAGATCAATTGCGAGAGAGAATGGACAAATTTCGGAAGGAATTGGTGCCCTTGGTAAAGAAGGTTCCTAAAGAGGACAGGTCTTCGATAAAAGCCAGGGACTATAAACAGGAACTTCCAAGCTACGAGAGAGATGTCATCTCCAAACTTCAGGAGTTTATGCCCGAGGTGTTTGCTATTGTCAGAGAGGTAACCAAGAGAAAATTCAACAGAAGGCACTTTGATGTGCAAATCCTTGGAGGTATTATTCTTGCTCAAGGTAACAAGTTGCTTGAAGTAAAAACAGGAGAAGGTAAGACCCAGATAATTCATTTACCAGGTGCACTTTATGCACTGACAGGCAGAGGAGTACATATGGTAACTGTGAATGATTACTTGGCTAGGAGAGATGGGGAGTACGCAGGGTATATTCTTTCGGAACTGGGTTTCACTGTTGGTATCATTACCCCACAGAAGTCATACAAGTTCATCACAGATGAGCAGCTCAAAGAGATCAAAGGAGAAGAGGTCTACGAGGCAAGAAATGCGCTAAAAATTGCAAATCCCGGAGATGTAGAAGGCTATAATTTAGTTGAATGTACAAAGCATGATGCCTATAGCTGTGATATCGTTTATGGCACAAATAATGAGTTCGGTTTTGATTACCTAAGAGACAATATGGCTCCAGACGCCGAAAGGATAGTTCAAGGCGAATTGTACTATTGTATCGTGGATGAAGTAGACTCTGTTTTGATTGATGAATCGCGTACTCCGCTAATTATTTCTGCTCCGGCTGAGCAGGCAAATGAGCTTTACCAGAAATTTGCTGGAGTAATCAAAGGCCTAGATGACATCAAAGATTTTACAATTGATGAGAAGGCACATTCTGCTGTGCTGACCGATCAGGGAATAGAAAAAGTTGAAAAGATGCTTGGAGTGAAGAATGTCTGGGAAGACCCTCGTCTCGCATACCACTTGGAAAATGCTCTGAAGGCGCAAACATTATACAAGAAAGATGATGAATACATAGTAAAAGATGGACAGGTTCTAATTGTTGACCAGTTTTCTGGGAGAGTTCTTCCAGGCAGAAGGTACAGTGAAGGTCTTCATCAGGCGATAGAGGCAAAGGAAGGCGTAGAGATAAAGAAAGCATCCAAGACGCTAGCCACTATCACTTTTCAAAATTTCTTTAGACTCTATAAGGTATTGGGAGGATGTTCTGGAACAGTTATGACAGAGGCTGAAGAGTTTTATAAGATATACAACCTGGATTCAGTAGAGGTCCCAACCAATGTTCCAGTCATCCGTAAGGATCAAGTAGATAGAGTTTATAAAAATCGGCAGGCAAAGTTTGATGCTGTTGTAAATGAGATAAAAGCAAGGCACGAGAAAGGCCAGCCGATGCTGGTAGGGACTACTTCGGTCGAGATAAGTGAGCTCCTTTCAAGAATGCTCGATAAAATAGGTATTCAGCATGAGGTTCTTAATGCAAAGCATCACGAAAGAGAGGCACATATTGTCGCAAAAGCGGGAGAAAGCGGGTCGGTTACTATTGCTACAAATATGGCTGGAAGAGGAACAGATATCAAACTCGGAGGTACAGATGCGCCGGAAGAGGAGTTCGGAAAAGTGAAAAAAAGCGGAGGACTATATGTGATTGGTACAGAAAGACATGAAGCTAGAAGAATAGATAATCAGCTTAGAGGACGAAGCGGCAGACAAGGGGAGCCTGGTGAAAGCAGGTTCTTTGTTGCCTTAGACGATGAGATAATGCGGATTCAGGGCGGACAAATGATACAAACCCTCATGGAGCGGACAAATATTCCAGATGATATGCCTATAGAGTCAAAGCTTGTAGGTGGGGCTATCGAAAGAGCACAGAAGAGAATGGAAGGCTACCATTTTGACATCCGAAACAATGTTGTGAAGTACGATGATGTGATGAATCAGCAAAGAGAGATTTTTTATACTAGGCGTAGAAACATTCTTACTCTTGAAAGTGAGGCCCAGAAAATTCTTTCTGGCAAGGATGAAGGTGTTAAAAAAGACATCGAATTTCCAAGATACATTTCTGATGAGATCATGATAGAAATCGAAGATCTCCTCGAAGGACGTTCAGCCGATGGAGCGAAAATGGATTCAGAAAAACTGATCGATGACTTTCTGGATTTCTCCGACGACAAGATAATTCTTGAGGCTTTTATCAAATTATCAAAGAGCGATGACCGTCTAAAGGTCAAGGCTCAGGATGTAGAGAAATTCACACCAAGAAACCACTTGATAAAGGCAATCGGGGGACGAGACCAGAATGAGGTTCGAGAACTTCTTGTCAAAACTACACAGGAAATGCTTGAAGCAAAGCAGCGGGAGCAAGGTAAACCAGAATTTCTCAATGTAGCAAAGATCGTTCTGTTGCAGTCTATGGATCAGCTGTGGAGTGATCACCTGGATGCTATGCAGGATCTGAGAGAAGGAATTGGACTTCGAGGTGTGGCTCAAAGAGACCCGCTGGTTGAATACAAGAACGAAGCGTTTAACTATTTTGACGAGTTGATAAAGTCTACCAGATCGAGCTTTGTGCGACGAATATTCAAAGTAAGGAGAGTCGAACAGCAGAGGAGTCCGGTCAATGTGAAAACAAATGTTGACCAGATACAGGATATGCTGACAGGAAGCAGAGAGATGGTTGATGCTGTAAAAGGCTTCCTTCAAAGCAAAGCGAAGCGGACTGCAACTGAGTCCCAAAAGTCGAGTGCGAGTCCAAAAAGACAAGAAACAGTTGTTCATGATACAAAAGTTGGCAGGAATGATCCTTGTCCTTGTGGGAGCGGAAAGAAATATAAAAAGTGCTGCGGCAGGTAGCTGTGGAGAATCTCTAAATCTCAGTGTAAAGTCCACCCCATTTCAAGTAACAGTATTACTTAGTCAAGTAATACTTATAAACACACAAAAAGCAGCCTGCTTTCTATGAAGCAGAATCTATTGACCGGTACACTTATTTCTTAAAACAGCTTTTGTTTTCATAGATTACGATACATATTGAAAATTATTTTCATTACTTGTATGATGAAGTGGTAAATTCATCTTTTTACGCAGTTGATGAGCAGGAAAAGTCTTTCACAAACAAACAAAATATTGATTTATCCCATATTACTAGTAGTATCTTTTTCAGTACTTTTGCTTTCCTACATGACCCTCATTTTAGTATCTAATCGCTACGAGAGTCTGGATGAGCCGAGTACTCATGAAATCGAGATTCTCCCTAAAACTGGAAATGAATATAAAGTGTTTGTAAGCTCGAAGACATATACGGGAATGTTGGGGGGATTGGTTGGTGCAGATGCTATCTGTACTACACTTGCTCATGATTCGAGTGGTGGGTCTCTGGGAGGCGGGTGGGCTGCCTGGTTGAGTACCAGTTCAGCTGATGCGATAGATAGAATTGCTGATGTTGAATACTATCTTGTTGACGGGAGCGAGCTTGTCGCTGACGGTGTCTCTGACATCTCAAGTGACGGAAAGTTAGAACATTCTATAAATATGGATGAAAATGAAGTAGAGATCGATGACGGAGAAACGGGGAATGTTCAGACAGGTACTGATAATGATGGAGAGGGCGGTTCGGGAGACAGTAGTAACTGTAAGAATTGGAGTAATGCAACAGTGACATACGGTCGTATGCTCGGAGATTCGGAATCCGTAGATTCCTGGTCATTTGATAGCTCAGGAGACACTTGTGCTGATAAGAAAAGAATATATTGTTTTGAGGTAGATAAGGATGATGATGGTTCTCACTTCAAGGATGATTGTGATGACAGAAATGAGACCGTATATCCGGGCGCACCCGAAATCTGTGATGGTCTTGACAATGACTGTAATGGATCTGTTCCAGCGAACGAAAAGGATATTGACGGCGATGACTATAGAGTGTGCGATGGCGATTGCAACGATAATGATTCGCTAATCTATCCTGGTGCTGCTGAGCGTTGTAATGGAGAAGATGATAATTGTGATGGAACAATTCCTGTGGGCGAGAAAGATCAAGATGGGGACGGTTTTATGGGTTGTGAAGGAGACTGCAAGGACAAGGATAATACGATCTATCCCGGGGCAAAAGAGGTTTGCGATGGAAAAGATAATGACTGTGATGGAAAAGTTGATGAAAATCTTAATAAACCTTGTGGCACAAATACGGGGATATGCACCGTAGGTTTTGAGATCTGTGTAGCTGGAGAATGGGGTAATTGCAGTGGAGTTCAACCGCAGAATGAAGTTTGTGATGGTCTGGATAATGATTGTGATAGCTCAATTGATGAGGGCTGCAGCTGTGACTCAGGGACTACACAAAGCTGTGGTTCTGATACTGGGATCTGTGCGATTGGGACTCAGTGGTGTGAAGGAGGAAGCTGGGGAGGCTGTATTGGATCCGTTGGGCCTAGTACAGAGATTTGTGATGAACAGGATAATGACTGTGATGGAAGTGTCGATGAAAATCTCAAGAAATCATGTGGAACAGATATCGGAGAATGTAAAAGTGGAACTGCTAAATGTGTAGATGGGAGCTGGGAGGGTTGCAGTGGAGCCGTGAATTCGGAAGATGAAAAATGTGATGAGAAGGATAATGATTGTGATGGTACGGTTGATGAGGGCTGTAAATGTTCAAGCGGGAAAGAACGATCCTGCGGAGTAAGTGAAGGTATATGTGAAAATGGGACTCAGAAGTGTGTAGAAGGTCGCTGGAGTGAGTGTGAAGGGTCCATAGACCCGTCCGAGGAAATCTGCGATGAAACGGACAATGACTGCGATGGCGAGGTGGATGAAGATTTGATTTGTGAGGAGGAAAAAGTCGAGGAAACCCCTGAGATCAAGAAGAAAATCGACTTTGGAGGCTTTTTTGGTGGTGTCTTTGATCGAGTAAAACAATATTTCAAGGATTTAGCCGATAATGCTTTCACAATCCGTGCTATTCCGATCGTAGCCTCTATAGGTGCAAGCGGAGTTCTGATCTTTTATGTTTACCGAAAGTACAAGATAGCAAAGCGTGAGAATGCAGCAAAGAAATTCAAGGAGAGTCAAGGTTATGTGAAAACCCCTGAAAATGAATCTACTCGTAAAAGCCCACTAAGTTAAGCTACTATCTATCCTGTAATGTTTATCTGCTACTATGAGTATTAAAAGTTACCACTGCATTGTGTTGTCTTAAAGAATAGAAAGAAAACGGTATCGTTAGTATCAGTGTGTTTGAACCTACAATAAATTTATTTACTACTAGCGCCTTTAGTGTGGACATAAATACTGCCATTTTAAGCGTAATATACAATAATGCGTTAGTAAGTCCAGTTAGAATATATGACGGCAATAATTGAGAGTAGACTCTTCACTATTAATTATTTTGAATAATTACGAATCGAGAATAGTAATACAAGCAACTCTACCATTTCATGTTCACGAATTGCTATTGTAATGAAGAGATAAAACGCAAAAGGAAAAACAGCAGCTGTTGCAGCTAGTCAATTAAGACTTGGAATACTTGTGTAGTAGCCATGTCTGAAATGGAATAGAAGCCGTGAGAATATATTTAGCACCTTAATATTGAAGGAATTATATTGAAACCCATATTAAAATATTGAAAGTGTACGATAAAAACTTTATTGTAAAAACTTAGTGAGAACAGTTATTATTTAGATCAATTATTATGAACATCAACTTAGTTATTCATAAATATAGACAATAAAGATACTCGAATATTATTAGTTGGGATTTATTTCTTTAATTCCAGTCTACATATATGTGTTGTTGATTTAGTGTAGACCGTTGTCGTATCAAACACGTATCGTCTCTTGTTTTTCTTAGATAAGGTATTCTCTGGAGTAGAAGGATCTTTGACTCATATGCTATAATTTATCAGAAATTACTTTATTGTAAATAATGATGTTTATTGATCCGCTTTACATAGTTTTTTCCATTCCTGCCCTTCTGCTTGTCTTTTCTGCACAGATCTTAGTAAGGTTTTTTTATTCAAAGTATTCGAAAGTTGCAAATTCTGCCGGGCTAACGGGTGTTGATCTTGTCGAGAGGATATCAAAATCACAGGGCCTGGATATAAAGCTCAATATATCTATGAATGAACTTGATGATCATTATGATCCAAGAACGAAAGAGATAACTTTGTCTGATCGCATTGCCAGGACTCCCAGCATTGCCTCGATCGGCATAGCTGCACATGAGATGGGGCACGCACTTCAGCACCAAAGCGGTTCTGTTTTTATAAATCTACGTAACTTTCTCGTACCAGTAGTGAATATAGGCTCCACTCTAGGATACATCCTCTTCATTATTGGTTTATCACTTCAGGTATTTGGGCTGGCCATCGTCGGAATCGCCTTTTTCTCTTTATCGACAGTATTTACAGTTATTACCTTGCCGGTAGAAGCAGATGCCAGTATAAGGGCCTTGAGGATGATAAAAAAGCTGAATATATTGTCCCCTGTGGAGCAGGACGGCGCGGAGAAAGTGCTTATAGCTGCTGCATTGACTTATGTAGCTGCAATAGCCCAGTCGTTGTCTTCCTTGTTATACTTCCTGTTTCGGGCTTTTGGTGTCAGAAGGAGAAACTGAAACCAGAATCAAACATTGAATTTACAATTATCCATTACCAGTTAAGAATTGAGAAGTATCTACTCCTGATTTCCTGCTAATTGAGGAGAAACGCCTTTTTCTACGAAGAGAAAATGCTAACCAATCAATAAGCCGGATTCTGTCCTTCGACAGGTTCAGGACAAGTCCTTTACCTGAAGAAGCTGATAACCATTTATCTATGCAAAACTGTGCACCAGTTCTGCATCTCTGACAAGTCAGAGTGCGGAGAATTTTCCTCCTTGCTGCAGACAGGGGTTACCTAGCATTCCGATATTACTATCGGAACCGGTGGGCTCTTACCCCTTATGACCCTGTCAGGATTTGATTAATCAAGTCCCAGACAAGAGATCAGACCTTTTCACTATCACCCTGTACCATACGGTTCAGGGCTACTTGTTTCTGTGGCCCCCATGTACCACTCGCTTTTGCTCGGGTACATGGTTCATGATTGGTTCTTAAAGAACTGATCATAAATTTTATCCCAGAGATCGCTCCCTGCCAACTTTCGTTGGTGCCGCTTTCTCCCTGAACCACGTTGGGTTCAGGATTCGCAGTCCGGACTTTCCTTCCTATTACGTTCTGCTTCGTAGGACAAGTCCTACTGGCA
>JAHIVN010000126.1 GCA_018816645.1 Patescibacteria group bacterium | reverse complement strand
TGCAGTTTCATCTTCAGTGAAAAACCTTAAAATTTCTCTAAATTTTCGTTCTGAAATGTGTGCCTTGTTTAAATACTTGTTTTTCATTGTCTAGTATCGTTTAAGATAGATTATATCATCCTAAAGTTGTCTAGACCCTAATTATATTATGGAAGATGTTTCTTCTGTACAAGATGCTCAAGTAGGACGGTTAGAAGAAGTAGCTGGCCGTGTCTTTGATTTTACTCACAGATATGCAATTCCCATGTTCTCATTTGGTACCGGAGCTTTTATATGTGGAGCATATCTAAGCAAACCTGGGAATGAAAATCCATTTTTGATTACAGGATTTAGTGTTGCAGGTGTTCTGATGTACTTTGCTGGAAATGCCATAGAGAGACGGACTATCAATCATCCAGATGAGAAAATCCGAAATATAGGTTTTTTTAGCGGTTTTCTATTGCGAATTGCAGGACTTCAATTGGGAGGTGCTGCTTTATACCTTGCATTAAATGCTGACGATACATTTCCAATAATAAGAGAAGGATTGAGGCAGCCATTCGGACCAAATCCAAATCCGCTTGATCTTTTCAAACCTAAACCAACCCTACCAGCTCCAACCCCAACTCCACAGATTCTTCCACCAAACGCCCCTCCTTTGATATCTGCGTGACAATAATCACCTTTGACACTCCTTACAATAAAAAGTATCTCTAATTTAACGTTAAACTTATAGTCTCAAACTCACTTTGAGGTCATAGTTTTTGAGCTCCTGGGATTCGTGTAAACTTGATTCCATTCTCAATATGCTGCTGCTCCACATCGCTTAGATACAATCCGAAACCAATAGATTCGATTAAACCAGCCAGCTTTACAAGAATTTGGAGGTTTCTTTCTCGAGCGTCAGTTGGGATTTCCTCTCCAATTTCAGGTAAACATTTTCTATAAATTAAGAATATTCTTAGTGAGGTCAAGAACATTCGAGCTACTCTTATGAACGGGGTTTTCTTAATATTAATGGCTTGCTCAGTCCTGCATACAAGGATCTGCATATCCCCACTTGCAATAATTGATAATAATCCACGTAAAGGTGCAAACTGAGAATGGAGATCCTGTTCTGACGGGACAACATCCGCTATCGTTTCTTCTGTTTGTTGTGTTTTTCTTTCTAGTAAAATATGGGTATGCCAATCGAGTAAAACGGGCTTTGCTGGATTTCCAGTCATAACTGTTCGAAGACTAGTGTGCAGCCGAACAAAATGACTCGTGCCAACTGTCACAGAGGAGATTTCGAAAGGTTCGTTGGAAAATGGGTCAATACCAATCATCTGGGCCCTCTCCAAATTATCGCTCATAGTTTCACTTATTGCTTCGGTGAGTCGGCCGGTTATTTGATATGGGACAAGCACAGTTTCAGGAAGACAGAGAGGACTAAGTGGAAATCTTTCCAATTTCAAAACCCCTTCTGTGTAATATCTTCGTACAATTTTCATTTTATCTCTTGGGCTTTTTTCTTCCTGTTCCATTTATCAGTGTTCTTAAAAAAAAATCATTATTTTATTGGTTGCATTGACATCTCCTGCAGTAAAAAGTATCTCTCCCAACAACTTTCGTCTGCTCAATTGGAGTTTTACAATTTGGACAGGGCTTGCCTCGTTTTCTATAAACATTCATCCAACTCCGTTCTGATTCTGCAAGTTCACCTCCAACGTCTTTTGTGCTCTCCTCTACTCCCCATTTCAGAACATTCGAAATATTTCTATAAAGTGTGTTTATCTGTGCATCAGTTAACAATGACGCTGTTTTGTTTGGATGTATTTTGCTTTTCCAGAGGATCTCATCTACGTACGCATTGCCTATACCGGCAATCTTTTTTTGGTCCATAAGAAGCGGTTTGATTCTACCAAGCCTTGATTTCTGTAGAATTTCTTTCAATTCTTCTAAAGTCACTTTGTCTGCTTCAGGACCAAGATTTTTGAGCAATTTTGAATTATTCAAATCACCATCTTTGAGAAGTTCAAGTTTTATCCAGCGGGTAGGATCAATCACTACAAGCATTGTGCCGTCGGAGAAGTCAAACCAGATACATTCTTCTGTATGATGAGTCTGTGAGCTTTTGAGTAAAAGAAGCCTGCCTCTGAGCATGAGGTGCAGAACAAGTCTCAAATCATTATTTAGTGTGAAGATCAGATGCTTGCCGCGTCTTGTGATATCTGTAAACTGGTTTCCCTTTACCGCTTCGTCGAGCTCTTCAGGTGACGAGTTTATAAGGGATTTTACTGCATTGCATCCTGAAGAGGAGATTATCTTGTTGAGAACAATTGTCTTTAGATTTTGTTGGAAGACTGCAAGGTCGGGAAGTTCGGGCATAGGAAATATCTAATATGTAATATGTGATAACTCAAAATTAAAATCTCAAAGATCAAAGATTAGTAACTTAAAGTTGTTGATTATAAATCATGTTACAGTCTTGTTTTTGAGTAGTCAATGAAGCTTGATGGCAAATGGAAAGATTATGCCTTTGGCGAAAAGGTGTACATTCTCTTAAGTCTGTTTGCTAAATCAGCTCTTGCCTGGCAGGTTTGGGGCGGGACGATGAGACCGGAGTAGAAGTAACTCAAATGTAATATGTAATATCTAAAAGTTCTAGGGTTTATTACTCAGGGCTAGTATTAGTAGTAGTCTAACTTGATTTGTCAGGATGGGTACTTGTACTAGGTATCAAATATTATCTCCTCAAATGTAAAAACTATTCACATGTACTTGTACCCACGTGTATCAGTAGAATTTTTCACAGAGTTAAGATATAATACTATTATAAGATACTATTTCTTAACATTCAGCAAAATGGAACAAGGGTTATCTGCATCTGAACAATTTATACAAGCTTCAGCCTTAGCTATAAGAGGTATGGGGAAGGCTAGAATGAGACACCTAGTTTCCGCAATTGCTGTTATGGAACCTGAAATAAAATTTCAAGGTGCAGGGGGTGATGGGTTTGTTCTGGGATACTTACTTAATTTAGTGACTGAATTTACTGCAGAGGAGAGAGATCTCTGGAAGGAAACAGCAGCAAGAACACTATGCGAACTAAGAGGGGGAGATTTTACAACATGGAGAGTTCGTGTCGGAAGTTCCTTGAATTGTGCTTTTAGAGCTGTTCGGTACGGAAAATTTGAAGAGGTGTTTCAAAGGTTAGGATATGATGAGCCAGAACCTTGAAGTGTCTTTCTGTTTTATTTCCACCTCCCGGGAATTGTTTGAATCTTTGCAAGCTGTGAGCCTCGACTGACCATATTTCAGTCTGTTACTTTCTATACTCGGGGAAGTTAAATGTATATTCACTTTATCAAATCACAACTTTATGCTATCTTGATGTTTGTGTTTTTCTAGCAGTAAATGAAAATAAATCTAGGGGAGATTCAAAATAATAAAAAGAAGCTGGCCTTTAAAAGGTCGTTTATATTTACTTTGATATTTGTACTTATTATAAGCGGGGCTTATTACCTATTTGTAAATGTTTTTTACAAAAACAAGGTTCTTCCTGGAGTTACAATTCTCGGAGTAAGTGCTTTCGGACTCGAGAATGATGAACTATCTGGATTTGTTAACGAGAAAATCATCCCGACCATACCGCAGAAAATCGATTTCAGTGTAGACGGATATTCTTTTACAGTTCCGACGAGCGAACTAGATATCAGTATCGATCCGGCTAATCTTTTGGAATATGGAAAGGGTGCAAGTTTGCTTAAATTGTATACTGACGGACTGAAGCTACTTGATAAAGAAAATCTAACACCAACGTATATTATAAATATCGATCCGATTCTTCAAGGACTACCGATCACAAAGAATACAAAATACGCTGCTCAGGTGAGAGACGGCCGTGTGCTCAATTGTATGAATGCTAACTACTTTATATCTATAGACGAAGAAAGGCTTTCGGAACTGACAATTCAGGCAATTGATAATCGTACAGGTGTACAAACAACTTTTGTTGAAATAGCGTTAAATCCTGATGAAGCAAAGATTGTTAGTTTCTGCAGAAAATATCTAGAGGACGGAGCTGTTATAAATATTTCTTTAAGATCACCTTTCGGAGATGATGCTGTTCTCGATCAGTTTTTTGGACTTTATACAGAAGGTGAAGGTCTAAATTGGAAAATTCTCAACTCCGAGAAACTCAAGAATGAACTACAGAAATTGAAAGCAAGGGAGTCTAGTCCTCCGTACGATGATGACTACGTGGTCTGGGGAGACAAAGTTCTGCTTTTCAAATCCTTTGAAAAAGCTGGAGGTTTAAAGATCAGCGATACTATGAAGCAAATAGAAGAGTGGTTGAAGTTGCCAAATTCTGATCTTCCGATTGTGTACAAATCATTAGATAAAACAAATTTGGATAAAAATCTAGAAGTACTTGATTTTACTCAACTTCTTTCGGCCGGCAAAACAAGAATGCCGATATATGAAAACGGTGAGAAGAACTTGAAATTGGCCAATGCACAAGGAGCAATAGAAGAGCTGCATCATACGATCATACTGCAGGGAGACAAGGTTTCTTTTCTGGAAGAGATGGATGTGAGACCGGGTGGTATGACAGGAAATTGGAGATCCTACGGAGGCGGGGTTTGTAATGCTTCAACAACGGCCTTTCGCGCGGTACTTGAGGGAGGTTTCCCGATTGTCGAATGGCACTCTCATAGTTTTTATGTCGAATCTTACAACTGGGGAGAATACAAATACAATATCGTACAGGCAGCGGTGACTACTGATCCCAAACTGGATTTTGTTTTTGAAAATGATTTGCCCTACCCTATTCTTCTTCGAACAAATATCTATCAGAAGGGAGACTATCAGTATCACACAATTTTTATAATGACCAGCAGTGAATATTCAGATGACCGAAAAGTTGAGTTGAGCGACTGGAAGAAGTGGAATGAAAGATCAGATAAACGCTTTTTTGGTTCTTTTGACAGAAAGGTCTGGGAAGAAAATGAATTGATCCGGGAGGAGACTTTTGTCAGTGAGTATGTGGAGACTGTGTAGGTGAATCAGCTGATATTTAACTTAACAAGCAAATTAGCTATAATTGGTTATGGCCTTAGATTTGTGGCTTTGGAATCTGTAACTAATACCAAATTTTAAAATGTAGCAGATTGCAAAAAGCTTACAGTATACAGACCATAAATTACTGACTACGGACTATTTTTAATTACTTATTTGTTAATTATGCCAATGAAAGTTACAATTAGTAAGGCTGAAACTTTATTGAAGAATGCAGCGTCTGAATTTGTGACAAAAAAAGAAACACTTTATTTTGCAAAAGAAACTATCTTCACTCATCTAAAAAAATACCCAAGAATGCATCCCTTCAAAGAAGCTGTTCATGATGTTGAAAATTGGAGTCTTAATAAGGAGTCACAAGTAAAGACACTAGTTGATAAGGGAAGTTCTCTTCTGATCAACTTCTCTAAATTGGCTCCATCCCTCAAAATAAAGTGGGTGCATGATGAGCTGGAAAAAAGAGCTCGAAAATATGGAATTTCTATGATGGGTATGTATAACACCGGCGGAATTCATGCTCTAAACTTTTGGACTGAAGGACTGGCGGACAGGAATCTGATAGGGATAAGTATGTATCAGGGAGGCTATGATGGCGTAGTGCCGTTTGGCGGGACGAAGGGAATGTTTGGTACGGCACCTCTTTCATATGCTGTGCCCTCAAAAACTGAGCCTATCCTTGCTGATTTAGCAACATCAAACATTTCCTACTTTGAACTTCTCAAAACCCATCGTGAAGGAAAATCACTGCCTCCAAATTCAGCAGTTGATGTGGACGGTGTTCCGACTAATGATCCAGATAAAACTTTATTTGACGATGAATCTTCCAATCTCCTGCCAATCGGGGGTGGGCATAAAGGATTTGCGATTCTGCTTTTGGTTGAGATGTTGTCGGGGGCTCTGGTAAGGGGGTGTCTTTCAAATGAATTCACACAGAATGCAGATTTACCTGACGAGCAGGGCTTTGTTGTTTTTGCTATAGACATCAGTACATTTACTGATATTGATAAATTTAAAAATTCTGTATCGAGTTTATGTGAAGAGATCCGGAGTCAAAAACCTGGAAAGGGATTTGATACAGTTATGGTACCAGGCGATGCAAGTTATAGAAGGATGGAAAACTTAGGAAAAGTGGGAAAGTTTGATATAGAGAAGGAACTTTTGGATAAGATAGAGAGAGTTTCGAGGTAGAAAATGAAATACTAAACAAGACGGAATCTTTAACTAAAATTTAAGTTGTTAATTAGCTTTATATGAAGGAAGCAACTACTAAAGAAAGTGTCGAAGTCCCCACACGAATGGACGCCTTACGTCACACCCTGTATATAGTAACTGGAACTTTTCTAGGAAGATATGAATTGTTTAGAAATACAGAAGAGAGAATTGCCAGATATAATCAGAAGCTGGAGTTAATCCAGCAGGTCTTCGACAAAATAGCTTTGAGACAACCGTTAGTAGATATAAGAGCACGCGTAAGAGAGACTGTTGCAGATTTGGAACAGAGTCTAGCAAGTGTATTAGGTGGAGGAGCCTTCTCTGAAGATCAAAGAGCAATTTTAGCAGGGAGTCTTGAAAGCTTAAAAGTTGATTCTGCTGATGATTTGTTGGGGAATATCGAACAGGCAACAGCAGGTATCAACCTGTCTATTCCAAATGCCAGGACTAGAGTATAGGTTACTGATGAACAAAGAAGATTGTTCGGAAAAGATATCGACGGTTTACAGATAATGTTGTCAAATGATGAAGTCAGGGCTGTAAATGAAATATGGCAGGCGCATGGCGGAAGTTTACCAAGCTTAATTGTAAATATGCTGAAAAGTAATCGTGATACGGATCTTTACATAAAAGTTAATGCAGCGATCATATTCTCTGCTATCACGTTACAAAGAGAAGGATCACTGGGTGATTTCCAAAAACAGCAATTAGTTCAAACCTTGATAGCTCTTAGAGAGCCAGTAGGTAGATTTGCCGAATATGCACTTTATCGTGTAAGAAGAGTCTATGCTCTAAATTGTTTGTTCGAGGATTATCTACAAAAATAACCGTTGGTTCAGCCACTTGGATGCATCAACAGCAACTTCACTATCTATCAAAGAGCAGGAAACTACATCAAGCGGGTCCTTCCACTTACCAAGCAGGATGTTGTCGAACTAGAGGCTCTAGTAATAGAATTATTGCTAATCCCTCTCCTGGCTTGAAAGGGATTATAGCTCCAGTCTCCTCTATTCTAACACAGATTGAACGTGTCGGAGCTATCCAACTTTCATAAAGATCAAAGTAAAAATGAAAAATCTTTTGTTCAGCGGCATCATAAAACACTAGAAACGCAGATCTTCTAGTAGTCAATGTTCTTGTCACTTCTAATGCACAACTTATGCGACTCGCAGAAGGTTCATAAATACTAGGATGAGCACGAAACCTAGCAGGTAAGTTATTCAGAACTACCATAGATACCCGAGGAACAATTGAATCATTGAAATCAACTACATGCATTTCACTAGAGCTACCACCCTCAACTCCACTTTTCTTAAGAGTCGATTCATTATATACTGTCGTTCCTTCCATATTATTATCTTCTTTATACGGAATTATATTAATAATTACTATGAGTTGCAAATCTGTTTTCTCTAACAGCCTAGAAATAATACTTTTCAAAAACAAATTAACAGGTTTGATTCTTTGCATTGGATCATTACTTTTATGTTATTGAGTTATTAATTCGTTATCCGAGATTTACTTTCAGCAGACAGGCAGGTTACAAGATTGGAATGCCGTATTAGGTAAAGCTTCAATTTGATTAACTGCTGAAATTTCTGTTTGAATACGTGAGAAGCAGGATTAGTTTAATAGCAGGATATTTAACTAGTAATATTGTTGTCTGCGAAAAACTTATTAGATTTTAGGCTTTATCATTTTCCAAGAAGAGTCTCATAGTAAGCTTTACCTTCTTATATCTACCTGCTATAATTATTCTCGCTTTTTTGCAGAAGCTAAGAATAGTTCCATTTAACAATATTTCTTTATTGTGCTGGGTATATTTTTAGTCTGCTTCGCTCCAATGGAGCTTAATTTTAGTGTTTGATTGGCTATTATACGCAATATATCCGATTGGGATCGGATTGCAAAACAATCAAATATTCATCAGAAGCTAAAAAGGATATCTGATCCACAGCCGGGGTTTCTGGATGTGCTCAAGAATCTTTTTAGTGCTATAAAATCTATATTCTAAACTCCCCCAGAAAATATATCTTCAGACCCTCAGTGATTTGATGGCCGGTTTGTTTTAGCAGGTCTATAGAGTTTCTTTCGTGTTACTTCTATATGTTTTATTCGTTACAGCTATATCTTATGGTTTAGATTTATCTTGTAAAACTAAAGAATAAACTCTATACTGTATTTATAATTTAATTTAGATACATTTTGATATGGGAGATTTAAAACAAGAATTAACAACAAATGCAGGTAATAAAAATGTAAAACTTGAGGATGAAAGCCATCCAGTAACGGAAGAACAAAAAGTCGTGGCTTCAGTTGGTCTTATCGGTAAGATTAAAACTTGGTTCCTCTCACAAGGGAAGTTTCAAAGAGTGTTTCTACTGACGATACTCTTTACAGTAATTTTGCTTTTACTGGGTATTGTAATTCTTATTTTCAAACTAGATTCTTATCTACTCCCCTCCTCTCTATCCGGATCAATTTATGATAAGGATGGGAAGGCTGTCCAGGGAGCTGTCATTTGCGTAGCTGAGAAATGTGCCACAAGTGAAATCAATGGTTCCTATGTAGTAGGCGACTTGCGTTACGGCAAAGCCAGTATTTCTGTAAACGCGTCTAATTTTAAACAGAAAGAGTTTGACTATAATGTGAAGAGAGGCAGGAACGACTTGGATGTGACAATCGAACCAGAGGGTTTCGGTAGTCTGACTGGAAATGTAGATGTAGATCTGTCGTTGTATGATGATCTTGAATTATTTCTTGATGACGAGGAAGTAGAAATAAATGATGATGGGAGTTTTTCGGTTTCCCGTGTTGCAATTGGAGATAGAGTTCTAAAAGTTGAATCTGTACATTTTCTTGACGAAGAGTTTGAGATCACTGTTGATGAGGGGCAGAATGTTCTTGATAATCTGGCACTTACTCCGGCTGCTGATGTCGAAGGGAAAATTGTGGATTCATATACGCTCAAACCAAAAGCTGCAGTTCTTGTGAAGTATGCAGATAAAGAGGCAAGAACAGATGAGGCTGGAAGTTTCAAGCTTGCTGATATTGAACTAGGGACAAAAGCAAAACTAAGCTTCTTTTTAGAAAATTATCTAGACAAGGACAAGAGTTTTGATCTGAATCAAGGTAGTAATATAGTAAAAGACATTGAGATTACACGTAAAGGAAAAGTGGTCTACGTTTCAAATCGAATGGGAAATAAAAATGTCTACATATCCAACTATGACGGTTCTTCTGAGAAGATGTTATCTGATAATAAGGGTGACAGCTCTTCACCTTTCTTGACTAGTGATGGAAGTACGGTCTACTTCATTTCTACTAGGGAGGCGGTAAAAGATGAGAATAACTCTATCATTCCATTAGTATATTCGACAAGTTCGACGGGAGGAGTTATAAACAAGGTTTCCAAGACAAGTTACGATGACTATAGTGGAAATATCGGGTCATACAATTTTGAATCAATGAAAAGAACTTATACTGAATATAATTACGATGTTGATCCATATAGTGTTAAACTGTACTATGGGGATCTGGACGGTACGAATGTAAAGAAAGTCTACTCAGGCAAGAATTTGTATATAGGTTCAACAATCATTGCAAATAATGGAGATTTCCTGCTCTTTAGTGTGTACTCAAGTCAAAATCCTGATATCAAAGATGGTTTGTATTACTTGAACCCGGAAAATTCTCAAGCTAGGCTTGTATGGGAAGAGGGGGATGACTATACTGCTTATCCAGCCGATATATCACCAAATCGTAAATTTGCACTGATCATGGTTTGGGATGGATCACTGGGTAGATGGGATCTTTGGAATGTAGGAATATTTGAAGATATCCAGTATCGGGTTACAAATACTTCGGTAATGGAGCAGCAGCCAAGATTTACACCTGACGGCAACTTTATAACCTATATCACTTCTCGAGACAATGATGCTGATGTATATAGGACCAGCTTGGATGGCAAGGGAGAGACAAAAGTAACTAAGGATGGAAAGGTAACTGATTATTCTTGGAATAGTGATGGGATAGTTTTCTATAATAGCGAAAAGGTCATGTGGGCGATCGATTCTCTTGATAATGTGAAAGCTCAGCAGGTGACTGATAGTGTTCTTGGGGCTTATTACAGCTCTTACTCACCGTACTATGGGATGTAACTGATTCAAAAATGTCTTAAGCAGGCGAGCCTCTGGTCCGGCTGCTTTTCTTTCTTGCTAATCTTTCAGTATCTATAGTAAAATTATCATAGTTCTTTGAGAACTGCCCCGTGAAGCTATTTAAAATTAATGTTGATGCTTACTCCCGACTTCGCCAAGGCTACGTCGGGCGTGCAGCAGTTTGGTTCCGAAGAATGTATGGGCGGTTAGCTCAGCAGGTTAGAGCATTCGGCTTACATCCGAAAGGTCATAGGTTCGATTCCTATACCGCCCATATTCAATATGTATAATTCTCATCTTTCTATGGAGGATCAAAAGCCTAGTTATGAAATGCTAGAACAGAACTTCACTGTTGAAAGGCTTGTTACTAGGACAAGAATCAAGGTACTCTACTTTGCTGCAGTTGCTGCATATAGATATCAGTTGAGAAGACTAGGGGCAGTTGATGTGGCCGAAGATGCTGTAATATCGATGGAACAGGTAAGAGTCAAAAACTTTCTTAGGGCTACACTGGATTTGTCGGCAGGTAATAATGGTTTCAACCAAATCAAAATTGACTTTAATCCTGTTCGTTTTTATCCGGAGTATGGTGGAGGAATGAGATCAGGATTGGAGGGGAATGAGTTCGGGGTGCTTGTTATGATTTGGAGATATTCTATGGCAATTGGATTCGCAGATTACTATAAGTATCTGGAAGATACGACTGCAATTAATTATCTGAAGGAAGCACTTTCCATTAGAAAGATTGTTGAAGTTGTAGTGAATTCTAGGCCTGGACAAGCTCTTTTGCAGTTCACCTTTGACATTTCTGATATCTTCGGCCAAATACCAGGTACTGATGAAACTGGGATTAGCTACCTACTTCATGTCCAGAGAGATTTGGAACGATCCTTATATGGCAAAGAAACTCCGGCTCCGCATTGGTCAGAGCAATATTGGTGAATCAGGGTTGTTTATTTCAAAAGAAGTTAATATAATTGTGAGGATGCGGTGGTAGTTCAGTTGGCTAGAATATTTCCTTGCCAAGGAAAAGGTCGCGGGTTCGAATCCCGTCCACCGCTTGTCCATGAGCCCAAGCAAGGCGCAGGGCGAATGGCAACAAGCAGAGACCTGCCGAATCCCGCAGAGCGGGAGAAGGCATGGTCCACCGCTTTTGCCAGAGGCTGACATGCTAGTGTCTTGTTACAAAGTCCCTTGAATCTTCACACAATCCCCTTCCAATCTAGTTACCGGATCAACATTGTAGTATCCCCCATCAACATGGATAACTTGTCCTGATATGAAAGAAGCTTCTTTACTTGCGAGCCAGCAGAACACTTTTGCTATCTCCTCTGCAGAAGCCATTCTTTCGATTGGAGTAAACTTGAGGATTTCATTCAAAAGAGCTTTCGGATAGCTTTCCTCATTCATCACTTCCCTGACCCAGCCAGCAGCGACTCCATTTACTCTAATTTTCTGCTTCCCAAGAAGATTGGCATAGCTTTTCACGAGGCTGACCTTTGCCGCCATGCTGGCAGAGTAAATCTTACTAACGAACGACCCTAACATATAATCTGCAGAGATCAGATTTATAATAGACCCATCCTTCTTGACTATTTTGTCTGCATGATCCATAAGCAATGCGGGAATCTTTAGGTTTATACCAAAAAGCTCATCCCACACCTTGAAATCCAATCTTGTTTTTTGATCTCCGGTGTGATCATAACTAAAGCTCATCGGAGCAATGATCATGCAGTCATACTTGTCTGGTTTGCTGTGCACAACTTTCTTTAGTAGTTTGTCTGTCTCATTGAGATTTAAGAATTCTTTGATATCTAACCGTGTAGCCTCTAATCGGCTGCTGGGCAAGGACAGCATTTCAAATAGTTTCTTGCTTATTTCGTTGTTATCATCAATTAGTAATATTTTTTTCATTATGCGTAATTTTACTATCAAAATTTACATCTATAAAAAAGTCTAAGATATCTGCAACTATGGAGTGTTCGACGTTTATATCAGCAACAGTGTAGTTGTGTTGCTGCAGAAATGTTATAATTTCATTATGACTAAAGAAATTAAATCCAAAAGTAAAATTGAAGAAAGCCAGAGGCTTGCTCTAATCGAGAACCTGAAAGAATTTGGTTTGACTGAAAATGAGGCATTGATCTATATTGAGCTTACTAGGGCGGGTGTTGCAACATCTTACAAACTACATAAACTAACGGGTATTGGAAGGTCCATAATAGATAGTATTCTGGAGGCTTTGGTTGATAAAAACCTTATTACTCTAGAGAATACAAGCTCAAGCAAGTTATATAGAGCTTTCCCCTACAAAAATTTAGCGAGTCTAGTCGAGGTGAAAGAGGCGGAAGTGGATGCCTTAAAGAAATCTCTCGACTTGATGCAGACAAACTTTTCTGAATTTGCCAAAGGGAGTACTAAGGATGAGTCAAATGTCTTGCATTATTATGGAGTTGAGGGGCTTAAACAAGTTATTTGGAATACATTAAGAGCCAGGAAGAAGATGCGAATCTTTGAAGTCTCCCGGCTATCCGCATTTCTGCAGGCAAGTTTTGCGGAGAAATACAGGCAGGAAGCGGTTCACCGTGGTATTGTGCATTATGACCTGACAAATGAAAGTTTCATGCCTGGTTGGACTGATGTTACTGAGTATATCGAAAATCACCAGAAGCTTAGGTATATAGATCCAAAGATACTTGAGATTAAATTTGAGATTTATATTTACAACGATGTTGTGGGTATGCTTGATTATAGAAATAATGAATTACTGTGTATCGAGGTCCAAAACAAGTATTTAGCGACTTTACAAAAACAACTTTTTGATTATGTCTGGAAGGATGCAATAGAGATGTTTGTTACAGGACCAAGGGGGGAAATGGGGATAAAAGATTAGGGTTGGTTCGAGCTTCGGACATTATTCCGCTTTTTATTTTGATAATGTATATTTGCTTTGAGAACCCAGATGAATCTGGGTTCTCAAAGCAAAGAAAACCACACATTAGGAGTTAACTGCGTCAAACAATAAGGATATTAAGATGGATAGAACTAATTAATGCAAATACATTCTCGAACCATTTTAAAACTCGAAAAGATAAAGTAGTTAAGCTAAAATGTAGGAAGTAAATAAAATTATCAATTACTGCCTGCAGAAATGAAAGTCACTTTAACAATCAAAAAGAATAGGAATGGACAGCCATAAAGGACTACCTTCCGTTTCCAGCTAAAACAGGAAGACCGAGAGTAGATGATAGAGAAGTAATAAATGAGATACTCTACTTTCTTTCCACAGCAATCAGATGGAACGATATGCCCAAATACTATCCGCCTGGGGTTACCTGTTGGAGGAGAATAAAGGAATATGACGAATTAGGAGTATGGGATGACATTATTCGTGATCTTCAACATAAGGTACTAGATCTAGGGAAACTAAACCTAGTGAATGGTTACATTGATGGGAGCTTAGCTGAAAGTAAAAAGGGGGCGAAAGGAAGTAAATTATTCGGGGAAGTATAACAGTGTAGGAATAAAAAGACATGTGTATTGTGATGGAAATGGGAATCCACTTGTATGGATATTTAGTAAGGCGGCAGAACTTGATTCTTTGTTTGGATTACAGCTTATAAAGAAAGCATTTGTTTTAAGAAAGAGGCTAGGTGCCGATAAGGCATATGATAAAGAGTATTTTAGGAAGGATTGTCTGAATTTAGGGGGGATACCTGTTATTGAGTATAGAAGTAGTACAGAAATTAGGAGTTATGAGGATATTTACGAGAAGAATAAAGGCTATTGTACTAAGAGGTGGAAGCTTGAGAGACTTTTTGCACATAGTGATAATACAAATCGAAGAATAGACAGGTTTTACGAAAAGTCAATCGAAGCGTATGGCAGACTGTATAAGATTTTTGTGATGAGACATTACTTTAAATTAATCAGGACAAGACTTTTCGAGTTTTGAAATCGTCACTCTTCATTTTTTATTCTAGACACAGTTCAGAAGGCTTGCAATTATTCTTACGAAGAATTTAATCTTGATCAAACTTTCTCTCGGCTCTCGCCCTATGCAATAAACGAAGCAACTTAATACTATTTTATAACAGAGTCTTGATAAAAAGTCTTGATAAAAAAGAGTGGCAATCGTATACGATTGCCACTCAAAGAGCTCAATTATGACATCATCACTTTGTTGTTAGCTACAACAATTGTACCTTTGTCAGTCTTTAAGATTATATTAGTATCAGTGATTTTTTCAACTGTACCAGAAACGTTTCCTAAAGAGATTTTATCACCTTTGCTGAACTCTTTTTTAAGATAATGTCCAGCAAGAATGTTTGCTACAATATCTTTCGACCCAAGTCCAAGTGATAAAGCTACTGTTAAAGCTACACCTACAACAATTACGGTTATATTTGCTGTGATGATGGTAATATCTATACCAACTTGATTAATAGCGATAACAGAACCAAATAAAAGTATTAATGCATATGATACACTACTTAAAGCTTTACTGTATGTAGCTTCTACTTGATCAAGGCTACTTTTTACGATATCTCTAACAAGGTTGGCGGCTGCAACGGTTACTATAATGACTAAGATTCCAGCAATAATGCTTGGAATATAAGCAATTAAGCTGCCAATTGTGTTAGTAACAACGGAAAGGTTAAGTACATCAGCAACCGCCATCAATACAACAAGCATTGATGCCCAGTATACAGAATTTGCAAATATGTCAATAATACTTACTTTAACTCCAGCCTTGTCAAGCTTTTCATCGATTTTTGCCTCACCAAAAATCTTAATTAACCTTGCTCTTGTCAAAAGACCTTTCGTAAACCTTCTTAAGTACTTAGATACTATTACTCCCATAATTAGCAGTACTAGTGCACCCAAAATATTTGGGAGAAATGTAGAGAATGAAGTTACGACTCCATTCACGGAATTGAGCAGGATATCATCCCACTCTTGAATTTGCACGAGAATTTGATTTTCCATGCTTTCTGTTATTAAAAATTAATTTATTAAAATATATTGAAGGGACTTCTACATATAGTTCCAAGAAAGATTGAAGAATCTCAAGTAATTCAATTTTAGCCAGGATTCTTTCGACACTTGGTTTTACTGGTTTCACTTGCTTTTGTTCTTTTATAAATAATTGTTTTATTTCATGCATTATTTTTCTCATTTTTAAGTTTAATTTTTGCTCTATTTATTCTCATTTTTACCGCACTTTCAGAAAGTCCAGTTATTTGACTGATTTCCACATATGTGTACTCGTCAATATACTTAAACACTAACAATGTCCTTTCTAACTTAGACAATATACTTAGCAAATTTGTCACATCAATTTCATTCTCAATATCCTTTGTCGGATCTCTTGAAACTTGGAGTGTATCAACTATGCGATCAAGATCAATTAATACTCTTTTACTTTTAAGATAATTAATACATTCGTTAGTAGTAATTTTATAAATCCAAGTCTTAAAGGACGAGTCACTTTTAAATTTATTAATTGCAAAATATATTTTGATCCAAACGTTCTGGACCAGATCTTCGGCTTCTGTGATATTACCGATAAAGTTATATATACGGTAAAATACATATGAATAATAATACTTGTATAGCTTAGCGAATAAATATTTATCTCCCTTAACTATTCTTTCAATTATCTCTTTTTCTGTCATAATATATATTATCATAGACAAGAAATATATTAGTTTAGTCACATTTTCTAAGGGACTATATCAGGCGAGAACTCGAAACGGGTTAGCTTAACGAGATCAGGCTGAGACAAACCGAAGGTATAGTTGAAGCCTAAAGCGGATGAGTACGCCGAAATTCTGAGTAAGGTTTAGAACAGAGAGGGAATACTGTTCACCGCCTCCGTCAGAGGCGGACGAGTCTTTGGATCGGAAAAGAAATGTTTGTTACAGGGCCAAGGGGGAAAATGGGGATAAAAGATTAGGGTTGGTTCGAGCTTCGGACATTATTCCGCTTTTTATTTTGATAATGTAGTGAAGTTATTTCACGTTCCTCTAAATATGGGGAAAGTTGTAACAAGAATGTTCAAGAAAATCCAAGATGCCGGGGCTGCTCCTAGCGACGAGGATTTTCTTGTCTTGGCCTATGATCCGTCTCCATGGAAGTCTGAACTTCATATGACAGTTACAAATGAGGTTTCAGATGCCAGGATAGTAAAATTTACAGGGACATTCATAAGCAAAGTGTTTGAAGGTTCTTATAAAGACGTTCCCAAGTGGTTTAATGTGATGCAGGATTATGCGTCCAAAAAGGGATTGAAGTTTAAAAAGCAATACTTTCATTTCGCTTACTGTCCAAAGTGTTCGAAGAAATATGGGAAGAATTATGCGATTGCCTTTGGCGAGGTTTACTAAGCATTACTTCTCTTTGAGGAATAGTTCATAGAGCAACCCAAAGACATAGATACTTGATCCGAAATCTTTTTGTTGCTTCCAGTTTGTAATCTTTCTCGAATGTATCTTCAAGACACGAATTTTCTAGATTTCTATTGTAGTCAGTTATTATCCAGACTCTTTTATACGATTTGATTTTTACGTAATCGTAGAGCAGATCCTCTTCAGTAAGTATCACCTTCCCGTGGTAAAAAGGTATATTTTCCCAGGAGTCATAAATATAACTTTCGAAATTTTCTTTAGAGTAATAGCGGACTGGGGTATAGATGAGTGCGTTGGTAGCAAGCATGAGATCATCATCTTTTTTGCTTTTGTTTAGATAGCTGACCAGATCCAGAAAGTGAGTCTTTTTTGTATCATTCTTTAGGTATTTGAAGTAAACCAAAAGGTTGCCTATGACAAAGAAGCCAATGAGAATGTATTGTAGGGCTCGTTTCGGAACACATGCCTTGACTCCCTTCACTATCAAGATTATAAAGTAGGGTGTGAGAAAGCTTATGTATCTCACGGAAAAGATAGGCACCTTGAAGGAAACAACGTACATACAAGCTAGTGGAATCCAGAAAAGAACTGAATAGAAAGGTGTCTTCTTCCGTCTGTACTTCATTTCTACTATCGTTCCAAATACTGCAAACGCGAATATGAGCACTCTCTCAAATGGATATATAAAAGAAAGCGATTCGAGATTTACTTTCAAATTACAAAATGATAACTCGCCGATAGTTCCTATAAGTGATCTATAAGGGTGGAATTGCAAATAAAAGACCTGCGAAGCATCTTTGACTTGGGCAATTAGGAAAAGCGACCAGATGAAAATCATAACACCAACAGGAAGAAAAGCTAAAAACCAACGGATCAGAGTTTTTTTACGTAAGGTTAGAAAACGTAGTAAAGCAAGATCTTCATTTTTCTTTGTGATCTCAAAAATAACGACAACACATTCACCTATGATGAAGAAGACTGCCAGCTGGTGTGAAAGAAAAGCGAGAATGTTTGAAAAGATAAGTAAGAGAAAAAATGTTTTATTCCAGTGCTTTACGAGGCGTATAAGGCTGTAACAGGCTATGAGCAAGAAAAACTGAGTAAGAGCATATGCCCTAGCTTGCCTGGAAAAATATAAAGAAACAAGATTTGTAGAAAAAAGTAAAAGTGCAAAAATACGGTATCTTCTGGATAAAACGTACGTAATGATAATGTAGAATACAAATAGACTTCCAATGCCAGCTAGAAGTGAAGGCAGACGCGCAATAAATTCGTTATTTGGATAAATTCTAAATAAAAAATACAGAATTATTTCGAAAAGAGGTGTCGTAGTGTCATTTAGTGATAACTTGAAGACAGACAATATGTCTCTTTGAGCAAAAACTACACTAAAGGCTTCATCAAACCAAAGATTTGGTCTGTCTATCCCATAGCTCCTGAGTACGAGACCCATTAGTATAATGGTCCAGATAAGAGTGGCCAGCAGTGTTTCTTTTTTGTTTACTGACTTCAGGATAGTCACTGTAGGATTTGAATTCTGGAAATTATGATTGAATACTATCAGATTTATTTACAAATGAGTAGATAGGAAAAATAGCATGATTTGTCGTTGCATCTTGTGAACTAATCCTGAAAACAATATAATTGACCGGTAACATAAAACTGCAAAGTGTTGACCGTATCACGTAAGTAGAATAAAGTTCTCTTTTGTAGTTTATTTATTAGAAAGTATAAAATGAAAAAAGTACTAATATTAATTCTGCCTATTTTAATTCTTACAGGATTATTCATATTAATCATGGATAAGACTAGCCCATCAAACCCGCCAAAAGAAGAACCTACTACAGAAGATGTGAATTTACAGGATAAAGTAGATGAGTTAAATACACAGGAGGCAGAAGATTTCGATGAGTTTAAGATAGAAGATACAAAGGTTGGTGAAGGAGCAGAAGTTAAGAATGGCGATACTGTTAGTGTTCACTATACCGGGACACTAATCGACGGTACAAAGTTTGACAGCTCGGTTGACAGAAATGAGCCCTTTGAGTTCACTGTTGGTTCGGGCGGTGTGATTGAAGGCTGGGAAAAAGGATTGCTTGGGATGAAAGTCGGAGGGAAAAGAAAGCTGGAAATTCCTTCCAGCATGGGATATGGAGAGACAGGTTCGGGGAGTATTCCCCCAAAGGCAGGACTTGTTTTTGAGATTGAGCTCTTGGAAATAGTGAAATAGACAGGTTGATGCAAAACAGGTATCAGTTAACAGCTATGCGGAATCTGTTCTCTGATACCAGATTTATTGTCGTTATTTTTTCCATTGTTATCATTAAATTGATTAGTTATTGTAATATAATACGCGGACTTTATTCTAAGTGTTATGAATATGTTAAGCGTAAGCGGAAAATCTAAGCAGTATATCGCAAGGTAGAGAAATTAACATAGAAAATGATCTAATTTATTTTTATTTAGACAAAAAAATAATGGCTGGTGAGACCAAGGAAGTCGTGCCTATATCACGAAGAACTGTTTTGAGATATTTTCTTTTGGCAGCAGGTGCTGCAGCGGTACCAGTTGGACTTTTTATTCGTGAGCATTATGATTTTGACATTTCAACCAGACCTGCAACGAAAAAAGATATTGCAAGAGTTTTCGAGATGGGGAGAAGGAATCAGGCTTGTTTTCCCTTTCTTCCGGCAGCTGACAGGGCGATCCTAAGAGCCGATGTTGAGGCACAAGTTGACAGGCTCACAATTTATAGTCACGCTGGCAAGGAAATACGTGTATTTCATCCGGCAACATTTGCTGTTCCGGACGTTAGAATTTATGAACAAGCAATCGATTTTCTCTATGAACATCATGACACTGGTTTATATAAGCTAATGGGAAAAGGATTGAAACCTCCCAGAATAGGTTATATATTTGTTTTAGATCTTTCAGCTGAAACTCTTCCTGGTGATAGGTATTTTTATACTTTTAGCTCACATACTCAGACAAGTGTAATGACTGGGGGAATTACATTCTCACTGGTTAATCTTGCTCAGAGAACAGAATTGAGAACGTCTCCGTTTTGGGTTGAGTTGGCTCAAGCCTATGATATGGGAAGTGTAGATTTATCTCTTGTGCAGATTTGGACTGCGAAAGATTCTTTACGTATCTCTGAATTACGCAACAATGTTTTCGGATTAGCAGTTTATTGTGCGCAAAATGGGCTAACTTTCGGAGAATATCAGGTTGAAGCAAAGAGATCGGGGCATGTCCCAGGGTTAGATGAACTAGTTCTTGAGCCATATTCCGAAAGCTGGTACAATGAAATAGTTGCTATTTTCCAATAGAGGTAGTTCAAGACTCTTTAATATTTTTCTTTCCAAGTTTTTCCAGCTTTCCCATCATTTCTTTAAACTTTTCCTCATCCAGTCCATGTGCCCCCGCACCCTGTTCTATCGTCTCCATAGAAGCAATGGCGCAGCCGATGCAGTGAAAGCCGTATTCTACAAGTACTTCTGCTGCATCAGGATATTCATCTAGAAGTTTCTGAATAGTCCAGGACTTTTTGATTTTCATGATTTAATTCCTAATAACTGATTTTGTAAATATATCATGACGCAGGGGAACAGTAAACAGTTGTCAATATTCCGTATTCCTTATGGCGTAATCCTTAATACGTAATCAACTCGATCAATCTTTTGCAGGTTCAATTGCTCCATAAATCCCGCATTCAAGATTAAATAGATTTCAGAATAAAGCTCTATGGAAACAAGGCTGCGTGGCTGCTGCGTTGAACCAGCAATTTTTCACAACGAACTAGAATTGCCAGACGTTTGGTGCCACTATAGCATCTGGAGGGGCTTCAACTGGAACGACAAATGTATATTGTCCTTTTGTGAATACTTGAGGGCCTATATCCGTTTGAACTTGTGTGGAGGTCCAACCACCTCTAAGATCGTTGACAATATGTAAGTCAACTCCATGTAACAGTGCTAAATCGTATTGCTCTTGAGTAAAACCACTTCCCCTAGCAAGACACCGAATATGACCCCTCCGTCCTTGAAATGCTCTGGTTACTGATTCTTCTCTCCTTATCATTATCGTCCCTTGTGAAACTGGAATAGCTTTGATCAGTCCTGTTGTTATCTGGTGTAGCCCTCCCAAGATAAGAAGAGAAAACCAGTAAGCTTCTGGAGTTGACATTCTAGTAAGTACATTGTTCGCTTGCTGAATTGCTTGTTCTGGAGATAATGTCCCCTGAAAATAAACGTTCAGACTTGGGCCAATTATAAATGGTAACCTTGCTTGATCCAGAGATATTGTCGCCTGTATTGCACCAGGCAAAATCCTTGCAGGAACGATATTATAAGCTACCTGGGTTAATCCAACTTCTCTTATAAGTGTACTATCGGCTGATGCGGCAAGAATATCTCCTCTAGTACTTATCGTCCAATTCAGAGAGCTCTGTAATATTCCTACTAAAAGTTGTTGCCTCTGTTTCAAGTCATTATCTGCTAGACCTAATGCTTCTTCAGCAGTTGATTTTAATACTGATGATAGCCATGGTATCTCCTCCGGAGTAAGATGCATAAAACGCATCAGGTCAATTGCCTCCGTTGGACCTATGATTCGAGAAGTTTGGTTTTGCAATTTATATTCGTCTCTAACCATCCTGCCCACTTGCAATTTATCTGGGGTAGCATGCTTTGGTCCTGTTCTTGTTACGAAGGTTAATCTTCTGAATTCATTTCCAATATAGAATCCTACTTCACCAGCCTGTGATCCAGATCTCTTGTAAGCTAGTTCCTGGCATAAGTTCGCTAGTTCAAATCCGAATAAATATTGTAAACTGTCTTGAATATCAAGCAATATGTTATTAAAATCATGTTTCATTAACAGACCTCCTAGTCTTCCCAATGTCATGGGGCTTATTGCTTCCGATAATCGTTTATTGGGGATGTCTACACCTTGCCGCATTACTGATGCAGCAAGTTCTTCTTTGAGTCTTAAGTCTGGGAATCTTTTATCTCTTAGGAATTGTACTTGCCTGTCAACTTGATCGGCAAAACCAGCGATTCCAATCTGAAAATGTAGATTTTTAAGTAGATATCGTCTTAGTCTGTCAGTATCTAGTGAAGCTTTTTCCCCATTTACTATCGAGAACGGTTTAGCAAGATAACTCTGAAGCTGTCTATATTGCTCAAACATGCCATATTCAGAAACATTTAATGTTAAGAAATCAACCCAGTGGATAACTCTATTTGCATGATCGGATGGATGAATACCTTGATAGGCACGGGCTCGCTCAAGAAAATGCGTATCAAGGTCCTGATAGGGCAACTTGTTAAGAAAAAAACTAGCAGAAACAAATTCAAATAAGAGATTAGTTCTGGACCAGTCATTAGCAAGGCCAGCTCTTGCCATCTCACATGCAAGTTGCTCTATACGAAGTATACCTAGCTTGAAATTTGTCTCTACTAGTAGAACTCTGAGTGTCAAAGCAGCGGTTTCAGCAAGAATGTGTTCACTTTTTGCTATTTCACAAAGACGAACAAGAACTTGGACTGAAACTTCCTTCTCTTGAAGCTGTTCTTTTTTCTGTATTTGTCGAAAATTTCTAGTTAGTGCTGATCGCGGGAGAATAGTATCGGGATTCTCTCTTTGTGATTCTCCTATTTGTAAACGGACCTTTTCCATTGCACCCACAATTGCCTCAAACCTATTTAGATCTGTGAGAGAGCCGAAGAACAAACTAAGAAATCTGCTAGATAGCACTCTTTCTTGAGCTGAGTTCCGTGAAGAGTCTAGGAAGTCAAGGAGAAAGTCGGCTACAACAGGAGAAATCGCTGTCTCTTTATGAAACATAGAGGTTGCCTCATTGATTTCTCCTTCAAATTCAAGATCCATATCTTATATTATATCATCTGAAGTGTAAATCATGAAAATTGTATTCTCCCGTTTCTCATAGTAATATAAATGACGAAAATGCTATGACAAAACGACAACGATTTTTACAAAGAACGAGATCAAGACTCTTTTCGAAAGGGGCTCCTGACTATATCCTCTTGGCCTTAGTTGTTATACTTGTCCTTTTTGGACTGGTGATGGTTTATGATGCCAGTGTGATAGTTGCATCAGAGACTTATGGTGATCAATTCAGATTTCTGAAGCTGCAAACAGTTTGGGTTCTCGTTGGAGCGGCCGCTTTTGCTTTTACTTATCTGTTCGACTATCACAACTATCCGAAGCTTATAGTTCCGGCTATTGTAACCACAATAGTTCTTTTGGTTTTAGTAGTTTTTGCAGGACCTCTGGTATTTGGAAGCAGGCGATGGTTCAGTATAGGTGTTGTAAATATACAGCCCTCCGAGCTTGCCAAACTTACATTCACGGTTTACCTGGCCTGCTGGCTGGCGAAACAGAAACAGAGAAGCGGAAATCTGAAAGAAGCATTTACTCAGCATCTGAAAACCGAGCTCCTTCCATTTGCGTTTATTCTTTTTACTATATGTTTTCTCATCATAGTTGAACCAGATCTTGGGACTACTGCTGTTGTTGCATTCACTGCTCTGGCTGTTTATTTCATCTCAGGAACGGATGCACTGCATACTCTGGGGTCATTCTTTATAATTGCTGTGATGGGTGTCCTTGGGGTGCTTGCTGCTATCATTTCGCCGTATCGTGCGAGCAGAGTATCAACATTTCTGGAGACTATAAAGTCTGGTTATGCTCCGGATCCCTGGATTTCCGGATATCAGATAAATCAGGTTCTTATAGCTATTGGTTCCGGTGGTCTGTTTGGGATTGGTTTTGGAGAATCAAGGCAGAAATTTTTCTACCTTGTTGGAAATAGTGCTTTTACGGACACTATCTTTGCTGTGTATGCTGAGGAGTTTGGCTTTGTGGGCGATGTAGTGCTGGTACTGGCATTTCTCATGTTTGTCTCTAGAGGACTGAGAATAGCAAGAAACGCGCATGATCGTCTCGGCTCTCTGCTTGCTACCGGCATTACAGTATGGATCGGACTGCAGGCGTTTCTAAATATTGCTGCAAATATAGCGCTTGGGCCGCTTACAGGTATTCCCCTACCCTTTTTTTCATATGGCGGAAGTTCGATGGTTGTGGTTCTTGCCGGGGTTGGGATTTTGCTGAATGTGAGTAAGAGTAGTGAAAAAGCTGTATTTAGATGATTTGCCTTAGTTCTTTGATAGGGATAGCAATTGGGTGATTTAAGAGGGGATGACTTTTCAAAATGTAATTATAAGTATATAATAACGCGTCTAGAATAAAATCCATGATCTCGATCAAAAACGCTAAAAAAACATATAGAATGGGAGACGAAGAGATAAAAGCTCTTGACGATGTAACTTTTGACGTCAAGCAGGGAGAGTTTATCGCTATAATAGGGCCTTCTGGAAGCGGGAAGTCAACACTGCTTCATACTATTGGCGGACTGGATTCACTAGATAACGGATCAATCACTGTCGATGGAGATGATTTAGCAGTTCTTAAGGATAGGGATCTTGCCAGGTATAGAAATAAAACAGTTGGATTCATATTCCAGAATTTCAATCTTCAGTCAAGATACACGGCTCTGGATAATGTTGAGCTGGGACTCATTTTTGCTGGTATGCCGAAAAAGGAAAGAAAAGAGAAGGCTCGTGCAGCGCTTGAAAAGGTTGGACTTGCTGATAGGGTCAGTCATAAACCGACAGAACTTTCCGGCGGTCAGCAGCAGCGTGTAAGTATCGCTCGTGCCATGGTAAATTCTCCTAAAGTCATACTTGCTGATGAACCTACGGGAAATCTTGACAGCAAATCCGGAGAAAAAATTATCGAGCTTCTTCATGATTTACAGCAAAAAATGAATGTCACAATACTAGTGGTTACTCATGACGATAGAATAGCACATAAGGCAGATAGAATTCTTCGTATACTGGACGGCAAGATAGTTGAAGACGTAACAAATGGAAAGAAAGAGGCTGTGAAGGAATATACTGATTAGTAAGCGGCTAACAGACAAGCAGATAGACTGATAAGCAAATAAGCTGAATACAGGAAGTTAAATAGTAAAATAGTTAAGTAGTTAAATAGAGTGAAGTTTATAGACAGTATACAAATTGCATTTTCAAATCTGTTTAGGCAGAAGCTAAGGACGCTTCTAACTATTTTTTCTATTGTTATAGGAGCGACACTTATATCGCTTGTTTATGCTGTTATCCCAGGATTTGAGAACTTCCTGAATGCTCAGTTCAACTCTATGAATTCTCCAAAGCTTATCGAAATCTATGCCAGCAAAGAAAGACCAGGGCAGGAATTTATGGGAAGTATTGGCAGCGGACCAGAGGAATACAAAGAAGGGGATTCGGGAAGCATAAGTTTTGACTTCGCGACTTTTAAAGATGCCGATATGGAGAAAATTTCACAGGTAGATGGAGTGAAAAAGGTTCATGAAATACCTATGCCGACAGTTGAATATGCAAAGATGGAAGAGAAAGATAAAAGGCTGAAGGTTTCATATGCAGTGTATCTCCCGGAATTTTTACAGGAAAATTTAAACTTGGTCGCTGGTGAGAAATTAAAAGATAGTAACTCCGGTAAAATGATGCTTGCAAATCAATTTGTCGAAAGTTTCGGTTACAGTAATGCTGAGGAAATGATAGGTAAAACTATCATCCTAAGAGTAAAGCAGCAGCCTACATTTGATGCCGTAGCAAGTATAGCTGTTCCCAGCTCTGTCACCGCCATGGAGGAAAAAGTGAAGGATTACAAATTTGAAGTTGTGGGTATAACAGAAAAAACCATTTTATCGTCAGCTGTTTATTTGTCTTATACTGATGCACTGGAAATGTCGAGATTTGCAAGAGGTTCGGATAATGTACTAACTGATAAGGACGAACAGAGAATTGTTGCCTGGGTGGAGCTCGATTCAGCTGACAGAGCGGACGAAGTGAAGAAGAAAATCGAAGAACTTGGTTATAGCGGGATGACTTATGAAGAAAGTCAAAATATTCTAAATGATATATTTGGAGTGTTGACAATAGCATTCAGCTCTTTTGGAGTTCTTGCTATGGCAGTTTCATCACTTGGCATACTCAATACACTAGTTATGGCTGTGTATGAGAGAACTAGGGAGATCGGTGTTATGAAAGCTATAGGAGCAACCAAAAAAACTGTAGCATTACTTTTCACTCTAGAAGCAGCTCTTATAGGTTTATTTGGAGGGCTTATTGGTTTAGGACTGGGGTTTGGAATTGCAGAATTGCTTAATATCATTGGTCATAAGACTGTATTGTCAGCATTTGATACCTTGGATCTTTCTAACGTATCTTCTTTGCTTCTTTTGGCTCCGGGACTTTCCGTTGTTGTTGCTACGATTGCAGGAATCTATCCTGCGATTCGAGCTTCAAAACTTGATCCCGTAAAGGCACTGCACTATGAATAGAGTCTGGTATCAGGGAACTGGTACTCGGTATTCAATATTAGCTACCAGATACTGATACCCGTTACCTGAATAATTATGTAGCATCTCCTCTTCTCTTCCGTTATAATGTGCATATGAATACAGATAAGGATTACAAATTTCTAATTACCGGTGGTCATCTTACTCCTGCTCTTGCTACGATTGAAGAGCTGAGATCTCGTGGTTATACTCAGTTTTTCTGGTTTGGAAGGAAGAAAACTATGACTGGGGATAAGAACTATAGTGCTGAGTACGAAGTTGTGTATAAAGACTTGAATATTCCGTTTGAAGATATAGTTACGGGGAAGATTGTTAGATTTAAAAGTGTTTCCTCATTCATTAGCTTCTTGATAAACATTGTAAAGATACCAATAGGTATAATCCAATCGCTATTTCTCTTATTAAAAGATCGTCCAACTGTAATAGTCTCTTTTGGAGGTTATATTGCTGTTCCTGTAGTTATAGCCGGTTGGCTGCTTCGGATTCCAATTATCACACATGAACAGACTGTAGTGACAGGTATAGCAAATAAAGTCGTAGCAAAGTTTGCAAAGAAAGTCCTGATCTCCTGGCAGGAATCTTCCGGATATTTTGATAAAAGAAAGGTTATTGTCTCAGGTAATCCAGTAAGAAAGGAAATATTTAATATGACTACTGATATTTACAGAGTAAATGAGAAGCTGAAAACAATTTACATAACTGGTGGAAATCAGGGTGCACATATCATCAATCAAAATGTCTTGGAAATTGTTGAGGAGTTATTGAAAAGCTTCAATGTAATACATCAAACCGGCTTGACCACCGTCACAAGAGACTTTGAGAGGTGTGAAAAACTGGAGAAATCACTGACGGGAAGAACCAAGGGTACGTATATAGTGAGAGGTTCAACGTATGGACCCCAGATAGGAGAAATATTTACTAAAGCTGATCTGATTGTCTCTAGGTCGGGAGCAAATATCTGCTCGGACATACTGGCTCTAGGGAAGCTGGCTGTACTTATTCCTATCCCTTGGACAAATCAAAATGAGCAGTTCCTAAATGCTAAAATGCTGGAAAGTTTAGGTGTAAGTATAATTATAGAGGAGAAGGATTTGACACCCAATACACTCAAGGATAGTATTAGAAAGGCTATGAAAAATATCAGCAAGGGCAAAGATTTCAATAACCTAAATCTAAAAGAAACTGAAAAGAAAGCAAAAGAAAAAATCAATCTGAGAGCTGCAGAAATTATCGCAGATGTGGTCATCAAAATGGTGAGAAAAAAATAATATGTGATATAAAAACTACTTTTTTTATTATACATACGATGGAGTTAGAAAGGATACGGAAATTTATACATAGTGTTTTACTGCTCATATTTGGTGTTTTTGAGATCATCCTTTTGATCAGGATTACACTGCGCCTTATCGGAGCAAGTGTCGAAAGTTCATTTGTCAAATTCTGGTATGATCTATCCAGGCCGATTTTTTCATTTTATGATGGAACTCTGGGAGAAATTGTATCTGGAAAAATTGTTTTTGAAGTTGATTCGATTATTGGTGTCATAATATTTATCATCGCCACACTGATTGCTGTCAAAATAGTGAATGGCGTTTTTGAGCCCTCATTTAAGGGCAAGATGCAATCTTTTCTTGACTCACTTTTCAAGATAGCAGAGATAATTCTTGGGATGAGACTTGTTTTCAAACTTCTAGGAGCTGGTAAAAGCAGTTTCATAGCAATTCTTTATGGCATTTCCTCAATATTTTATGAACCTTTCAAAGGAATACTTCCAACTATTGAAACGGAATCTTTGAAATTTGAAACGGCAACACTAGTTGCGATTGTGATAATAGTAATTCTCGATTATATGTCTGATAAGCTGATACAAGAAATTTTTAAAGTTGACACTATGCCTACCAGTAGCAATGTCCCACAGGGGACTATGCCGGTTGGTCAACAAAATTTAGGAGGGGGTGCAAGTGTGCAGCAACAGCTGCCAACATATCCTGTTTCAGGTCAGATTGATGGAACTTCTGTCAATACAGGTTATCAATCACAACCTCAGGTTCAGCAAATTCCACAGCAACCCGTACAGGATCCAGTACAGCAGGTAAACAGTATTCCGCAGCAGCAAACGGGTTCTAATATGGAGCAGGCTTCAGAGCCAGTACCAGGCCAGAATTATTACCAAGAACCAGTAGATCAGCAATCTAATCCGGAAAATACTCAAACAGAACAGTTTGCACCGAATAAAGAACCTGTTCAGGGTTTTGTGCCATCCCAGTCAGCAGTGGATGTAAATTTTCAAGCACAGGATACTGTACAACCTTCTTCCACTAGCCCACAAGATCAGCAGCCAACTAGTCAACCTCAAAATACACAGGTACCTGTTAATAATCAGCCAAATAGTTATCCTAACACTCCTCCTCCCAGTTCGCAGCCCAGTGCCCCAATATAAATTTTTCAGTGTAGATTTGACACTTTCTTAGGTATGTCTATAATGTGAAGTGCTATTTTCTTATAAATGAAGATTAATCTTAAGTACCACATATTAGTGTTGTTGTTCGTGGTTTTTCTTGGCTTTAACAGTGAGTCTGTCAAAGCATCTGACGAAAATGATCTTCGATTTGGTTCGTATCCCTGGGAACAAGTTGAAAATGTAAACTCTGATAAAAGAGCTCTGTTGAGCGGCGGCTTTCTTGAACTTGAGTATCCTCTACCCCATCCTCCTGGATATGATCCTGATATCGGAGACCAGTATCCGGATGGTGACGCTACGTATACGAACCCGCCGTATGCATGGCAAACAGTTACTGGGGCACAGTCACATGGAGATGATATGTTTATTGTGGATCTTGATAATGACGGGACAGTTGAGCTGATAACTATGACAGATTCTACCCAAACAGATAATAATTTTCTTCAGGTTTGGCGTTATGATCCTTCTGAACCATACGCTGATAGATTAGTCTTACTGGATCAGTTGGCTTCAGGACACAAATTACAGTATTCCAGTGGTGAGTACTTGCAGGCAAATGATTTTGATGGAGATGGCACGAAAGAACTCATACATATTGGAAATAGTACAGTAGTAGGTGAAGGGAAAAATATGAGTTTATTTATATATAATTGGGACGGTACCGATCTTTCTCTACTTACGGAAACTACTTGGGATATAGGCTTGGCTAATGATGATTATCCAATAGGTGGTGTCAGGGTCGCAGATTTCGATAGTGATAATGAGAACGAAGTCCTAACCATTGGAACAACTTGGGTAGATGAGACATATTTACATGAAATCAAGATTTGGGAGTGTAGTCCTGATTTTACATTATTCTCAAATAATTCATGGAAGATAAACTATAATGAGTATAAGAATACAACCGGCTTAGAAATCTATGATCTAGATAATGACGGGTTTGAGGAAATATATGTAGCTAGTACCCATTGGATTGGGACATTTCCAGATTCTACATCTTATTATGACTTCTATCGATACGACTTTGATGGAGACTCTCTGGTTGAGTCTAGTTATTATTCAGAAGAAGTCGGACTACCACTTCACATTGGGGGAATGTATCATGCTGTAGTCAACCTAAATGGTGATACGCCTGAGTGGGTTTTTTTTGTTTATGAATATCAGACCATTGTTCCTGAATACACTCGGCAATTTTTCCTAATCAGGAAACCATTAGGTGATATACATGAATCTACTTACTGGGCGATGGGAAATAAATCTGTAAATAATAGTTCAGAAATGTTTATGTACAATGTCTATGGGGATTCGACAAAGGAACTTATTATAACTGGTGATAGATATATTGGAACAGCATCACCAACGAATGGTAGCTACGATGGCCAGCTTTGGATTTATCAAGATAATGTGGATTCATTTACACTACTAAACGAAGATAAATGGACTTGGTTAAATAGGCGTGGTAGCTTTGGGCATGATTTCAAGATATTCAATATAGATCAGGACCTAAACAAGGAGCTGGTGGAGTTTACTTGTGGAGTTGATGGTGCGAACTATCAGCATATTCGTGTATACCAGCTTCCATATAATGGTCTGGTACAGGCAATTAAAAGGGGCACTCCTTTACAAGAAAATGGCGAAGTTTCCCCTGGGGAAATAATTCAATATACAATTACTATTCTGAATAATGGTAATGCGGACTTGGTAGGAGTCGAGTTCTTTGATCCAAAACCTGAACAGTTTGAAACATTTGAAGTTATCAGTATTCCAGAGGGAAGTGAGGATCATTCTACAAGTAATTTGGTTCACATTACAGGGATAGATATCCCGGAGGGAGAAGAGGTGGAGATAGTTATTCGAGGCAGATTAAAAAGTGAAATAGCAGATAGTGAGGTAGTAAATCAAGGAAGAGTTGTGTATGACAGCGACAATGATGGAGAGAACGATACTGAAGAATTAACCGATGATCCGGATACTAGTGAGGATAACGATCCCACCATATTAACCCTAAATTTACCTCAAACAGGTGCAAACATTTTATCATTAACAATTTTCATTCTGTTTTCATCCTTATTTATAATGCTTTTCAAAAATGGATTCACACGAAATCAAAAGTAAATGGATAGATAAAAAGGTGGAGTATAACGTAAGCAATCACCTGAGAAGTTATAAAGCCGCAATTTCAGGACTGAAGATTGGATTTAAGTATGAGCTGAATTTCATTATAGAGCTTTTCTTGATGTTGAATGTTGTCATTGCGGGAATATTTCTAGGTATCAGCAAACTCGAGTGGATTGTTCTCATATTTTGCTTTGGAATCACATTGAGTGCTGAACTTATGAATACCAGCATTGAGGCAATGGTTGAATTAAAGCAGTTTAATGTAGTGGTGAAAAAGGTTAAGGACTTAGCTTCTGCAGCTGTTTTAATTATCGCCATTATGGATATAGCAATCGGGTTGATGATATTTTTACCTTACATCAAAGCAGTTATCTAATTCATTGAGCTTCTCCTTTCATCGGCTAGTTTTAGAGCATTCTCTATCCCGGCGCAAAAAACGAAATTATCAAGCTCATTCATCCCAACCCATGCAACCTTGATGGTATCCTCTAGAGGTTCTGCTTTGCCGGATTTCCATTTGCACAAGAAAAGAATTCCAACTACTGTTGCTTCATCGATACGAGTAAATGATGAGCTTTTAACATAGACAGGCTTAGGATGGATCCGAACCGCGACTTCCTCTTCTATTTCCTTTTCAAGTGTTTTTTCTAAAACATCTAAATCATTTTCTTTTGTAAATAATTCTACTTTACCACCTGGAAGCGCCCATTTTCCGGGAGCCTGAATTTCATCAAAGCTCCTCTGTGCGATTAGGTATTTTCCATTTTTCTCAACTACTCCGCTGACTAGAACTATGTGGAATTTAGCATTATCTTGGGTGTTCAATTTTTCTAATGCAGAATTTAAAATGTAGAGTTTAAAGTTGTGAAAATTATAAATTACTGCAGCGTAGAAATCTAGTAAAGTGGGGTTTAGTATCAGGGAGTAGGTATTTGGAATTTAGTAGCTGTTGTCTGGTGGATATATATTGTTACAAATCTTTTCGGGGATCTTTATGAATTTCATAAAACTGTAGACCTGTAAAAAAGGAGCGGTTTTCCGCTCCTTTCTGGCTGATTTACCCATTGAAAAAATTTAGTCCCAGCCTTCTCTGGGCTTATCTCCATCACCTTCATTTGAACCGCAGTCTCCTGTACATCCATCACGGTCCTGATCCTGTGGTCTTTGCTGTACTCCAACACCCCCCGGTTCTCCTGGAGTATCATCGGAGCTCGAGGTGGTTGTCAGGGAATCCTCCTCAGTTTCACTTGAAGGTTTATTCTCCTGCTTCTGATTCATTTCCTTTACCTCATTATGCTCTTCTTCTTGTTCCTCAAATCTGTTTTTAATTCTTTCCTGATCTTCCTGACTATTCTCGTTCGGGTCGTTTTCTTCGATTTCTCTTATTCTTTCCTGAATTCTGCTCTTTTGCTGTTCTATATCCTCTCCGGCTTGGTCTAATCGAGCTTGCTCTGCTTGCTGATTTTGCAGCTTTTTCAGCTCACCGATTCTTTCATCAAGGATATCTTCCTCGTATTCAGCCTTTTTCACAGGATCTAGGAGCATTACTCTCTTCATGCTTTCCATAGCCTTATCGAGTGGATAAAGCAAGTCACCTGAAACAGCATCATTTGAAGCATAAGCAGCAGTTCCCAGTGAAAATGCCGCGATCACTCCAACTATTGAACCTGCAAGTACTTTAGTCTTGCTATTCATAAATTGAAAAGTAAAAATATAAAATATATACGTAAGAATATTACGTGATTTTTTGTCTTTGGGTACATCTTTTAGAATTAACTCATTCAAATAATCCTGAGTTTCTGTGCGCCAGCTTTGATCCGGCTGGAGATTCAACTCCTTCAGTTTTTGCTTCAGTTGTTCTTCACTTAACTTCATGACTTATTAGTTCTTTCAATTTATCTAAAGCCCTGAGAATAGCTATTTTAGCGGCGGTGTAATTTTTATTTATCATCTTAGCGATTTCGCTGATTTCAAAACCTTCAATAAATCTTAAGATAATTAATTCTTGTTCATTACTTGAAAGCACTTTTAATTTTTTTAAGATTTCATCGTACAAGATTTTATCTTCAGAATCAGTTGTAACAAGAATTGATTCTAGTTTGGTATCTTCTAAGGATTCAACTTTTCGGTTTTTTCTATAAAAGTCAACAAGCGTATTTTTCGTAATGGTGAATAACCATGTCTTGATTGTAGCTTTTCTGCTATTATAAGAGCCTCTGTGTTTCCAAGCTTTCACAAAAACTTCCTGAGCGAGATCCTGAGCGGTTTCTTTATGAAAATTTGATCTTAAATAAAGATACCTAAATATTCCAGTATTGTATTTGTTGAAAGCCTCAATAAACTCTCCTCTTTTCTCGAGTTTTTTCATGTAAGTCCTTACATATATTTTTACGTATTAATGAGTCTTTGGGTACAATTAATCAGATTTTACAATTCGCTCTTTGAAAAAAATCTTACCAGAAGCTATGGCAGCAAGATCTTCGATAAGACCGTAAAATTTATTTCTGAGATTCTTGACCTTATCGAAGTCGATCCAAAAGTTTTCACTCTCTAGAGTCAGTTCGATTAGTTTCCCGCTAATCTCAGTCGATTTATAACAGTTTAGGATGACGTCTATGTATGGAAATTTACATTGATGCTTGATCATGTGAACAGCCCCGGTGTATTCAAAATCTCCTGTCAGTCCTGTCTCTTTGGTCAAACATCTTTTCGCTGTTTCAACAAAGGATTCTCCGAAACGCACCTTTTCTGTGTGGAGACCAATCATATCCTTTGAAGGGTCTCGTAACCTCTTTCCCATTAAGACTTCTATTTTATCATTAATAGTGCGAGTTACATAAATCATCACACCAACTTTGGGCTGTTTTATGATCTCCATGTTTTTCAGATCCATTCTGCCTGCTATATCCAAACCTTGCGGAGAAAGCTGATAGTAGTTTTCTTTTTTCTCAACGATTCCCAGCTTCACAAGGCGTTTGAGATGAAAGTTGAAATGATCATTTGTTAGATCAGTCTTGTTCAGATCGCAGAATCGAGCCTTCGGCTTAAAGAGAAGTTCTCTAAGTATGGAAATTTGGGCTGAGTGATCGATTTGCATTTGGGACTGGTAACAGGTAACGATTATCTGGTAACTAGGAACTGGTACCTGGTAACAGTTAGTGATCAGTGAGCTGCTACTGCTACCCCATACCGGATACCGGTTACCAGATACCATTATATTCTACGTTGGAAGCGTTGTACAATCTGTACTCCCCTTTCGTAAGTTTCTCTGACAATTCTTGTAATTTCAACACTGTTTTGTCCTGTTATCATTGTTTCTCCGGCAAGCATCCAGCCGACAGCACGGCCAGTTAGAATATAAAGTGTCTCATGGACAATTTTGCGTCGTTCGGCTGAACTAAGTTGTTTAAAATTACCAGATTCCCTGATTTTTGAAATAGCTGATTCAGCAACTCCTGTTGCTATAATTACCTTTACATTTTTGCCTGTTAAATTATTGATGATTTGGGTTTGAACTTCGTATAGATCTCTTTTGTGTAATTTACAAGCTTCTGCGAGGTCACCTCGCGCAATCTCAATCTCTATAGCTACACCTTTTTCTCTTGTAGCATTAACAATTTCGAGAACGTTTTCAGCACCTTGTATCGTTTCAATTTTTGCCTGCAAAGTAATGTTTTTTAATTTAAATCCAATTTTTTCAAGCAATTTGATAGTTTCTGTAATCTGTCCAGGATATGATACAAATGACAATGCTATTATAATATCTTTAGTTAACCCGGACTGTTTAAGTTCCTGAAGAATATTCAAATCTATTTCTGATAAGATACCTCCAGGAGCAGAAAAGAGATCATTTGTTGAACTTGTAATCCCCATTCTCCAGAATATTCCGGCAGTGTTTGTAATTTCTGTTATTGTTACTGCTAGATAATCTTGAAGCCCCTCGATTTGAGGAGCTTCAATTACATTACAAGCCACCTTTCCGTCTGCGAACTCGAGCATGTCACCGTTATTTAAAGCTGGAATGGCTGTTACCCTCAGATATTTGTACTGTGTACGTGATTGCAGATTTGCTATTACTGAATTAGTAGTACTAGCCGGAACCAATATAACAATGTTACCCCTTTCAATTGCCAGTAGCTTATTTTGACTCTCGAGACCGCTTCCATGGACCATTCCAGGTGTATCGAGTGTTCTAGCTTTTCTGTTTCCGGCAAGATCAACTACGGGACATAGGTCTAACTGTTGACATAACCGAACAAGTCGTGCTATTTGTTCCGACGCCATCTTTGCAGTATGGATTCTAAGGCCTGTCGCACCTGCATTTATATGTGCCTCCAGGAATTCCCTTGTAGAATCACCCGGAAGTGTTACCAATATTTCGGGTACTTGCTGTTTTTCCATAATTCGTCGCTGACAATGTTAGTGTTGTATTATAGGATATAGTTATTGAAGAATTCTAGTAGAGTAGAGTTTATTAGGAGCAGGGATTTGGTGACTGGTATCGGGGATTAGGAATCCGGTACTAAGTATCTGGGAAAGGAGACCTTGGCAGGAATTTGAGTTTTCCCGCACAGCTGGATTAATTAAGTTCCCTGTCTCCGACAGGCAGGCTCCCTAGATATAATCAAAAAAGCAACCTTAATCCGAAAGATAATTCAATCTATCAATTTCATTTATTTTATCATTCTCAATCTTCCCCTCGACAAGCTCATAGCCCATAAGTCCAAATATTCTATCAGTATAAAATATCGGCCTTGAGTTGCCGTACCAGTCAGTACAGGAAAATTGACAGTTGTCTGTGTTTTCATTTTCAGGCGGAGTTCCGTCCAGAGTTCCAAGCAGGTTGAAGTTCAAATTATCCCCTACTTTCAAAAATACTATCTGAGCTGAGTCGTTAAACAGATGTTCGTACAATTCTCCTTGCCCCAGAATCGGCAGGCCAAGTACACCCAAATCCTCGTATTCTTTATAGAAAAAGCCATGACTTCTAAGTTCTCCCTGCTGAGCACCTTTGATTGAGTAAGTGTCCTTAATCACAGATTTATCACCAAGCTCAATAGAGCTGAACTTGAGGCTCTCATTATTAGTGCCAATTACTACTGCATTATTTCCCAGCACTTCGAGTCTGTCTACACTATGTGCTAGATTGATACTTTGGGAACTTTTCATAGTCTTATATTCATTGACGTACAGGTTTACTTCAGCATTTTCGTCGTAATACCAGTTGCTGCCTGACCCATAAAGCAGATAGTCTCCTACGAATCTGTTTTGTAGTGTGTATCCTTCTGGAGAAGGTAGATCTTTGTAGGAGCCAGTTTTAGCCTCTTGAGGCTCTGGACCGAATTCCTCGAGAGATACTCTGAGCAGCGCCATCGCTCCGCTGGTTGCTTCGGGATTCCACATCGCGTCGCCTGAAGTATATTCACGAACTACGACATTCAAATATCCGTCAGCGTCCTCTTTGAATGAAAACTGGTCGACAGGACTTCCATCCGCGCGTAATACTCGCGCTGTACTGTCATCTATGAGAAACATATAAACATAAGAATCAGAGGAGATTTCATTGCGATCAGAATCTTCTTCCTCAAGATAATGACTATAGTCATCATCAGATACCCAGACATAAATTGCATTTGGTGATACATAGAAGTTTCTAGAATAAGGACCGAGAATTGCTTTTGCCGTACAGTCGAAATCAGAGCTGTCCAAGTCGCATTTTACAACAGTATGTAGTGTCGGTGAATACGAATCCTGCACAGGCTTGTATATGTCTGTTTTATTTAGAATATCTCTTCCTTCGGAAAGTGTATTACCTTCAAGCCATTTCCTGACTTGTGGAAAAGAAACCTCTTGTCTATATTCATCATTTACATAATTATAGGAGAATAAATAGTAAGGCATGTAAAATATCAGCCGATCATCCACGAGCCTGCTGGCATAGTTTCTTGATGAGTAATAGTCATTTGAATCGATGTAGTAAGAATCTGAATGTGAAAGTGAACCACTTTTACTGATCTCAAACATATTTACCTCAGTAGCACTTAGCTGGTACGAATAACCGATAACAATAATTTTATTTTTATAAATCAGCATTTCGTCATACCAGGTTCCCTGACTAAAACCTTCTGGATAGGCATTTATACTAGAAACGGCACTTAGCTCTTTCCTATCAGCATTTTCGATGTTAACAGTGAACAACTTTCCTCTGCGAAGTATTACAAGGTAATTCTCATAGGCTTTCACGATGTCTCCCTCATCTACTCCGCTTTCCTGCACATTCGTTATACTTTCTTTTGTTGGAGAAGATGGATTTATCGCCATGTCCGAACTTTCTTCCATATAACCCCATCCTCCTGTACCCGGGCCTTGTCCATTATTTGAATCTAAATCTTCTTCAACTTTGGTCATATAGCTGTCAAATTCCGCATCACTTTGAAAGCTGGTCATAGTATCTGAAAGCTTCGGGATCCAGAGGGGTTTGTAATCCTCATCTCTCTGGTCTTTGACATATTTGTAAGCTAAATAACTGATACCAAAGCAAAAAGATAATAGAATGATTCCAATAACAATAACTAAACTGGGGATGAGTTTTTTTGATTTCATAGGAAGCTATGATTAAAAAGATAATTCTATTAAGTAATGTACTATTATTATGTAAATTTGTAAATATATACACCTATATTGACTGGTAGGTTTACAAAATATTTTAGCCTGATTTAACCTTAGAATACTTTTGTAATTTTGAAGTTCTTTGTCCCAGAACAGAAGATATCTTGCTCTGTTCTCCCCAGGAGAGTTTTTCCTAAGGGGGATTCGGTTGAAAGAAGTTTCTTGTCCGGATCAGCTTCAAGAGGATGAACAAGTCTATACTTGTTTGTATTTCTATTCTTATCAACAAATTCGACGTACGATCCAAGAATAATCTTCCTGCTATTAACTTTCTCTGGAAGCACTTTCACCTTTGAGAGAATACTTTTTAGCCTTCGTAATTCCGATTCCTTTGCACTAAAATCAGCGTCATTTGAAGCTGCCTCTTTGAAGCTCATGAGTATTGTTGAGCTTTCTTCTTCATGGTGTTGACGTAGTTCTTCCTTGAGCTTGTGGTATTTAGCCTTTAGCTCTTTGATTTTTGAATGGGAAAGAATGATATTTTGCATTAAAACAAAGGGTCCTTTCGTTGTAGTTGTGTGAATGCATATTATAGCAGGAGGAAATTTCCCAGTCAATCATCATCTTACGTGTCGTAGATATCTATTGATTGTGATATTTTTAAGGTTAGTAGTTGTATCCGTTTGGATGCTTCTTGAACCACTTTACTAAACTCTCAACAGCCTGTTCAAGAGTGTATTTTGGCTCCCAGTTAAATTCATTTTTGAATCTGCTCGGATCACAATATACTTCGGGCAATTCCCCCGGCCTTTGCATTCCAGGTTCGATTTTGAATTCGACTCCAGTTATTTTCTTAACAATATCAATGATCTCTTTAACAGAGTGTCCTTTTCCAGTTCCCACGTTATAGGTACCTCCTGCTTTACCTTCTAATAGGGCCTCGAGTGCAATTTTGTGTGCAGCAGCAAGATCTAAGACGTTGAAGTAATCTCTGATCGTTGTTCCATCAGCTGTGTTTACCTTGCCACATGTTACTGTAAATGGTTGCTGTCCCAGAGCTCCGCGAACGACATTTGGAAATAAGTGAAGTGAGGGAATCAAGGAGTAACCTATTTTCCCATCTAAACTACAGCCGCAGGGATTGAAGTAACGCAGGATGATGGATCGAAAGCCGTGTGATTCGTTCATCCAGTTTATGATCTTCTCAGTAGTATATTTGGACTCTGCATAGGGATTCTCCGGTTCAACGAGGCTTTCTTCAGTAAATGGGGGTGTTGCCCTTTTAGAATAAAGTGCACTGGTTGAAGAGAATACTAGATTCTTCGAATTACTTTCATTTAGGTACTTGAGTAAGTTAATAGAGCCGGAGACATTATTTTCAAAGTATTTTATAGGCTTCTCAACAGAGTCCCCTACCAAAATAAATGCAGCAAAATGCAAAGTCGCATCAAACTTCTGGTTATCTAGTCTATCGAAATCGTTTATATTTCGAAGATCCATTTGTATAAACTTTATAGTGTTTTGAGATTCACTGCTAATTATATCAACTGCCTGTTTAAAACCCTTTTCTAGGCTATCTATTACTGTTAAGTCGTAATTTTTGTTCTGGGAAAGAAGCCTCAGTACATGACTTCCAATATAGCCAGCTCCACCTGTAATAAGAATCTTTTTCAATTTAGAGTCTGTGAAGAATTAAGCTAAATAAAAATAACATAAACTCCGAAATGTATCAATATTAAATATCATATGACCGATAGCAAGTTTGACTTAAAAAATATGCATTGTTATAATGCTTTACTTTTGAAATTTGCCTATAATATAGGCTTAAACTCTTACAAAGCAGTTCTGAAAAGGTACTCAGGAGAACAATCAAAATCTCACAAGAAAGTTACTGCATCAATAGTGCGGTTCGTACCACACTTTAGGATATTAAGTGGTATAGTTGCTTTGTTTCTTGTACTGTTTCTTGCTTTCAGATCAATTAGTGATCCAAATGTTGTCAAACAGGTAAAAGCCGAAACAAGTGTGCTTGGTGCCAGCACTGTCATGTCAGAGGAGGTTGACTTCAATACTGTGAATGAAGTTGAGTTTAGGCTTCTGAGGCCTTCGAGTGAAGAGATGCTTGAAGCTAAAAGTAAATACGATGAGAAATTACAAAGGATAGAGGAAGAAAAACGTAGAATAGAAGAAGAAAAAAAGCGAGAGAGAATGAATAAAATTACTCTGATCCAGACGTATCTAGTGTCGCAGGGTTCGCCCATGGCTCCATATTCAGATGTGATACTTGACTCCTGCATCAAATACGGTGAGCATTATTGTAAATACTTTCTTGCTATTGCCGGAGTGGAATCGGGGCTTGGTCGAGTTTGTCCCGGACATAGTGCCTGGGGAATGATCGGATTTAGATTTGCCAGCTGGCCTGAAGCGATATCATTTTCAGCTGACTGGATTGCTGGCAACTATTATCTCAAGGGTGTTGATACTTTTGAAGAGCTGGCTTATTCGTCATATGGACCACAAAACCCAGAAACCTGGATAACCCATTTATACTCCTTCTACAATCAGATGTCCTTTTAGGTTCATACCAATTTGAAAATTAGTTGATTCGTTGAGGACTATGTAATTATTTTCTATTGTTTCCAAATATTGTACATTTGTTCTTGTGTTAAAAGCTTTACTCCTCTATATTTAGATAACGCAGAGATTTATTAAGTTCCGATGTAATTTAGCAAAATACGAAATAGGGATAAAACCTTTTGGGTATGGCTGATTTTTCTCATCTACATTTGCATAGTGAGTTCTCACTTCTCGATGGTCTTACGAAGATTCCAGATCTGGTGTCAAAGATAAAGGAGTCGGGCATGAATAGTGTTGCTCTGACCGATCATGGTGTCATGTATGGTATATATGATTTCTGGCTTCAGTGTAAAGAGCAGGGAATAAAACCGATATTAGGTGTTGAGGCTTATATCGCGTTCAGAACTAGGTTTGACAAAGTTCCGAAGGTGGATGACAAAAGATATCACATTGTTCTTTTAGCAAAGAATCTTGAAGGATATAAAAATATAGTTAAGATGGTGTCTGATTCCCATCTTGAAGGTTTTTATTATAAACCTCGTATAGACAAAGAACTCCTAGAGAAATACGGCAAAGGCGTGATAGGTTTAAGTGCATGTTTAGGTGGAATCGTAAATAAACAGTTGGCTAAGGGACAGGACAAAGAGGCTAAGGAGTGGGCAGAATTCCTTCGTAAACATCTTGACGAGTTCTATATTGAGATTCAGCGGAATGGAATAAAGGAAGCAGAAAATCTAGTAGATAAGCTGGTAAAGTTTGCTAAAAAACTCAATCTTCCTCTTGTAGCTAGCTGTGACAGTCATTACTTAAACAAGGATGATTGGTTTGCCCAGGAGGTTCTATGGGCTATAAGCGACGGAAAAAAAATGGACGATGATACCAGAAGAAAGTCCTGGTCAGAAGAGTTCTATATAAAAGATTCAGATCAGATGAAGGAGCTTTTTTCTGACATTCCTGAAGCAATAGAGAATACTCAAAAAATTGTAGAGAGCGTTGAGGACTTTGATATTTTATTCGAGAGAGTTCAGCCTAAATTCGGTAAACTCTCTAAAGGGAAGAGTGCAAAGGATACATTGAAGGATATCAGCTTTGAAGGTGCTAAGAGTCGTTATGGAAAGCTGACTGATGAAATAACAGATAGGTTGAATTACGAACTGGATCTAATACATGAAAAAGGATATGACGACTATTTTCTCGTTGTTCAGGATTATGTAAACTGGGCATTGGACAAGGGGATCATTGTAGGTCCTGGACGTGGAAGTGGTGCCGGCAGTGTTGTCTCTTATGCTTTAAAAATAACGAACATTGATCCTTTCAAGTATGAGCTTTATTTTGAGAGATTTCTCAATCCTGAGCGGCTTTCTCCACCAGATTTTGATATCGACTTTCAGGACGACAGGCGTGACGAACTTTTCAAGTACATGACAGATACGTATGGAAAGAAGAATACTGCGTTCATAGGGACTTTTGGAAGAATGAAAACTCGGGCTGCAATTCGAGACGTTGCTCGTGTGTTGGATATTGATCTAGAGATCGCGGATAAGCTTTCAAAAATGGTTGATGTGAAATTTGGAAAAGTAGCACATATGGTAGATATGATGAGTGGAAATAGAGAATTTGGCAAAATTATCAATTCCGATGCTCAGTTAAAGAAACTTGCCGATATAGTCCAAAGAGTAGAGGGGATTGCTAGACATGTATCTACGCATGCATGCGGTTATCTTGTTACTCCGAAGCCTATCGTTGAGTATATCCCATTACAAAGAGAGACGGGACAGGGAGACCGCGTCATTACTCAAATAGAAGGTTATACAATTGAAAATGTAGGGCTTATGAAGTTTGATTTTCTGGGATTGACGAATCTTACGATTATAAAAAATGTTTTAGAGCTTGTAAAAGAATTTAAGGGCAAAGATATAGATATAAACGAGATCCCGCTTGACGATGACATCACCTATGATTTATTTCGAAAAGGTCAGACAACTGCTGTTTTCCAGTTTGAGAGCGAAGGTATGAAGAAATATCTTAAAGAGCTTAAACCGTCTACATTTGAAGACCTGATCTTTTTAGGAGCAGCCTACAGACCAGGTCCGATGAAGTACATTCCTGATTACATTGCTCGTAAATTTGGCAAACAGAAAGTAGAATACCTGCATCCTACCTTAAAGCCGATTCTCGAGAATACTTATGGTTTTGCTATCTATCAGGAGCAGGTTCTTCGTATAGCAGTGGATGTTGCGGGTTATTCTCTTGGTGAAGCAGATGTGCTGCGACGTGCTATGG
>JAHIVN010000125.1 GCA_018816645.1 Patescibacteria group bacterium | reverse complement strand
TTTTGTAGCGTCCTTAAGGCAAAACTCTTTGTTTTAACCGCTTCTGTGAGGCAGGGGGTGTCCCTTCCGGGGATGCCGTCCAGCAAGTAAAGATGTTGCTGAGTTTTGAGGACGCTACAAAACAGCTATCGCTAGTTCTTTGCAGATTTTTATCTGATTTCTCTATTTTTATGCTCTTACCCAAAGAGGTAGGTTGTTTTCTCTGCTGTATTGTATGTACATTATTTGTCTCACGTTATAAGCGAGAAGTCTTAGCATTAGTTCTCTCATTCTTCTGCGCTTTTTGTGAGAATGCAGGCTGTCACCCCACACCCCTTTGATGACAGAAAAGACATTCTCAATGCGGTTTCTTTTTGCGTATATCCTGTCCCACACATATCGCATTGTCGTGTAGAAATAGTGTTGCAGTTTCCATGCAGGATAATTCTTGCTTTTTGCTGTGGCATTTTTGGAAAATTTGATAAAGGGAGCTCCACACTTATCCACGATATACTGGAGATTTTTCCTTGACGAGTAACCAGCGTCAGCAAGCACTAAGCCTAATCTTCTGAATGGGTTTAGCAGGCTAATGAGGAATGGACACTCATGCCTTTTGCCATTGCTGATACGCCAGTTATGGATAAGTCCCCAGCGAAGAGAGATTGCAGCGTGGAGCTTATAGCAATCTCTCTTCATTATTTTTGTACCAGTACGAAGATTGTACCATATGCTTCTGCTCATCAAACTGATTCCAGTCGCATCCAATAGCAAATCAACTACTCCTGAAGCATATGGTCTCACCAACTCCTGCATACACCGTCTGATGTATGCAGCAGTCATAAGCTGAGTAAACCTGTGTATGTTGCTTCTACTCGGCAAGTTTAGAACACCGAAAAACTGCAAAAGCCTCAAATCAGTCACCATCTCAGCCTCATACTGGTCATAGTTCTTAATCAGAACCACACGGAGGACACATAAACAAAATTTAACCCTCCAATCGCCTGCCTTTCTTCCCTTCTGCTTGTAATATCCAGCAGGCGGTTTCAGCTTACAAGCAAAATTCCACAGCAAAGTCAAAGCAAGAACAAGCAATTGCCTATTTACCCTGCTCCTGACCTTTGGGTTAAGCCTCATAATATGCTTACCCATAACAAAAACACAGAAAGAACTATAGCTAGTGACATAAATATTTGTACAAATCTAGCTTAAATCTCTTCGTTCGAAAATACTTTGTTGCTGCTTTTTCAAACTCATTAAACGAATCAAAGAATCTTGATCCCAAAACATTGTCTTTGCCTTGGTTCCAACACTCTTCCATCGGGTTTGCTTCTGGAAATCCCGATGGGAACCATCTTACTTTTATCCCATCCTTGTGTTTTGCAAGAAATTTTTTAACTCTTGCTTCTTTCCTGTGATAAGTTGCTTTATCCATAAACAATATCATCTTTGGATACTTCCTCAGAATCACCTTCAGATAATCAAGAAACGCATCGCTATTAGCTTCAGGGTATGTTCTGAAGCATTGAGTTCCATCTTCTGCAACAACACCAAAGAAAACAATTTTTCTATGTGACCCCGTTGTTAATATTATTGGTTTACTTCCTTTCACTGCCCAGACTGAGCGTATTTTCACATCGTAGATGAATATACTTTCATCTTCAACTACCAAAACATAATTTAACGGTTGACGTGCCAAAAATTTTTTGTTTTTTTTATGAAATCAGCTCTGTCTTCTTGCTTTGAAAAAGCGTAGCGAGGACGAGGTTTTATTTTTCCTAAACCCCACGATTGTGTTATTCGGATAGTGTGTCGAAAGCTATATTTCACACCTGCTTCATCATGGATGAGTTGACGAACCTGTTTTGTCTGCCAACCTTGTTTGATATTATGTCTCCTCACAACTCGACGTAATTTCTTCTCTTGTTCAAGAGTTATTTTCTTTGGTCTTCCTTGCTGTTTCTTGGTGTACAACCCACGAACGCCTAGTTGTTCATATCTTTTTTTCCAATAATCAACTTTGCCATGTGCACAGCCATACGATGCTGCCACATCACGCAACGGTTGGTGAAATGCATCACGAACCATCATCAGCCGATTTTGTATAATCGGGTCTTTTATTCTCTGTAACGTAGCATTGATAGCAGATGTAATGTTTGCCATAATTTCACCTCTTTTTATAAAAGATAAGAGAACAAGTATATAAATCTGTCTATAAATTAATGGCACTTACTATAAGTCTTCGATAAAAAGCCTGATTTCTTCGACAATATCTGGATCACTTAATCTTTGAAATTCTCCGGTTCTTTTCTTTTGATATAATGGTGTATTGGGATAGATGTGCAATGTCCTTAGTCTTATCCAGTCTGGATTTGTTTCATTCATTACCCGTGCAGTCTCTTCTGCATGTTTTTTCCATGTTTCCTCTCCCTCTAGGTTAAGATTACCTCCCAGTCCAGGCATTACAAAGTCACTTAATTCAATTCCAGATTCTTTAATTCTTAATCCTGTTTTAATCAGTTCTTCTGCTGTTGTTCC
>JAHIVN010000124.1 GCA_018816645.1 Patescibacteria group bacterium | reverse complement strand
GATCTTGTGAAAATTATGAAAGAGGAAAAGAATATGACAACTTATTATCCTGCAACTGGAGTTATCGTTGATACACATGGCGGTGAAGTTGGTGAGATAAAGATTCCTGATGTCGAAACAGAGATTCGATCAATTTCTGGTTATGAGGCAGTATTTGTACCGAGAAAGACTAGGGAAGGATTTGAAGTTTGTGGTGTGAATACTAATGATTTAATAGGGCAGTTAGCGACTCTAGATGGTATTGATATGCTGAATTTGGAAAGGCGATTAAGAGCAGAAAGAGTTCTTGGAGATGATGATTCATTTAGATCTACTCTCTTACGTGACAATGCTACTATTTTAAGTAATGATCTTACTCATCAAGAAGCATCAGTAGCTACTATGATTGCCGGGTATTTATATTTGCATAATGGGGTTAGAGTTCTTGAATTTCCTGACGGCGTAAAATATAGAATCCGGGCTGGAGATGATGAACTTGGGAATAAGGTCTCTCCTATGCCAGGAGAACAAGGGACTCCTCCGGCATATAAGGATAAAATTTCCGGCTCTGGTTACGTAGAAATTACAGATATCGACACTGGTGAGAGAACTAGAGTTCATGCCTTTACAGCATTTATGATATACAGATGGGGATTTTGGGAGGGGGATAATGTCGGACAGTATAGACCAAACATTGAAATCGTTATGAAGCTTGCCAAAGCTTTTAAAAGTATTGACTGAGTGCAGAGGTTTGTTGATGGATTTTGTTGCAGTATTCGAATTTAACGTTTCTGAGTTATATGAAATATAAGCAATTTATTATTATATTGATTGTAATTGGCTTTTGTCTATTCTTTTTATCTTTTTTCAATGGTTTTATCTGGGATGATGAGGAACAGGTTGTAAACAACACTCTAGTACATTCATTGGGTAACATTCCAACGTTTTTCACAGGAAGTACTTTTAATACGGGCGGGGCCGGAATTTTGGGAGGCATATATTACAAACCGATGATGAGTGTGTTTTTTAGTATTCTCTATACCATCTTTGGCGGTGGTGCCTTTGGGTTCCACTTGTTTCAAGTGACGCTGCACATTGCTAACGCTATTTTGGTGTTTGTTTTATTACTACGATTATTGGGAGAATTTGATAAATCAAATTCCTACAACAATTCTAAATGGATTGCTTTTGGGGCCTCTGTTCTTTTTCTAGTGCATCCTATAAATGTTGAAGCTGTAGTATACGTTTCAGCACTTCAGGATGTTTTATTTTTATTTTTCGGGATGCTGGCGTTATTGATTACTGTTTACAAGGAAAATCCTTTCTTGAATAAGATTGAAGAAGCAACCAAAATAAAAACCCATTGGTGGTCTGCACTGCTTCTATTTCTCTCTGTTCTTTCGAAGGAAACAGGGATCGTATTTGTCGGAATAACATTTGCATACGTTATAATATTTGATAAAAAAGTTCTTTTAAATCTGATCAAATCAAGCTCAGTCATGTTGGCTGTATACTTTATTCTCAGAGTCTTTATCGCAAAGATACCTTTCAGCAAGGGCGGAATATCTCCCATCATGAGGGTTTCTTTCTCAGAGAGAATGCAAACTGTTCCAAAGATCATTTATCATTATCTCATTACGCTTTTCAACACGAGTAAACTTGCTATTGCCCAGCATTGGGTTGTTGAAGAGGCAAACTGGGGTGACTTTTACTTTCCTCTAGTTATAGTAACGGGGTTTCTACTGTTACTAATAATACTTGGTATCTTCCTAAAGAAAAGAAGAAACAATAGCTTCAAGATCTACCTTTTCTTTGTACTTTGGTTTTTGGGAGCTCTGCTTCTGCATCTTCAAATAATTCCTCTAGACATGACAGTTGCGGACAGATGGTTTTATCTTCCATTTGTTGGATTGGCAGGCGCATTTAGCATAGTTATTTTTGAGTTAATTTACCTTAAGAAAGAATCGATAAGAAGTGTTGTAGCGTTAACTTCTGGGATTGTAATTCTAATCCTATCGTTCCGGAGTTTAAATAGAACGCTTGATTGGTCTGATGGGTTGAAATTGTTCTCTAAAGATATCGAAATCTCAAGCGAATCGTTTGACTTGCAGAATAACCTTGGAGTTGAGCTGTTTCGGACAGGAAACGTGGCTGAGGCAAAGGTGCATTTTACGAGATCAGTAGAAATAGCTCCTTACTGGTGGACAAACTGGAATAATTTGGGAGCAATAGTTGAAAGAGAAGGAAAACTTGAAAAAGCTGAGGATTACTATCTCGTGGCAATTCAGAACGGTGATTACTTCCTAGCATATGAAAACTACGCTATGATACTTATCAAACAGGAAAAATATGATGAGGCTAAAAAGTTCCTTGCAGAGGATGCTTTGTTAAAGTTTCCTTATAATGAGAGGTTGAATCAAGCGTATATTTATATTCAGACAAAAGAAGATAGTAAGTAACGAACGATGCCAGAAACCAGTAATTTGCGAAATGGTAGTAGAGCTGAAATAGCTTTTCGGCAGTCAATACGAATCCTGCTCCGGAGAATTGGAGAGGGAGACTATGGCAGGAAATAGTTTTGAATTCTCGGGAAAGAATCTCTGTTTTTCCGAGAAGAAAGGAATTTGTGAACTTGAATTATTCTAAAACTATTTCAGCTCCAGAAGTAATAATAATTTTAGAGATCGTAACTAACAAGTTAACAGTTACTTTCATAGATACTGATGGGGAGATAAGGGTTGGATCAATTGATAGGGAGGGAGTAAGAATTGCGCTTAGAAACGGCAAACAATATATAGCTTTTTTCGATTAGGAAAAAACAACATGAAAATAGTGATTAAGAACAAAAGAAATTTGAATCTTGCAGCAGTAATTCACAAAACTGAAGGGAACGGAAGATTTCCTGCAATTATTCTTCTACAAGGATTTACAGGCTACAAAGATGAGAAGCATATCAAAAGTTTAGCAGAGGATTTAGCTGACAAAGGTTTTGTTGCTGTAAGATTTGACGCATCAGGGTTCGCTGAAAGCGAAGGTACCATAGATAATGACTTTAGATTTTCGAATTATGTAGATGATCTCGGATGTGTTCATGTATACTTAAAGAAACAAAAATATGTCGATGGAAATAGAATTGGTTTGTGGGGACATAGTATGGGGCCTATGGTTGGTATTACTTATGCTTCTCGTAGAGATGATGTCAAAGCTTTTTGTGCAGTAGCTCCAGCTGTTAAGCTAGGTACAAACGATTTACTTGGAGAATTGAGTGCAGAATGGGAAAAGTCAGGTTTTTATGAAAAAACTAGTTCGAACAAAGCTATAGGGTGCATTCGTATCCCATATGCCTTTCTTAAAGACGCGCAGAATTACGATATGAGGAAGTATATAAAGAAGATCTATTCTTCGATGCTTTTTGTAGTTGGTTCGAAGGATGAAGCTACATTACCAAATAATTCAAATCTTCTTTTCAAATATGCAAATGAGCAGAAACAAATTTCAAAATACCGGGTATGGGACACTTCTACAAAAAAGACGAGAAGTGGATTCGTAAAGTTAATGATATTTCAATAAAATTCTTCAAAGAGTATTTATGAAACTTGAAAACTATTTGGAAAAAAACAAAAAGAAATTTCGGATCTTCGACTTTGATGAAACTATAGTCAAACTTCATCTTGACTGGGATATATTCCGAAGTGGTATAAAGAGAATAATGAGCAAATATGACTTAGCCTTGGTTGATAAATATGAGAAAGAAAAATTACGAGGAATCGACCTTATAAATCTGGGGATTCAAAAATATGGTTATAAATATTGGAAAGAATTGATAGATTTTACCTTGAAGTTTGAAAACGAGAATTTGACTGGAGAAACTGAGAATCCGGAAATTATAAATTTCATAAAGAACAATTCTAATAGTTACACTTTCTTTATCTGGTCATCAAATACTTTTCCAACGTTAGAAAACTCACTCAGAAGATTAAAAGTATTAGAAGCCTTTGAAAAAATTGCTGCTCGTGAATTGTACAAACTAGCTAAACCTTACACTGACGGATTTCATGTTATCTTTACTGATTCAGCACCTACCAAACATGAGATACTTATGGTGGGGGATTCTGGCAGTGATGAAAAAGCTGCTCAAAGCTGTGGGATTGATTTTTATAAGGTAGAATATAGGTTCGATTTATAATGTTAGCAAATATCTTCAATTTGAGATAAAATTCATATCAAACTCTTCATTAATATTATCATATTACTGATATGCTTTTTGTCATCTTTCATGGTTCGTTCGGCAGCCCGGAAGGCAACTGGTTTCCGGAACTCAAGGAAAAGTTAGAACTTTTTGGACAGGATGTTTTAGTACCGAAGTTTCCTGTCGAAGAATGGAATGAGATATCTGAGAACTCAAATCTCAAATCTCAAAATTATAAAACAAAGAATCAGAATTTGGAGAATTGGCTGAAGGTCTTTGAGAAGAAAGTATTACCTAGAATCAAGAAGGCGAAGAAGGTATGTTTTGTCGGTCATTCGCTTGGACCGGTATTTATCCTGCATTTGGTCAACAAGTTTAACATAAAGTTAGATAGTGCCATATTCGTAAGCCCATTCCTTAGTGATTTGGGTGGTGACCCGAGATTCAAACTAGTGAATAAAACTTTCTATAAAAAAGACTTCGACTTTAAAAGACTTAAAAAACTTATTCCGATTTCCTATGTCTTGTATTCAGAAAACGATCCTTATGTAGACAAAAAGTACATGTTTGAATTTGGAAAGAAAATGGACAGTTCACTAATAGAAGTTCGTAGAGCAGGTCATATGAACTCAGAGGTGAATTTAAATGAGTTCCCGCTTGTGCTTGAGTTATGTAAAACCAGACTCGACCTCAATCTATATCAAAAATATCTTGCTCACAGAAAGGAGTTGTTCTCTATTGATTATATGAAGAAAAGCAAAGAAGAAGAGGTAATTTACATCAAACCGAAAGAGGTTTTCGACGAAGGCCTTTTCAAATTTCGTAACTTACGGAAGTATGGCTTCTGTACATTCTTCAGTGATTTGAAGTTTTGGGATGCGCAATCAAATTACTTTAAAGAAGCAAGGAGAGCTGCTAAACGAATAAAAAAGTTTACCAGGGTTTTTGTGATCAGAAAAGTATCTGATCTTAAGAGAAAGTTATTTCTGAAGCAGATAAAGCTCGATTTTGAGGCAGGAATTAAGACTTATCTTGTGATGTGGGAAGATATCGAAAGTATTGGTTGTGAGCCGGATTATGGTGTCTGGGATGATGATTACCTGTGTGTTGTGAAAGTCGAGAAGGGCAAAAAGCCTGAGGAAGTAATGCTCTCTAGTAGAAAAAGCAACATCCAAAAGGCAAAGAAGTGGAGTAGAGAGATACTGAAGAGAGCAATGAGGGTAAGCAAGTTTCCGGATGATATAGCAAAGTTTGTAAAAGGATTGAAATAAAATGCCACTAAAATTCAAGTCTCACATCAAGTGTATGATTCTCTCTTGAAATACTTTTAAATTACCCTGTTGATTTATTATAAGCTCGTAGTGTAAAATCATTAATTGCTTTGTAACTAAGTATCATATGAATGTTGAGGTAGATGCAAATCGTACTTACACAATTGATCTGATTCCAGCAAAAACAGAGGTTCAAATAGCAGGAGGTCTTTTTATTAGCAGGGCAACTCATGTTGCGGATGTTCTTGCTAGATGTGTAATACCTCAATATGAAAGAGTTTCGGGTACAGGAACTGTAAAGGAATTTTATGAAGCCGGAAAGACTGTCAGGTGTATCGTTGTAGAAGGTACAATCTATCAACCGCTTCCTGGGGCTTTTTTCAAAGTATGCGAATGATCACTATCAAACAATATTCAAACTTTGTCAAGATTTACACTAACATTCTGGTATAATTACCCCATATTAATTATGATAGGTATGTCAGAGTGCGCACCGACATTTCAAGCTGGTCAAGAAGTTCCAATTACCGAAGTGACCTATGGAGATGGAAAGGTTTACGCGGTGCCAGTTGCTCTAGATAGTTTAGCCATTCCCATAGTTCCTTGCACTATAGATAGTGAACCGACTAAGTCGGATGCTGGTGTAACCCTATCAGTTACGGCACAAGTTCCCCTCACTATAAGAGATCACGAGAAAGGATTGATAATGGTCGAAGGCTATCAGATGCAGATTACACTTCCTATTGGTATATTTATTAACGAAGTCGTTAGCTTTGATAGATCTGCTGTTTGTAGGATGTGGTTGTCAGACAACTAGATATTTAACTTTTTTTCTGACAATGAAGTTTACTTCTAAACGAGACAAGGTGCTCTCATTCTACAAGAATAAAATAATCAGGCTTCCAATTATCCCCAATACCCCAATGACTTTTCTCAAGTTCAATTCATCCTTAAACAAAACCGAAGAGAATACTGTTACAAAAGCTATAGAAGTAGCATTTACTGCGTTTATGTAGCCCGGGTTTGGTGCTAGCTTGTAGCCTTCCATCATAAAGAAATTAAAACCGCTCCAGGCTATTCCGATTATTGCAATCGTAATCAATGATGTCTTTGCTATTATGAATTTCGATTTATTTAGAATGATTTGAAGCAGTATAAGTAGAGAGCCGATCACCTGCAGGTAAATAAGAATTACGAGCTTATCCAGGCCTGTATCTGATAGGTATTTTAGAATGAGGGCTTGAAAACCCCAGGCAAAAAAAGCATACATTGTATATAGAAGCCATCTTTTGTTTTCAGTCTTTTTTCCTGCTTTATCAATGATTATCAAGGCCGAAAACGCTATGATCATAAGTATTGCTATGATGCTTTGCACAGTGAGTTCTGATGAGAAGAGCCATACGGATAAGACGGATGTCATCACTACATAACTCTTAGAAATGATTAAACTGTAGCCTGGATTGGGAGCCTCTTTTAAAGCCTTAAGTGATATAAAGTTACCCAGCCAGCTAAAAAAGACACCATTTCCAAGCAAGATAAGAAATTCTGTGAGATCAATTTTTAAACTAATACCATTTATGAGAATAAGAAATAAGTATACAAATCCAGGAAGCATAAACATCGCCAGGTTTTGGAAGTTTACTTCGATTTTCTGATCTTTAGCCCATCGAATAGCTAGGTAAGTCAGTATAGAAGACAGAAGCATAAGCAGACTAGCAAATATCCAGTTCATAGTTATTTATCTATTATTTACGACCAGTTTTCTTTAAAGTCAGATAACATTTTCTTGTTTAGTATATCAAGATCTACATCAAGATCCAGTACCTTCTGTAGACACATTTTCCCTTGATAAAGAAACATCCTATGACCAGGGGAGTTTGGGATGTTCAACTTATTTGCCACTTCAATTAACTGAGGTTCCAGTGGGAGGAATGTAACATCTGCAACATAATCAAACTTTCGAATAAACTTCTCTTTGAATTCATAATTTTGACCTTGAAGCCATGGAGAACCAATGTATGTTGCGTTGATAAATATATTTCCTTCAGCACTTTCCATTTCATTCATGCCTCCAGTTTTATCTACAACAATATTGTCTTCGGCAATTTTTTCAGCATTTTTGATAGTTCTGTTATAAATTTCAATTGATTTTGGTTTTATTCCATCTAATTTTAACTGAGTCAAGAAAGCCCTAACAACGTTTCCTGCTCCAAGGATAACAATACTCTTTTCATTCATATCGAATTTTGTTTGAATTGACTGTACAAGTCCATAACCAGCTTGATAAAAACCTGTAACCTTTCCTTCCCTTTGGCGTACAACACCAATTCGATCTGTTGCTTTAGATACAGGCCCAAGTTCATCTACTAGATCAAGAAGAATTGGATCTTTTTCAAATCCTGCAGGAATGGCACCAGAAATATTTAATGATCTTAATCCTTCAAATAAGGGTTTTGGATCTTTATTATGAAACAAGACGTAAAGAGCGTTTGTTTTTGATTCTTCAAAATAAGGATTATAGATATTTAGCCCTCTATTATTTAGATCTGTATGAAAACGAGCCATAATTTTTGTACTTTCATCTATTTTCATTATTTTAATAATAATTTTAAGTAACGATTTTTGCCTGATTCCAAAGAAAATCGTACAGGCTTGAAAGCATACTAGTGATAAATTTATCTTCTATTATTATTCCTATAAATTTGTTGTCTTTGTTACTAAAAAAACCAGTTCTATCTCCAAATGTGGTAAACACAGCATCCAGTTTCAGTCTAGTATCTAGTTTTCTTGCTTCTTTTAGGAACTTATCCTTAGTTCTATCAATGTGGTCAAATTCTTCGGATAAATCTATCAATACATGTAGTTTAATGCCCTTCTGAACTCTTTCACGTATATGCTTCTCCATAAACTTATAATAATCTTTGAAGTGTATCTGAATATGCCTTAAGGGAGCAATCTCACGAATAATATCTACACTTCCTTTCAATCTTTGTTCAAGCCAAAGCTTGTACCCAGTGTGTCCTTCATACACTTTTATGTGTTCAGATTTATAGTTTTCCTTAGCATATTTATCAACATCCTGAATAAATCTATTGATATCTTGTTTTGTACGATTAAACTCATTCTCCTTTGATTTAATAATCTTTAGTAAAATCTCAGGCTCCTGCGGAATAAATACTTGATTACGCGTTTTACCTGTAGCTGTGATAATTCCTTTTTTGATAAGAGACTTGAGAGCCCGGTAAACGGAGCCCTTGTCAATATTTGTTAGCGTGACAAGGTTCGATCCTATTGATTTCCCATTACGAAGTAGAAAGGTGTAAATTTCAATTTCGTTTCGAGTGAGATTTAGGTTTTCAAGTGATTTGTTTATTGACATGTAGATAAGTCGCCTATACTGCTACTATAACACACTATAATTACTATGTCCAGAAATCTCTATTTGGAGAGTATAATAGAAAAAGAATTTAGAAAAGCCTAATTCTACTAAATAGATGCTTTTTTAAAAATAAATTTGCATCAACTATGGGATAGTTGGTATAATAAAGATCTAATATTAAAATATAATCTTATGGATAATAGAGAAAAAGTTTCGACTCCTATTGAGTGTAGCACAGCGAATGATGTTGTATCAGCTGGTGCGGGAGCAGAGGTTAGTTATTCCGGGCCTTACGTTAGTCTTGTATTAACAGGGGCTTCTGAGGGTACACCAAATTTTCAAAGACAGGATACATTCGAAGGAAGCTTAACTGATCCTAGAATTGGAGAAGTACGATTGGTAAATGTTAAAATAGAAGACGGTTCTAGTTATGAGCCTAAATTTGTAATTTATACTGAAGAGCAGATTGATGGTGTGTTATTACCAGTCGAATAAAAGTATAGAAGAGACATTACAAGTCTAGAAAGTATTCCTTCACATCCTCTATAGGATAATCGTGATCACTTCTGTTGATTTCGTTTAGTTCAATTTTCACATTCTTTAAAACATTCTTTGTAAAGTCAACTACTTCTTCAAAAGAAGCATAGGGGTCGTTCTTGGCTTGAATGAATGTTATGGGAGTGTCATTGAGTCCATTTAGCACATTGTAGTACATTTTGTACTTTTCTATCTTGCCAGAAATTGGGAGGCCTAGGTAAGTAACTCTTTTAATTCGAGACTTATCTATTTTGCTCAAAACTTTTGAGAATAAGACAGTACCGACAGATTTTGCTATCACGTAGAAATCTCCTGACGTTTTATTGATGATTTCAATGATTCTTTCAATTTCAGTTTCATCAACGTTATCCATGCTGTCATCCGACCAGTGTCTCCAGGGAACAGTTATGATATTGAAGCCTTTATCTTTAAAGTGTTCAGAGTAAGTATCAAGAAGCTCTTGATTTCTAGAAGAATTTCCGGGAAGGAGAAGGAGGTTTGTCACGGTAGAATTATTTTAAACTTAAATGGCGTTTGATCTTAATGATATCAAATCTGTTTTTATCAATTTGTTTTTAAACGAAGTTCATGTTCTGTGTCAAGTTCATTTCTTATCGAAGAAACGTCATCTTTTAGTATTGAAATGTCGTTTTGAATTTCTCTTAAATCGTCTTTAGATGCCATCTCGTTTCGCATCTCCTCTTTCGTAGGGAAATACTTGAACATAATGGTCAGAAGTTCGTCTCTGCTTTCTTTTATTAGTACCTTTAATTGTCTTAGATCATTCTTTGTAAGAGCCATGTTAAAATTATCATACACAAGGAGTGATATGAAGTCAAATTCTATATAGGGGAAGGTAATTAAGTAATCAGGTAATTTAGGTAACCGAGAACTTTTTTAATTGCACAGCTGATTTGGTGTTTATCCCCTGAGCTATTTTGTTATCTAACTTTAAACAATCCAACCAAATAACCATTTAGCCGTTCAACTCAGCATTTCTCTACTTCAGCGTTACAATTATTAGTCAAATGCGTTATAATCGGTATATTAAGTATTATATTTAGTAACTTCTTGTTATGACTTCGTCAAAAAAGCTCTCAGTAATAGTTACCACATTAGTTACGTCACTTGCTGCAGTTGCACTTTTTTATAAAGCGGGTCTGGGTCTCAATTTCGTTCTTTTTAATTTTGTATTGACTGCCGGAGTACTCATAAGCGCAAATATATCAAAGAGAATGAATGGGAGCATGTTACTAAACCTGATACTGATGAACTTCATGAGTTTTACTTACCTCATAAATACTTCCACGATCATTCGTGTAGTTTTCTTAGCGATGTGGGGATATTTCCTGCTGCTCACATTTGGAACATTTACTGAAAAGAATAATAAGTTCCAGTTCTATAAATATATTACAGTTCCCCTTGAGCAATTTGTTATGGGGGTGGTTGGCGCCTTACTTACCTTTTCAAGGATCAGGTTTTCGAAGTCGAATTGGCTGAATACTGCAATTAGAGTTGGAATTGGATTAGCGGTTGCACTTCCAATCTTGATTGTATTTACTGCACTGCTTATGTCGGCTGATCTTGCTTTTCGGGAAATTGTCCTTAACATCTTCTCGATAGAATTTCTAAAGGATTTGTTTAATATGTCAATTATGTTTATTGTCTCTAGTTGGTTCATGCTTGGAGTTCTGTACTATAACTTGTACAAGAAAAAATTTCCTGTTGTGGAAAAGAAAATAGAGAAAGCGGAAAAGACGTCAAGATTCTTTATCGAGGGAACGACTATTTTACTTCTTGTTGAGTTTCTGTTTTTGATATTCAACATTATTCAAATCACTTACATGTTCGGAGGCAGTGACCTTATCTCAGGTGGAGATTATACATATAGCGAATATGCCCGAAAAGGTTTTTTTGAGCTAATACTAGTAAGCGTTATTGCTCTGGTTTTGATCGGATTTATCATGAAGATCAAAAGAACAGATACTATAGTGAAATCTTTGGTAATGAAAGTAATGGGAATAATTGGATTGGTTCTCCTGCTTCCAATGACGATTTCTTCATTTTACAGACTGTATCTCTATGAAAGCGAGTTTGGCTTTACCAGGCTTCGAATGTACAGCCATGTGTTTATAGTGTTTTTGATGATCGTATTCTTATGGTTTGGCCTGAAGATTGTGTCGAAGTTGAAAGAAACTACATTCTTATACGGTATTCAGATCATTTCCCTAGTTGCGCTCATAATAACAGGTTTTGCAAGATTTGACTCTGCTATTGCCTATTTCAACATTAAAAGATACGAAAACGATACTTCGGCTGATAAGGAGCTGGATGTTTCATATCTTTATGGTTTGTCTTTTGATACTACTCCTAAACTTGTAGATTTCTTTAAAAGAAGTGAGGGTGATATAAAGGAGGAGACAGCATTCTTCCTCAAGAGCAAGTATGATCTCATTCAGTATGTTGAGAAAAAGAATGACATTCGGGACTTCAATTTCTCAAATGAAATAGCCAAAAATGAAATTTTGGATAACTGGGATGAGATAATTAGATACTCTGATATCTACACACAGAAGGTGATGGATAAATATGAAGAAAATCAGAGTCGGAATAACTATCAGTATAGGAATGAGGAGTATGATTATTGCAAAGGTATTACAGAATTTATTTTTATTGACAGGGAAGGCAGAAACGATTATTTGGGTGATCTGAGTATTTATAAATACGATGATCTTGAGAAGGTCGTTTCCAATTCATATCACTCATATGATGACTGTTATGATCTGGATGCTGGAAAGTACATATTAACTGGCCATGATTACGATCCCTGGAACCCAAAAGAGGTTTTTGTATTTGAGGTAAAAGGATATGAAAATGAGTTGTATTTTATAACGAAGAAGTAAGGATAACAGGTAACTAGGTAACTGTGGAACTAGACCCTGCTGCTGCATTCAGTTTCAGATACCAGATACCAGATACCAGATACCAGATACCAGATACACTTCTCCTTCTCGGTTGAGTTGTTTTTTTGTATAATATTACTATTAAGATTTTAAAATAAGGCTCATGTCCGACCTAAAACTTTCCACTATAAAGATAGATAAACCTGATGATGATTTTACGGTAAATGTAATTATTGGTGTTACACATTTCATCAAGTCAGTTGAGGATATTCACGAAGCGCTTGTAAATACAGTGCCAAATATCAAATTTGGACTAGCATTTCTTGAAGCAAGTGGCCCAAAGCTGATCCGAATTTCGAGTACAGATAAAGAGATGGAAAAGCTGGCAGTCAAGAATGCAAAGCTTTTGAAGACTGGCCACGTTTTTATTATCTTTCTTAAAGATTGCTTTCCGATTAATGTTCTTCGAAGCATAAAACAAACTCCTGAGGTATGCAGGATTCTTTGTGCTACTGCTAATCCGGTTGAAGTAATCGTAGTTGAAACAGTGCAGGGCAGAGGAGTTTTGGGAGTTATTGACGGGGAGGGAACCGATAAGGTTGAATCGGAAAAAGATAGGAAAGATAGGCAAGTGTTTTTGAGGAAGATTGGGTATAAATTCTAAATAAAACTGAACCCCCACTTAAGTATTTTCCCAGAAATGATAGCTAGATAGCTGAATAACTGGGTAGCCTTTATTTAATCCATTAAGATATGTTTATGGGAAAGAAATACATAGAGGTGAAGGATCTTGAGGTTTATAAAGCAGCGTTGGAATTATCGCAATATGTATGGGAAATTGTATTAAAGTGGAATTACTTTGCAAAGAAAACGATTGGTACTCAGTTTGTTAGTGCAATTGATTCTATAAGTTCCAACATTGCAGAGGGCTGGGGACGCTACCATAAGAAAGAAAAGATTCGTTTTTTCTACTTCTCAAGAGGATCCTTAGATGAGTCGAAAGATTGGACTAGGAAAGCTTAGAAAAGAGAATTATTAACAAATGAAGAATACGCCTACATAAAAACGAGCCTAAACAGATTACCAAGGAAACTGCACTATCTAATATCAATTACAAACCAAAAGCTAAAAAACTAATAATAAGGGTTTCTAACTATTCAGCTATCCGACTATTTGATTGATTTGATTACTTGCACAATTACACTTGAACAAACACAACTTACTTTGTTATAATGCAGACAATATATAACAGCTACGACGAAGAATTTACTCGATTAATCTTAGAGAGCCAAAAAACCGTGAAATTTGGCACCAGTTGAGTAATAAGATTTCTGAGCTGATGGAAGAAAATTAAAAAGCCCTTAGTTTTCGGTTAGGGCTGGAAAACTAATAAAACCATCCGGCTGCTTCCGTTATAAAGCGATTCCATTTTCGGACTTGATGAATCAAGTTTAGACAGTGGAAGAAAAGTTTCAAATGGCAACATTTGGATAAATCTAGGTGGTACCACGTTTTAAACGTCCTTACCTTTATCTGAGGGGTTCGCGCTTTCTCGGATTTAGGTAAGGGCGTTTGTGTTTAATGACGAGTTAGAGCTAATTAACAAATAACAATTAATAACCAGTAGCCAATGTTCAACCTCGGATATGACTATAGAAATTCGATCTTGGCATTAGTAATACCTTTTGGGATTTGAGCAGTACATTATTTTTAACTAAGTAACTATGAAAAAGAAATTTGTAGTAGTGCTAAAAGATGGAATCGAAAATTGGGTTGTTCTCAACACAACGGCTCATCTTTGCGCAAAGCTAGGTAGTGTAGTCGGTAATGAGATTGCAGGGAAAAGTCCTGTAGATAAAACAGACTATGAACATTCTGAAATTCCATAGTATGTAAACGCTGTTTTGCAGGCAAAGGACTCAGAGCAGATTCGAGAAATAATGAGAAGAGTTAAGGAAAAAGAATTGATTGTAATTGATTATCCAAAGGCAGGACTCATTACATATACGGACGAAGAATATTGTGATGCCGTAGAGAATGATAGTCATGAAACAATGGAATATTACGGCTGCTGTATTTATGGCGATACCGAACTATTGAAGAAAGTGACAAGAGATTTGAGGCTGTGGAAGTAGGGCTCAGACGATTATGTTTGGACTCGGAGGTCCAAACCAGCTATTAGGTTGTATATCAAGATCGATAAAAGAGTGACTACTCATGAAATTGCAACAGTTACGTGAAAAGATTATACTTAAGTATTAGTAATCGTTATATTATCAAATTGATAAATTGTTAAAGTTATTGGTGTATGAAGTATTCTGTAATAATTACAGCTTGGAAGGAGCCGGAAACAATTAAAAAAGCTCTAAACTCTATATTGAATCCCGAGTGGAATGCGCTTTCCGGGAAAGGAGACTTTGAGGTGATTGTTGCTTGTCCAGATGAGGAAACTTGGAATGCTGCTCGGAACATGGCAGGCGAGTTTAACTTCAAAAATATAGTCTGGGTAAAGGATCCGCAAAAAGGAAAACCAACAGGGTTAAATATGGCTCTTGCGAAGGCTCAAGGAGGCTTTCTTGTTTTAACAGACGGAGATGTATACATGGAAAAAGAATCCACTCCATTGCTGATAAAGCATTTTGAAGAACCGAAAGTTGGTGGTGTGACCGGAAGACCAGTTGCTCTTGGAAAGAAAGACACATTTATGCAGTTTGCTGCCCACTTTTATGCTGATGTGGCTCACCATAAGCGTATGGTAACTATGAAAAAAGATGTATCAGGTAAATCTTTGAAAATAGTATCAAAGAAACCAGGATTTTTTGTACTCAGCGGCTACTGTTTTGCTATGAGAAAAGGACTTGTAGATAAAGTTCCTGCGGACTGTCTTATAGAAGACGCTTATATCTCTTATGTTATACACAATAAAGATTATAAGCTTGAGTATGAACCTGAAGCTAAAGTTTATGTGAAGTATGCACGGGATTTGAAAGATTGGTATGCTCAGAAATTGAGGTCAGTTGGCGGATATGAACAACTGTGGAAATATGACTTAATCAAGCCGGAAACCAAAGTCCGTAATTTCTGGAAAGAAATGGAATATGCCTTGTGGTATCCAGTCACGTACGTCAAGAATCTGAGAGAAGCATTTTGGGCCTTTCTGCTTTATCCAACGCGCCTTTGGCTTTGGATACAGATATTCTGGCAGCAGAGGATAAAGAAGAAAAGCTTCGCAGATACCTGGGTAAGAATTGAATCGACGAAGTAGTATAAATATTACATCTAACATATAACATATTACATAAACAAAATGTCTTCAACACTAGCAAAAATTCGTAATCTAAGACTTGATAAGGCTCAGAAATTAAAAGATCTGGGCATCGATCCCTATCCAGCTCGCTCAAAAAAAACTCATACAAATTCAGAACTTGCAACAGAATTTAAGAAGTTCGAAGGGGAAGAAGTTACTGCTGCAGGAAGAATTATGTCCTGGCGGGAACATGGAGCTTTACGTTTTGCAAATATTCAGGACATGAGCGGTTTGATGCAAGTGATTATAAGGAAAGATAGCATTCAAAAGTTCGATAAAAAGGAACAAAAACTAGGATGGAAAGAATTAGATTTGCTTGATATTGGTGACTTTATCCAGGCAACGGGGAAACTTATCAAATCAAAGACTGGTGAAGTATCAGTTGATACTGAAGAGTTGAAGATTCTGACTAAAGCTATTCGTCCTCTTCCGGATAAATGGGAAGGTATCAAAGATAAGGAGACCAAATTTCGAAGAAGATATCTTGACTTCGCACTGAATAAGCCTACCAGAGATGTCTTTGTCAAAAAGAATAAATTCTGGAAGGCGACGATGGAATATATGGATAAGAACGGTTTTGCTATGGTGCAGACACCTATTCTCGAGGAAACAACAGGCGGAGCAGACGCTACTCCATTTGTTACTCACTACAATGCTCTTGATTCACGTTTTTATTTGAGAATTTCCCCTGAACTGCATTTGAAGAGAATGATAGGCGGAGGCTTTGAGAAGATTTATGATCTGGGACCGGTTTTCAGAAATGAGGGCATGAGCGAGGAACATGCGCAGGATTACTGGCACCTTGAATATTACTGGGCTTATGCTGACTTCAACAAAGGGATGACATTTGTACGCGATATGATCAGATTCAGCGCCGAGAAGGCTTTTGGAACATTGAAGTTTGAAACTCGGGGTCATAAGTTTGATCTTTCAAAAGAATGGGAAATGATTAACTATCCTGAGGTTATAAAGCAGAGATTCGGAGTAGATATATTCAAATCGTCGAATGAGGAGATGTTTGATGTACTGAAGAAAGAAAACGTCAATATTGAGTTTGACGGCAACAGAAACCGACTGATAGATAATTTATGGAAGGTGATCAGAAAAGAGATTTCAGGACCAGCATTTTTGATCAATGAGCCGAAGTTTATGTCCCCGCTCGCCAAGTCGAGACCTAATGATGCCGAGATAACTGAACGGTTTCATGTGCTGATTGGCGGCAGCGAGAATGGAAACGGCTATTCAGAAATCAATGATCCGATTGATCAATATAATCGCTTCGCAGATCAGCAGCAGATGCGGGACCAAGGAGATGATGAGGCGCAGATGATGGATATCGATTATGTCGAAATGCTTGAGTACGGTATGCCGCCATGTACAGGCTATGGCCAAAGCGAAAGGCTGTTCTGGTTCCTGGCTAATGTTACTGCTCGGGAAGGCGTTACTTTTCCATTGACCAGGCCACTTCTAGAACAGACAACAAAAGAAATTTACGGTATAGAAAGACCAAGGAAAATTTCCTGTCAGGCCGCGAATAAGTTTGACCAAAAATTAAGACAAATAAGAAACCAGCTGACGGAGAACAGTTTAGCAGAAATTAAAGACAATAACCTAATAACTATCAATAACGGTGTTTTTGAAAAATACGAAAATATAAACGTGGGTGTTGCCATAATTATGGGCGTCGATGTAAAGAAGAAAGCTGATGAGCTTAATGAGCTGATGAGCAAATTAACTCGTGGAATCGAAGCAACACTTTCTGCTGAGGATATCGATGACATTCCCCAAATTGCCAGCTACCAGGGAATGTATAAAGCCATGGGAGTTGATATAAATTCTCGCAAATCATCTCCTGAAGCGATGCTGAGAAGAATAGTTGAAGAAGAGGTGTTATACTCTGTGAATTCTTGTGTTGACGCTTATAATGCAGCAGTGTTGATGACACAAATCAGTACGGGAGCATTTGACCTGGATAGGATAAAATTGCCGGTTACTGTTAGGGAAGCTAAGACTGGTGAGAAAATAGTGATTATCGGCGGAGAAGTAAAAAGGCTCAAAGATGGTGAGATTTGTTACTTTGATAAGGTAGGAGCTTACAACATGGACTTTAACTTCCGAGATGCAGAAAGGACGAAAGTAACTGAAAAAACCAAGAATCTTTGGATTAACGTTGAAGGAGTATGTAATATTACTCGTGAGCAGGTAGCAGATGCTTTGAAACTGACTGTAGATCTGATCACGAAGTATTGCGGAGGAGAAATTGAAATAATTGGTATGGTGAAGACTCAAGCCCATAAGCCCAAAGGCTCGTCAGCACAAGCATTCAACGAACTGAAACCTATCGATCCCGGGATTACTCGTGAAAAAGCGCTAGAACTTATCAAATCGAACTGTAATAAAGAAAACATGATCAAGCACATGCTCGCTAGTAAAGCAGCCTGCAGAGAATACGCTGAAAAATACGTAAAAGAAGGAAAGCTTCATAAGGACAATGTTGAAGTTTGGGGTATTGCAGGAGTACTTCATGACATTACTTTTGAAGATGATCCTGATAACCACTGGAATTCTGGCGCAGAGAAACTGGAAAAAATGGGTGTATCGAAATATATTACTGATGCAATTAAAGCTCACGGGAACGATGATTATTCGAAACATAAAACTTTCTTGGATAATGTCCTTTTAGCAGCTGAACATTCTACAGGACTTGTAGTCACAAGTGCGCTTGTTCTTCCCTCAAAGAAGCTGGCTGATCTAAAAGTTGACTCTATCGTGGGCAAGATGAAAGATAAGCGATTTGCTGCAAGCATCGATAGAGAAGTTATCAGAATTGGCTGCGAGAAGCTTGGCGTAACTCTTCAGGAACATTTTGATATTGTGCTGAAGGGGATGATGAATATAAGTGGGGAGCTAGGATTATAAAAGTAGTGTTATTTTATCACCTTATTTGACATAAGTCATAAACACGTCTTATTTGATAACTATATGTCCCAGCCCTCCCTAAACATTCTTCGTAGATTAGCAGCAACTGTATCAATATAGCCTTTATCAGCCGGAATAGAGGATCTATGCCCATAAAAGCTCTCGTCGGTGTGCACAAGTCTAAAATTGCCGTCAGGTCCAATGACAATTCCAGTGTCCCTTTGAAGTTTACCGTAGTTCGTAATCTCAAGTAATCTATGCTCAGACAGCTGGATACTTTCTATGAATCCAAGACATAAGTTTCTTACGATTTTCTGACTTACATAATACATTCTTCGGAAATCTTCTAATGAAATAAACCGTTCTTCAACATAAATTGATTTACTACGATCAGTGATAATGCAAACAACACCTAGAATAGGTAGACCAGTGGATTTTGCTTTTTCTTGAGTTTCTGCTACCATTTCAACAAATGCAGGATCTAACCTATAGGCTCCTGGTCCACTCTTAGCTATATATGAAGGATGCGCATGAATATCACGACTTTCACTCAATCTAGACCTATATTCGAACCCAAATTCTTGTAAAGCTTGACGAAGGTCTCTAACGATTAGTATCGGGATAGCGAAATTCCCAGTTTCTGAAACCTCAATTATATAATCATCAGCCTTTGATAACTCCATATATAAATATTTACTATTATAGGATTATACTTGACTTGTGTAATTTTATAAAGTCAGTGATCTTTCAAACTTCTTTCATGCATTGACTTGTGACCTCTAGTAGATTATCCTGGCCGGGATTTTTGTATAAGAAATATGGAGGCACAACAAGTAGAAGCTGAAAAAATCGTCCTAACGGCAGCACAGGAGTTGGGGAAAGAAAGAATACTGCATTCTTCAGCTATCTCTGTTGGGAGGTGTTTGGAAGCAATTGGAATGGGACTGCCTTATGTAGTCTTTCGGTTTGGTCCCATGCTGAGCGGCAAAACAGAAGGCACGATCATGGACTTACACGAGTTTATAGAAAGGGGAATTAATGTGCATGTGTTCAAATTGAATGGTGATGATCGATATGTCACATCAGCTGGCTTGGTTGGCTCTCAGAGCGGACTGAGCATAGAAGCTTCTCCAGTGGAAGATATAACTCAAATTTCAGAACTAATCCGTACCGGAGTCATAAGAGCAGGAGAGGTCGTCGGTCTAGTAGAGCTGCCGTTTATGTGTAAACAAAGGGCCGATTTGGAAGAATTTATTGGTTTGGTGCAGGAGCATAAGATTATCCTTGTTGCTGACGGGCTTGGTTTCTGGTTCAATACGCAGCCACTGGAGATGGTAGAATGCATGCTTGAGCAAGCAAATCAGGCTTTTTCCTTCAATCTTGGAACTCATTTGATCCGGATGCATTTGCCGAAGCGACTTTAAGATGTGTTCAGATAGCCAGGTTTAATGGACAGATTCTAATTTATGACGAAGATGCTGTTTTTTATAGATCTCTGGATTTAACTTCTCTTCACGATCTTATAGAATCGTTTTTGAAATCAAAATTCGCTCGAGAAAAGCTAACATTTCTTCAAGCCTTAACACAAGCTGGATACGGGAAGACCATCTTGCTTCCATCTCATCCCGTACTTGATCCTCTATTTGCTATTGGAGGACCCGAGAGGTATTTCCCGATATCATTACGTGATTTAATTGAACTTTACCGAATGATCGGTATAGATTTTGCTCCTGTTAATCCACTCGAATTCGCCTCCAGATTTTCAAGTATTTATGATTGGACCGAACTTGGACTAGTTTTACAGTAGCTATGAGTTACGTAAATAATGATTATCAAAACAACTTGAATTACGACTTAGAGTAATACTTGAATGTACATAATAATTTAGAATCAAGCTTTTGGCAATTTAAATTTAACAATCAAGTTAAATAGATCATCTTTCATCTTTCATCTTTAATTCGAAATTCAAATAATTTTCAATCCCTCATACTATCTGAATCTTTTCATCTAATGTGATCTTTTGTAAAGTAAATAATGAATAAGTTGGGATACATGTTGCGCAGTGGTGCGATACAGTAACTATGATAAATTGTTACGTAATCGCACCATGAAATATGGTATCAAAACAACAGCAAGATATAAATACCCCGGTATCTTTACTTACAAATGCGACAAGTAGCTACTTCATTCGGTGTTTTCAAGCCTAAACCTAAATGTACTCTTTTGTTATTGTAGTATATCAGATACTCCTTAACCTTTCTTATCATATCCGGGAGATCACCAATCTTGTACTTCTTCCATCCTAAGCATTCCTTTCTTAAACTTCTATTAAAGCTCTCTATGAAGGATTGCTCGTTCTTCTTGTATGGTCTACTTACCCGGTATCTATCAGCATATTTATTTACTGCTTTCCTGAACTCTCCCTTATATTCAGGTCCTCCATCACTCTGTAATATCCCTGTTCTTTTGAACATCTTCATTGCTTCCTCTAATGATATTTTTCCACTTTCTGATTCTAGATCCACTTCCAAGTCTACATACGCTTGCCTCGTGTATATGTCTATGTAGTTGAACGCGTATACATCTCCAAAATCCATCGAATCTGCTTGGATTACCTCCCTTTCTTTCTCAGCCTTAGGTACTTCTCCATATCTACTAATTTTCTTGTATCTCTTTCTTAGTTTGTACTTCTCATTCAGTATTCGGTAGATTGTCTTTATCGATAGTACTATTCCTTCTTGTTCTTTAAGGTAATGTTTTATCTTCTCTCCACAACAGTTGTTGTTGTCTTCTCTTATCTCGTACACCTTAGCTTTTACCCATCCTGTCACCTTCCTCTTCTTACGCATTCTTTTCTTTTAGATAATAAACTGTTATTCTTAATGTAAAGTGTGGAATTGATATAAACTAGGTTCTACTGTATAGTAAGACGAAATCCTATTATTATTTAGTGTATTTGTTGAAATATATATGAGAAAAAAAATCATAATAATATTAGTGATTCTTTTTGGTATTAGTTCCTACGTAGTACTTAAGACATATTTATTTCACCCATTTGATGTTGAAGTGACTTGTCAAACCCCAACCAGTTTTCTAGTTACTTGGAGAACACGCATCCCAACTAAGGCTAGGGCATATACTAAAAAAAGCAAGCAAAAACTGCCAATAGTAGATGGCTTATTTAGTACGAAATATAAAGATGAGAGATCTCAACTAGCCGAAACCTCAATATATAAAAATCACTCTGTTGTTATCTCTGATCTAAATCCAGATGAAATGTATTATGTTCGTATTTCAAATGGATTATTTGATTATTCTACCGGAATTAGTGCTAAAACTGCAAAGGAAGTAGAAGAGTTTTATTTACCAAATCCTTCTTGGGGACAAATTGTTTCTGGACAGGAGCGACATCCAGTTCCGGACAGTATAGTTTATTTTGAAATACGTAGTAAAGTTAATAATAGCAAGTCTACTAAGATCTCAACAGTAACAAGCACTGATGGGACTTGGACACTTGATACTGGAAATGTATATGATAGCTCACTTAGCCATTTGTATGTTGAAAAAGACTCTACAGTAACTATTTCTGTCAGGATTCCCGAAGGTAAACGGTATTCAAAAGAAATGGATTTAAACCTCACTCGTCCAACAGGCCCCTTGTGGTTGGAAAAAGATCTGATATCTGAAACAGAGATAGAAGAAAGTAGTGAATTTATATCTGCAGTGTATGCTGCGGCTGGAACAGTAACATATGATGGAAAAACTTGCTTATGCAACAAGGATAGTTGCGGTGGAAATGATTCTGGTTGCTGTGATGTCTTAGCATGTGCATCTGAATTAGTCAATAGAGCTGAATGTACGGACGGCATCCATTGGAGTATATATGGAGTCAATTGGCATCCTTGGGTAGACAACTACGATTTATTGTACAGAACCTGCACAGAAAGCTGGTATTTAGAGCCTGACACACCAGAACCTACACCCCCCCCACCCCCACCCCCGCCTGCTGATTCTGATTGTAAATCATGCGATATCGAAACAGAGAATAAAAAACAGCCAAAAGCATGTACGAAATTGGGCGGAGGAAAAGCTATGTGTATGACTAGTATGGAATTTAACATGAAACAGGCTGAATTAGGTAATATGTCATACAAGGATCTCGGGTGGACTACCAAATCGGGACTCTGTCCCGGCAGCAAAAAGTGTACTGGGATAGGGGCACCTTGTGAATGGGTTTGTAGGATCCCTCCCGAAGCTGAATATTGCTATAACAAAGAAAATGGAAAGAATACGGCATATGTTGAAGTAATATTTATAGATGGGGTTGTTCAGGAGGATGAGGGACGGTACGTTGAAATAGTGTATCCATTTGGTACAGGTCCAGGCTACAAAGATGGAAAGGTTGCTGGGATTATTGAAAAGGGGCTTGATAGTAAGATTTTTACTATTTTACTTGCCAATGAAGCTTTTGATGTAAAGGACGGGTTCATAGCTGTAGATGTAAATGTCACTGGTGGAGTGAATAAAAATCCGCAAGGTGGGGAAAGACTAAATGTTTGTGATGACTTTCTTGCCTCAGATCCATTACTGTTTACATTTAATCTCTCTAATGTGACACCACCAGTAGAGACTGGTCCAGAAGCAACCTGTAAGAGTGATGTTGCTGGTTATGGTCAAGGTGTTCCAGCTTGTTATCATCATCCGGAAGATCCTGATACACCTGGACTAGGAGGTAAATGTCTGAATGGAAATTTATTTCCAGATCAGATTTCAACAGGATATGTACCAGTTGAAGGCATATGCTCCAATAATCCAGAGTCAGCACTCGGAGAGACTTGTGAATGGGTTTGTTATTCGCCAAAGGCAAACACAGATCCGGGTAATGCTCTGATTGAAGAATTGATTTTTGAGTATCCAGGGAAATTTGAATATATTTATTGGCCTGATAATTCAGGAGCAAACCCAGACAAGCCCTGGTTATATGATAAGCCTACTGATATGACTAAGGTGAAAATCCTATTGAATTACAAGAACCTTGAAGATAATGACATAACTTGTTTTGACAACAATCATATTTCACCTAGTAGTGCGGTAAGTGCTGTAGCCAGATCAATATCAGGATCAGGAAGTATCGATTTTGAACTGAATTACAAGGACACAAGAATGGTGGATGTTCAGTTCTTAGGGCATAATCCAAGTATTGTTTGTGAGATATTAGACAAACATATGACAATAGAAGACATTAGAGAGTTCGATATTACTATAGATCAATCATCTGTAAACATTGAACCTCAGATGAGCATAAATCCATCAGAAGGAAGGGGACCTTTGAAGGTATCCGTTTATGCAGATGCTGCGGTTCCATTTGACTGGGTTACAAAGTCAGTTTTGGACATGGGTAATGGGGATATTTTCGAGTATAATAGTATGTTGCCACGTCCATTTGAGTACACATATTCAAGAGTAAATTTAAATACTATTTATACTGTTAATTTAAAACTATATGTAAGAGATCAAAAGGAATCTATCTCTGAGAATGTTCGCGTTTTAGGAGAGGGAGCTCATAAAGAAGCCGCTATTTCTACGGATCTTAAAAATAAACTACAGGAGTGTGGTTTTATCTTGATAGAAGGAGATAATGTTTTCTCGGATATGAGAGGTTCTGATTATAAGGGGAAGAAATGGACAGATGCTGATGCAAGGCAGATGTTGGATGAAGGGTGTAAACTTTTTGTTGATAAGAAAGCTCATTTGAAGGCTAGACAACTACTCGGTGTTGTGGGCCTATTTAAGATAGATATTTCACAGTGCAACAATTGGAGTAGTATTTCCTTGGAGAACGATAATCAGATACTTTTATGTGAAGCACATTTCAATGGTGGTCGGAAGTTCTTAAATCTTGCTATTGCTCATTCCTACTACGGCCATCTCTGGGAACAAAAGCTTGGTGGTTCTTTTGAGAACTTTAAAAATGCATTGATAAGTTCTCAATCCGGAAGCGATGGGACTAAACCATGGTCAACCTATGCCACAGTTTTTGAATCGCAGGAGGCATATACCTCTTTTGTTGATAGGTATGTCTACGAGTATCAGAAGGGATACTTTTGCAATGATTACACCTCTGATTGTGTAGATCGTCAACATGTGAACAGCTGGCCAGATCTTTGTTTATACGTTAGGAATGAAGTTTTTGATAAAAAACTTTACGTTGATTGCGGAGAAATTACAGAAATTGGATCAGCAAAGATCCTAACTTCATCGATCAGAGGAGACACTGTAAGCAAGTCTACCCAGTACTCCAGAGATGAGATCGTTAGTCCTGTTTCAGCCAGTCAAGAAAACAGTGTTTCCAGTGTGACACTTTTACTACGCAATACCGGTACCGGCTTTAAATATACTACAGTGACTGACAATGAAGGAAGTTTTAGTATTGAGGTGCCTGGTGGTAAGTATCTGATAACAGCAACAAAACATGAGTATGACACATTAAAAAAAGAATTGCAACTAGTTTCTGGTAAGTCATATAATATTCGAATTGTTCTACAGTCTGGTGAGACTCCAGTATATGGTGGAGCTGCAGAGATTGAAGAAACAGCCGTTCGGTTTGAGGTCTCTCAGGGATGGAATCTAATAGGCTTGAATGTCGTCCTAGCCAACGAGGAATATCTAGCCAGTGATTTTCTAAAGGAATTATCCTCTCAGGGAATTCTTGCATCACGTTTTATGAAGTTTCAGGATGGGAATTGGAAAATTTACAAATTTGGTGATTCTAAAGATAAAGATTTTAAACTGCAGCTGGGTGAAGGTTATGTATTATTCGCCTCAAGAGATGGTGTTTTTGAAATCAAGGGTAAGTCTCCAGCAGAACTATCACCAGTAACTGTCAAGACAGGGTGGAACCTTATATCTATTCCATATTCTGAAAGGAACTATACTGCCCAAGGTTTAATTGACGAAGCTAGTGCAAATGGTACAAGTATTGATATGGTCACAAGGTGGGACTCAAAATGGGTAAGTTTCATAATGGAAGATAATTTAACTTACGGATATGACTTTCATATAGATAGCCAGAAAGGTTACTTTATCAGGAGCAAGAACTCAAAGGATCTATTTTCTAAATAAGCTTCTAATGTTTTCCAGCATAACATATATCTTCAAGATTTTCATCAACAATGTTGTTGTTAGTATTATCTCTGCCATCACAAACTTCTTCCAAAGAAGGAGTTGGGGTTGGTTGTGGAGTTGGTTGCTGAGCTGCGGGACATCCCCAATCTGGTTCAGGTTGATCAAATTTTAGAAATAACCACCACCAGTTTGGCATTGATTTCCCATTTAGTTGAGAAATTCCACTGCATCTCCCAGGCATATTTTGAAACCACCATGTTAAATGACCAAGTGCATTACAGTTCCACTTAGTACAGTCGATTTTTATCTTAGGGTTACTGTGTTGTGGGTTCCAGTTCTCGCAGTCGCTAAGTCCTGACTCACCTGTATCAAGATATCCGCTATAATCAATTTTTGAAAATGGAGTAAAATGTACATTTCCGCAATAACCAAGCCCATTAACATTGCATGAGTTAACTTGCATACCCTTTATTGTGACTGGCGTACAAGAAGAAGGATAGCCATTACCGTCAAATTCGTACCAAGTATCTCCTTGTTTTACATCGAACAAACTCTTGCCATCAACAAGTTTTGGTATCGTGCGCTCCATTCGATGACCAAAATCATGTACTGCTTCTTTTGCTTCTCTTTCATAATTGAAGCCCATGATAACCACTGGTTTATTACAATCCTCACGCTTAATTACACTACCATTAATGTTAAATATTCTGTTCGCTGGACCAGCAATTGATGCTTCCCCAAGATTGCCGTTATCATCAGCCCAGACCCAAATCTCATCGATGGTACCGTCATTAACTTTTTGACAAATATTGAACATATCGATTATTTCATTATAATCAGCCTTCCCATTGTTTTGGGGAGTATTACCTAAAACATGATGCTTTTCTACTATTTCAAAACTGATCTCTTTACGTGCTGAAGAGTTGTTATAACCATGAAAACGTGAGGCCTCTTCTAAATCAGATTTTACTTCTGATGTTAAAATGTCAATATCTTTTATCGGCGAGGTTGAAATACCATCATAAAATATTGTCATTACCTTTTGGTTTATAGGAGTGAAAGAAGTTTGTGCTAGGATCTCACTATTATTTTGCGCACTAAATAAATGGAAAACGAATATGACTGAAGTTATTAGTAACATATAAACCTCAATTTTTGTTTTAGCTTTGTTTATCATAATTCTTATTTTACAAATAACTACTTAAAGTCTAATTGAATTTTCTGTAAAAAGCAATGGCCTATATAGAACTTAAAATTTAAAAGCGTCACTTTTATTAACTGTTTTTAAAGTGTAGAATATGTTAGGGTCTTGCCCAGATAACAGATAAAAAAATGTAAAAATCTGTTATGATATAGGGCAGAATGATACTAAATAAACGTCGACGGATTACAAAGCAAAAACATGTTACG
>JAHIVN010000123.1 GCA_018816645.1 Patescibacteria group bacterium | reverse complement strand
CTCTCCCCCTGGCACGGCAGTCGCGACTGCCGTGCCCTGGCTCCTCCTCCAACTGACCTCACCCCCGGCCCCTCTCCTCTGAGGAGGAGAGGGGAGCTTTGCAAAAAGAGAGAACATACTTTGATTTAATAAATATCTGAGAGAACAAACTTTGATTTCTCCAATAACAGAGCTCTCTAACCGACCTCACCCCCTGCCCCTCTCCCCTCGGGAGAGGGGCGGGGAGAGAGGGGCTACATCGGGAGAGGGGCCGGGGGTGAGGGAGGACAAGGGAGAGGGACTGGCGCGCCAGATGCTCGGAGGTCGACCTCCGTTTATAATGATCCACCAGATTATTAAATCTACTCAATATCAAATACTAAACATCTAGGGAAGCTCTGAAAAACACATGAAACGTAGCAGCGATTCGTCCTTCGATTAACTCAGGATGACAAATCGCTGTGCTGTACGGCGGTTTGTCATCATGAGCTTGTCGAATGACGAACCGCCGCTACGAGTTTTTCAGAGCTTCCCTAAATTAAATCAGCTACAATTCCCAACCCAATGCCAACTGCCAAAACAACTCTTCGGCTTACACTATTCAAAGTGGAAAAAACCAAATGGAAATCCGCAGCAAAGCGCCATCGCCTGCGTCTTTCGGAATTTGTCAGGTGGACTGTAAATACAAAGGTCAGGATTCCCACAATAGATCTGGCAAAGAAGCTGGAGAAGAAGAAACCGGAGCAGATGTGTATATTGGATGCTACGGGTTATGATGAGCAGAGAGCGATGTTTTGAATGTAGCTTGATTTTCCCAAAATTATGGTAAATCATACCGACAGTAATACCTGAAAAAATATGATCAAAAAAGAAACTTTTTATTATCTCTGGCCGTTCTTTATCTACAAATTACTAAGAGGTGCTCTGTTTATAACTGCAATCACGTTTTTTATCTTTTTCCTTGATAAAGGAATTACTTATTTCGAGGCATCCGTGCTGCTTGCTCTGCAATTTTCCATACCGGTTCTTTTTGAGGTGCCAACGGGACTAATTGCCGATGCTTTTGGAAGGAAATTGTCGATTTTAATTGGTGTTCTTATTGAGATTCTTGTATTGGCCGGTATTATTCTTACTTCGAATTATCTGATTCTTCTTGCGTTGTTTATTTGTTGGGGCATAGGCGAAGCCTTCTGTTCGGAAGCGGACAACGCGTGGGCGATCGAAAAAATACCTGCTGAAAAAAAAGAAATTGTTATTGATGAATACTACCCGATATCTGCCAGCGCTTTTAGCATAGGGATGGTAATCGCGGGACTCGCATCCACTATTCTTATCGGTCTTTTCGGCCAAATCAGCGTGTGGTACGCCGGAATTACAGTGTTGTTCATAATGTTTTTTCTTCTTTTGTGCATTAGGGAGGATTTCCTCAAGCCTAAAGATAGTGGCGTAAAGATTAACCTTAAAGAAAGCTTCATTCACTTTAAAGAAGAGAATAGGACAAGAAACATTATTCTGGCGGAATTGTTTGTAACAATCGCATTGGTTGGCGCCGGTGGTGCCGCTTTGCAGGATTATCTGCAATCGTCGCATCTGCCTTCGACAAGCTGGGGAAGTGTTTATTCCATTACCGCTTTGGTCGGAATAGCGATTCCTTTTTTGGCAATGGCGGTTTCACAAAGATTTGGAGATAAGAGGCAATATCTGATAACTGTTTTATCAGGACACGGTATACTGTTTTTACTCGCCGGTCTTATTTTAAATCCGGTGTTCGCGATCTTTTTCATCTTTGCACATAATACGGCAGAGGACTTCTTCAACCCTGTAAGTGCGGCCTTTTTCCAGCAAAAGATACCTTCGAAAATCAGAGCAACACTTGGCTCTTTCCACTCCATGTCACTGGGTGTAGGCTCGCTTATCGGCATGCTTGGAGGAGGTTATTTGTCTGATCAATTCGGAGGACAAGTTGCAATAACTATTGCTCCTTTGTTCCTGATTCCTGCGATTGTTTTTTATTTTAAAATCGAAAAACCTGCGGTTTAGTAAAAACTATTCGTGGTCTTATGGTTTTATTCCTAGGGGTATTTTATCTGTGATGTTTTGAAGTTATAAGTATAGTTATAAGTTCAAAAATGCCTTACTTATCAAACTCCACCACCTCAACATCATCCTTAAAAGAAAAGGATGTTATTTGTTTAACGAAATCTATCTCCTTTTGTTCATTCCTTGTAACAATATAAATACAGGGATTCTTTATCTTTTTAGCCTTCGCAAGCCATCCATTAATATTTTCCATATATTCATCTGAGTAATATGGTCTTTCTTCCGGATGCTCTTTTTCCAAAAACTCTTTATCTTCCAATATCTCAAATTCATCAAGGATTACAACAGAATCCACCGCGGGATTTATTTCTTCATTCATTGAACTTACGTATGTAATTGTCTTGCCCTCTTTTTCGAGAAAAGGGATGAGGTCGTTATTGATAAAATATGTTTTGCCGGAATCTGTTCTTCCAATAAGAAGGATGTTTTTGTTTGCCGATAATAAATTGGAGATTGTTTGGAGCATGGGATAGACGTAATAATTTTGTGTTTAAGATAAAATCTAAATCAAATTACTTAAGTCAGAAAAGAAAGTAGAATATTCCAAACAACGAATTCGAATAAGGTGTTCCAATCATAAGCACAGTGATCAATCCTATAATAACTCCCCAACTAATTAAGAATTTATTGCTATTAAGATAATTAAACCTTCGAGATAATTTTAGGATGATAAGACTAACAATAGACAGAAACACAAATGAAAGAACAAGTGCTGTTGTTATATTTGGCATGGATATAATATTCTTCATCACATTGATCAAACCAATCTGTGTTTCACTTGAGGAGACAATTACAAGAGCTTCACCAACAAAAAAAGTTAAAAGGTAAATTGTGGGATAAATCATTAGTTTAATGATCTCTGAAAGATTTGTGGTATTAGTAGATTTGTTCATATTATCGAGTTGTTAAAAAAATTTAATTAACCAGCCTAATACAGATATCAATGAGATGCCAATGAAAGCTGACACAATACCCCAGATTGCAAGCAACCAGTCGTTCTTTAATAAATGAGTCATACGTGCAAGTTTTAGTATTAAAAAAGAGACTGGTATGATAATGATAAGTAGTATGGGTGCTACAATCATTATGCCAATAGCAATACCTTCAATTGCTTCTCCATAATAATTTTTGATGTCTCCAGATGCGATGCTTGAAGTAATTAATATTATTAAAAATGTAACAAAGTAGAAAAACGGGAAAATTATAAGTTTTGTTACCAATTCTAATTTATCAATTAATTTTTTGTTGCTCATTAGAATGCTGGGGAAGAATCTAAATCTTGATCATAGTATAGGCCACTTCCACATCCGTTTTCGCGTACATAATAGCCGAATTTAATCTTATCTGCATTGTCTGTGCCTTTTGCAAAACGCAGTGATGGATCTGAAATATTTGTGTAATAGTTTGCAATAGCATGTGCTGCGCTATTGCTGTTAATTCCATATACACCTGAAAACATTGCATAATCATTATCCTCCATAACTGAAAATGCAATTTTTCTGACATCATCGCTGTTTGCTGGGATGATTGCATAGTCGATTTCTTTTGCTTCGTTTGAATTTTCATCTGATAAGGCTAACCATGCTTGTACATCAGCTGCATGTGTAGTTGAGGATGTTTCATTTTTAGTGCAGTAGTCTACCATTCCTAAGTTTCCAGAGTCATTATGTCCAAATGAGATTACAGTTGCATTAGGATCTCCTATGTATTTCGCGCTTGTTACAATAAAATTGTGCGAATAAATTTCTCCAAGCCATGGCATGTTTAACGGACGACTTACATAGAATGACATCTCGGGGCCTGAATCATATTCATTTGTCCAAGTAAATGCCGAAGGTGTATTTATAGTTATGTTTGGTTCAGATGAACTATTTATTGCATTCAAGAATGCGTTTCCAATTTTTTGTGAGATAGTATCTGTATTGGAATCTAAGAATTTCTCCAATTCCTCTCCAAACTTCAATTTCTCCTCATTATCGGCTAAATAAGCAATCAACTCCTCCCCAAAAACCAACTTCTCCTGCTCCACCTCCATCAACCCAGCCCAAACCCCAAGATAAGCAATTTCCTCACTAACAGATTTAATAACATTATCATCAACTGTACTTGTAATATCTTCACCTTCAGCCTGCAATTGAGCAGTAGCCGCATTGCCCATTGCTATAATTGCTTCGTTAGCTCTCTTTGCTATTTCTCTATCTCTTTGAATATTT
>JAHIVN010000122.1 GCA_018816645.1 Patescibacteria group bacterium | reverse complement strand
TTTTACTTTTACTTTTTCTTAGCATTAAACTATTACAACGCAGCTATTGTACACTAATTTCTTGATTATGGAAATTGTAAGCTTAGAAAAGTATAAAAGACAACCTCGAAAATAGAAAGCGTTTATTCTGATGAATAAGCATGCTACAGAACCAACTCATCCTCATCACCTATGAGCATCACCTTACTACCCGAAAGCATCCCGAGTACAAATACATCTCTTCTCTTTTTACGCAGTATAAACTCACTTTCTTTGAGTACTGTATAGTTGATCTCTCTGCCAGTTTGTCTCTCGGCTCTCTGAACAGCCGCAGTTAGTGCCGGAACATTTACCTTGCCAATTAAAAGCAGATCTATATCCTGCATACCGGTCTTTATCCCTTTTGTATATGACTTGGTCAGAAGCGCATATTTCACGTCACCAAGCTCCTTCTGACAGCGTATTATTTCACCTCCAAGTCCATAAGTCTTGTATACGATACTTAGCAGTTCGTCAAAAAATGGGAACGTGTCTATAAGGGTAAAATATAACCTGTTCCCTTTTCTCTCTGACTTTAAAAGCCGGATATGCTCCAGGCGAAGCAGTTCTCTTCTAACTGCATTTATCTCCTCTCCTACTTCTCTCACAACGCCTCGAATATGATAGGGGACATCCGGGTGGAGAAAAAACAACCTCAGAACCTTTATTCTTACCTTTGAAATGAATAAATACCTAACTGCTGTTTTTAGATCCCTCATATATTAACTCATAAAAAGTAAATCTAGTAATAATCGGCTGGCTGCAATTTTAAACAATGCCTGCCTTTTCCTTTACCATTTTTACAACTTTGCTGCAAAGCTTTTTATCCTCCCTCATAACCTCAACAACTCCTTCTCTTCCCTGAGCTATCTGCTCACCATCCAGTTTATACCAGGCACCTGTACGCTCTATTACGCCTGTTTTTACTGCAGCAGCAAGAATACTTGTTTCCTTGTTAATTCCTCTATCAAAATATATCTCAAACCAGGCCTCAGTAAAAGGTGGTGCTACTTTATTTTTTACAATTCTCACTTTAGTCTCACGACCGACGACCTCGTCTCCCTTCTTTATCCTCTCCTTTGTACGAATATCCATCCGGATCGAGGAATAAAACTTTAAGGCATTTCCTCCACTTGTTGTTTCGGGATTTCCAAACATCACCCCAATCTTCATCCTTATCTGATTTAGGAAAATCACAGTCGTACCGGTTTTCGAGGTTATTGCGGTAATTTTCCTTAAAGCCTGACTCATCAATCTTGCCTGAAGACCCATATGAGAATCTCCCATATCGCCTTCTATCTCTGCCCGCGGCGTCAGCGCAGCAACTGAATCAATAACTACAATATCAATTCCCCCGCTTCTAACAAGAGTTTCTAAAATTTCAAGAGCCTGTTCTCCAAAATCCGGCTGTGATATGTACAAATTATCTACATCAACCCCCAGTCTTTTTGAATACTTGGGGTCAAGAGCATGTTCAGCATCTATAAACGCAGCGGTCCCCCCTGCTTTTTGTGACTCTGCAACAATATGCAAGGCAAGAGTCGTCTTTCCAGAAGCTTCCGGACCATATATTTCTATGATTCTACCCTTTGGAACTCCTCCAATACCTAGTGCAACATCCAAAGAAAGTGCCCCAGTTGAAATCGCATCTATGTCTTGCCTCACATCGTCTCCAAGTTTCATTATTGAGCCCTTTCCGAAACGTTTTTCTATTTGACTTTTCGCTATTTCGAGAGCCTTCATCTTCTCGGAGCTTTGCGGTGGGGATTTCTTTGTACTTGCTTTAGCCATAACAAAATATAATTAAATAAAATATAGCTTGTAAAAAAATACACTATTTGGGGCAGATGTGTCCAAATGATTTACTCAGAACGTATAAACAAGAATAACAAGTTAGCGCAAAAAGGTCAATAGGTATTCTGGGGAAATTGGAAATTTTAGACGATCTCTACATACGTACTTACAACCCAGCCTTCTTTTCCGTTTGCGCTTATCTTATAATAACCATCTTGCGTCTCAAGAACAATAAACCTCTCACCTGGAACAACTTTTGTTATAACATCACCTAGCCCAGGTGTACTTCGAACATTCAGATACCCCACTGGGTTATCAGTAACCTCGATAATCTCCTGTTCTCCTTTATCAATTGATAGTCGAATCTTGAAACTTGTATTTTTCAAAACGTTTCCCCCCGAATCAGTAATAACAAAATCTTCACTTTTTTCGGGCGGGAAAAGTGGAACCCCTACTTTGACAATAATCTCTTTCTCTTCTTCTAGAGCAAGCCTTTCCCCGCTTTGAAGAAGTGCTACCTGATATGGACTGTCCCACTCGCTAGGTAAATAAAAAGTACTTCTAGCGCCTTCTTTCAGTGATATGAAAACATTTGTACTTGAATATATGTTATAGTCACCGACATTCTTTACTTTTATTCTAACCTCAGCTGTCTCACCAATCTTAACCTTCTCTTTGGGAACAACAACATCAACAATCTCAACTTTATATGTTCTTTTCTTTGGAGAATAGTTCCCTGCAATTGAGTCTAGGAGTTTTGCAAAATCTGACTTAGCTTCTTTGTCAGCATCTACTAACTGAGTTTTATCCATCTCTCCCTTCTCCCCGAGTTCATAGCCTAATTGCCAAATACCTACCTTTTTAGGGCTGATACCATAGCTGTTCATACTTTCTAAAAGGATATCTTTTATCGATCCCGCCGAAGCAGCACCCAGTTTCCCAGTACTCCCAGGAATGTAGGCAATAAATAAAGCATCGGACTCTCCTCCAAGTTCGATTTTGGCCTCTGCACCCAGTTTATTACCACCGTAAACCTTACCATCCCATGTAACTACATAATGAAAGGGAAAATCTCCAAAACCAGACCTAGTAGCAAAATAGTAGTAAAAATTCCTTATGAAGTCATCTGAGTTGCTTATATAATCGTCCGCTGTCTTGAAGACAATTAAATTTATCTTTGTTGGATACGCATACTCCTCTTTTGTAACAACGATGTTTTCATCTGCGCCCCAAGCATCTCTTTCAATTGAACCTGCTTTGACACTATTGGGTACCAGTAAACAGACAGCAATAAAGCAAAAAGCAGAAAAGAATATATTTTGAACAGCTTTAAATCTTTGCATATTTGTTCTATTCTAACATCTTCCGAAATTCTTTGAAACACTTTCAAAGCGCTGCTATAAAGAGATCCAAAACAAGTTTTTCCTCAAACTTCCCTTCCTTCACAACTAAATCTGTATTCAAAAGTTTCTGATACAATCTCCTCAACTTCTGAAAGCTAAAATTCCCCGCATGAACTACTGATTTTTTAACAACGAAAGGATGTAAATGAAGTTTACTAACAATTTCAGATTGACTCCTGCCTATCTTAAGCAAATATTTGGTCATGACTAGAATCCTAAGCTGTCTAGTAAGCATGCCAATAATTTTTACGAAGTCACCAGTATCTTTGATGATATCCTCTAGAATTGCTAAGGCCCTTGACTTGTCATATTCTCCCAAAGCGTCAACTAGATCCCACATACTTTCCTCTACTGTTTTTTCAACAAAAGAAACCACATCATCCTCCAATAGTTTTGTCCTTCCTTCTGATTTTACCAGAGTAACAAGATTATCTAACATATTAGAGAGCTGCATTTGGTCATCCCCCAATTTTAGGATAAGCCTGTCAAGACTAATCTGGTCGAAATCAATTTTTTCTTTTGCGTATTTATGCAACCAGCTTTTAAGTTGAAAATAAGTTAGCTTCTGGAACTCCTCAATATTGCCGGTTCTTTTGATGTCCTTATAAAGAGATCTCCTCTTATCCAAAGATCTATCCTCCCAAAAGATACAATTGCACTTCTGCTTAGACTTCAGCAGATCTGCTATCTTCTCGATAAATGGGGCCTTTGACGTGAAAAGCCTCTTGATAACAATGAGTTTTTCTTGGTTAAATAAAGAGAAACTTTCAACATTTGCGGCGATCTCGCTTGGGTCTGTCATCTCGTCAGCATTAAATATCTTTACTATACCAGCAGATCTGTCTATAAACTCACTTTTGAGTTCTTCCAGCCTTCTTTGACTCTCATATATATTCTCACCGCCTATTAGATAAAGCATATCTTGAATTGACAATATTTAACTATGGCAATCGTAAAGCAAAATTACGTTAATTTTGTTTTGTAAGTTTGACGTATCTTCGACGATAAAACAAATTTCATAAAACACGCAACTTTGTTTTTGAATCGGTATACCTGGAATCATAGTACATAGACAACAGCCTGTCTAGGGATCTCACACAGATATCCTAATCCGAAGGTTTCAAGAAATTTATTTAGAAAAATTTCTCCTTACCACCGATATAAGTTTGGTTATCATACCAACTTCAGGATCTTTAAATATGTACGCTAGCCAAAGATAGAGACAGGAACCCGAAACCATCGTGGAGGAGGTAAGTATAAGTACGTTGATTGTCCTTGCAGTATCTAGAACTTCATCCCACATCTTAAACAAAACATACATGAAAACTGCCATTACAAGCCCAAACATTATTTTTTTAATTATTGCTCCCCAAAATCTAAGTCCACCAAGACTACCAATTTTCTTTCTCAGTAATATCATGAGCAATCCAAAAGAAGTTGAATAAATGATGCTTGAACTAAGAGCAAGTCCACCGATTGCTGAAATGCCGTCAACTTTTGACTTAAAAAATTCTGGGTTCCAGTATATAATTCTTAGTGAAAAATCATCAAAGTGGCTGAAATAGTTAGTGAAGAGAAGTCCTGTAACGATTCCACCAACTACTGTAAAGATTCCAACTAAAAGTGGTCGCACAGTATCATGCATTGCAAAAAACACCCTGTTCAAGAAAACGAGCATTACTTCCGGTATAAGTCCTAGTGAGAAGAAAAACACTACCCATGCAACCATAAGTGTGTTTTCCCAGGAAAATTCATTCCCCATAAGACCATATAAAAGACGAACCAACGGCAATCTGAGCACAAGAAAAATCATCGTAACAGGAACAGTGAGAAATAAGATCTGATTAAAAACCTTTGAGAACATAGTAACAAAGCCCTTGATATCCTTCTTTGCATACATCCCTGAAAGAAATGGTAGTGCTGCAACTGAAAAGGTATGCGAAAAAAGGGAAAATGGCATAGAAACAAGACTGACTGCAAGCTGATATGCACCCAGAGGAGTAGCCCCTAGACCTATCGCAAGCACTCTGTCAATGGCCAAAGCGATTTGATCCGCTGCAAGGGAAAAAATCCTAGGGAAACTGATGGTAAATGCCTCACGCAGCCTCTTGCTTGCCAGATCAATTGTAAACTTATACTTTATCTTCAAGTGACTGCCCAGAGGCAGCTGGATAAGAAGATGCAGTACGGAGCCCAACAACACTCCCCAGGTGATACCCCAGGCGCTTTGACCAAGAAGCGGGATAATAACAGCTGCACCAAATAATATACCTAGATTATAAAACAAAGGAGCCAATTGAGGAATTACAAACCTTTTATATGCGTTCAGTGCACTTGAAAGAAAACTGCTTATTCCCAAGATCACTTGCGGAAGAAGAAGCCATTTCATCATATCGCTGATCATACCAATCTGTTCCTGAGTAAAGGGGTCTACTGGTTTTGCTATTTTCTCAATTACAAAAGGCGTGATATCATCCGCAAGCAGGAGGACAAAGACAGAAATAGCAACAAAAGCAAGAAGCCCTACATTTATGATAGAGCTAAATAGCCTAGAGAAGGACTTCAGATCTTTCTCTTCAATTTCCTCAACCAGAACAGGGATAATTACTGAAGTAATACTTCCAAAGATGAAAAGCATGGAGAGTGTTTCGGGAATAGTATTTGCTGCAACAAATATTCCATATTTCTCAGCTCCAAGCTGGGAAACCATGATTGTCTTCGTAAGCAATCCAACGATTTTGCTAATCAAAATAAGCACCATCATGATCGCAGACGCTGACAATATGGTCGGCTGTTCCTTTGTGAAAAACTTTTTCCCGTTGGAAAAAAGATAGTCTAACATCCCTTGCTGCTATTTTACCAAGATAAAGTGTATATTTTTGTAAGTAACCTTACTCCGATTCTTTCTGCTCCGGCTCGGATGCTCTCTTCATTGAGAAGTTTATCCTTCCTTGATCATCAATCCCTATTACCTTTACCTTTACAGTTTCTCCAAGTTTGACTATGGATGACGCATCGGACACAAATTTATCTGCCATCTCGCTTATGTGAACCAGTCCAGATATTGCTGGCGAAACATCGACGAAAGCACCATAGGATTCTATCCTTGCTACCTTGCCTTCATATACCTTTCCAACCTCAGCTTCTTCAACAACACTATTTATCATTTCCAATGCTTTTTCTTTTGCCTCAGTTGAGATAGTAGCCACATGGACCTGTCCATCTGGCTTGATATCAATCTCGGCTCCAGTTTTTTCTGTTATTTCCTTGATAACCTTTCCTCCGGGACCTATGAGATCTCCTATCTTATCTATGCTTATCTTCAAAGTAGTGATCTTTGGTGCATATTGAGATAATTCTTTCCTTGGCGAGTCAATAATCCCCTGCATAACCTCTAAAACGTGCTCTATACCTGCCTTTGCACTAGAAAGTGCTTCTTTGAGAATACTTATCGGCACTCCCTTTAGCTTGTTATCCATTTGAATTGCAGTAACGCCATCTTTGCTCCCAGTCACTTTGAAGTCCATATCCCCGTAAAAATCCTCGAAGTCCTGCATATCTGTTACTAAAACATGCTTTGACAGATCTTCTGAGGTAACAAGTCCAATCGCAATACCCGCAATAGGTTTTTTGATAGGAACTCCGGCATCCATAAGTGCCAAGGTCGAGCCACAGGTTGCTGCCATAGAACTTGACCCCTGTTGAGACAATATTTCTGAAACTACTCTGATAGTGTATGGAAATTCCTCCTCCGAAGGTATCACCGGAAGTAATGCTTTCTCGGCCAATGCTCCATGTCCAACTTCCCTCCTGCCCGGATAATAATTATATCTTCCAGCTTCACCAAGAGAAAAACTCTGGCCATTATAATGATGCATATATTTTTTTGTTTCTTCGCCCTCAAGGCTCTCAACTATTTGCTCAAGTCTAGTTGAACCAATAGTCACAATAGAAAGAGACTGCGTAATTCCTCGAGAGAATAAGGCACTTCCATGGGTTCTTGGGAGTAACCCTACTTTCCCAGTAATTTCTCTGACCTCATCGAGCTTCCTTTCACTTGGCCTTCTATGATCCTCCAGAATCCCTTTTCTCACCCTTCCCTTCACAATCTTTTCGAGCATACCTGCAACTTCACTCTTTGAGTACTCTATGTCTTCCCCTCCCATAATCTCATCAACAATCTTTGCAAAGGCAACACTTCTTTCTTCTCCGGGTATATTTCCCTTCAGATCATATATAATAGTGTTAATTTGATCGCTGTACTTCTTCTCGATCATCTCCTTCAATTCAACCTTTACTTCTGCTTCAACAACTTCCATTACCTTAGGCTTCAGTTCGTCGACCAGTTCTTTCTGAAAGTTAATGAGAGTCTCGAAGAATTTAGCCCCGAAATCAAATGCATCTGCAATTTTTTCGTCTGCAACTTCCTTTGAGTCACTATCAACCATTACAATTCTGTCTTCATACCCAGAGAAAACCATATTCAGATCACTTCTTTCGAGTTGCTCACCCCCAGGATTTATGACAAATTCTCCATCTATCAGACCTACTCTTACTCCTGCAACCGGACCATCGAAAGGCACTCCACTGATGCATAGTGCTGCTGATGCAGCATTAATTCCCAATGTCGCTGGGTCATTCTTTTCATCAAAAGATAAGACGGTTACTACAACCTGAACTTCCTTACGGAAATTATCCGGAAAAAGCGGCCTGAAGGATCTGTCTATCATTCTAGCAGTCAAAACAGCATCTTCAGAAGGAAATCTTTCTCTCTTGACAAAACGTGATCCCGAAATTATCCCTCCTGCATAGAATTTCTCTATGTACTCAACACTTAATGGAAAATAATCCCTGTCGGTATCCTCTTTTGATACAGCAACCGTAGCCAGAACAACAGTTTCCCCCATAGATGCAAGGATTGCTGCATTGGCTCTCGGAGCCAACTCGCCAACTTCAAAAGACAGCTTACTATTGTCAAAATCGACTGTTTTGACTATAGTTTTATTTTTGTTTTCTACCATAAGAAATTACTTGCGAAGCTCTGGCGGGGTTATAATATTGGGATTAAGTAAAAAAACTCTTGTCAAATTCCCTTACTTAACCACAATATTTAACCCTTACTATCGCTTCCTAAGTTTTACTAAAAATTTAACTTGATAAAGATTATATATCAATAATAATTCAAAAACAATAACAGCCAGGCATTGACATTTAAAAGACCTGATTGAAAATTAGAATACCAGCAAAACAGGCTATGGTTAAGAAGCCGGTTTCGTAGTTGGGTCATGGTTGTACTACAAATAATACTTGCCCTTGCCGTAACCGATACGGACTTCATAACCTTAACCAGAACATAATATCCAAGGTAATTCGTAACATGTACCAGGCCTACAAAATACATTTACATCCTTCTCTTCAATCTTGTATAATGAAAGCCATGAAAACAATGGGAATTGATTACGGCGACAAAAGAATCGGACTTGCAATCTCTGACGACACGGGATTCTTGGCAAGTCCTATACCTACACTCAAAGTGAATTCTCTCGCGGATGCTGTTTCAAAGATACAAAGAATAATCAAAAATCAGAAAATTGCAAGAGTAGTCCTAGGTCTTCCTCTTGGGCCCAAGCGAGAAGAGACTCAAAAATCGATACAAATCAGATATTTTGCAGATGCGCTGAAAACTACAAATGGAGCTGAAATTGACTTCTGGAATGAATATTATTCAACGAAAAGTGCCCAACAAAACCTAGCTGCAGGAACAAAGCGAAAGAAAAGAAATCTAGATAGTGAAGCCGCAAGGATAATACTTCAAGAGTACCTAGACAATATTAAAACCCCAAAAGATAAATTCTTTCCCCAAGGCTATGACCAATTACTCATGAACGCCCCTTGAAATCCTGGCTGATTGACTCTGATGTTTAATAATAATAAAATCACTGTACTTTATATTAGCTGAAATTTTTTGATGAAAAAAATAAT
>JAHIVN010000010.1 GCA_018816645.1 Patescibacteria group bacterium | reverse complement strand
CGCCCTATGGGCGAGAAATATAAAAAGGTCCTACAGAATAAATAGGTTCCTCTTGTCCACTATCATTTGAAACTTTGTAATTGGGAGAATTTCCAGAGTCAATGATATCAACCGGCCAACTGGAAATTGGTTCATTGTGCCATGCAACATCTTCTACTTGAATATTAGTTCGCCAAACTCGAAAACTTAAATTTAGATTCCCTTCATAGTTAACATCAACGAATGATTCCATCTTAAGTGAAATTATCAGATCGAAAGGCACTCCTTCTGTAAGACTAACCGTTGTTTTACTAAAAGTGTCAGCCTGGGAAACTTCTTGGTCTTTTGGCCCATACAAATCGTAAGGAGTTGCAAGATATGAATCAATCAAATAATCTCCAGATTTAGGTGCAACTACCTTAAAAGTAATTTCCATCTCTTCCAGTATATTCTTATTATCATAAACTGGAACACTATCAACATAGGTGAAGATTAATTTCTCTTTACCTACCACCTCGTCAACACCTTCAAGGGCAGTATTCACTTCATTAGTCAAATATATTTCATTACTAATTTTTATAATTATTCTATAGACAGCGAAAATTAATATGAAAATTCCCAACCCAACAAAGATAAATTTTATCCTCTTTGTAAGAAAATAAATCAGTAGTCCACAAATTACCCCAAAAAAGACAACAAGCATTATATTGGTAACCAATAGGGTGGTGAAACCATCTAATTCTGCATTGCTAGTATCGCTAACCAAAACTGAGGCTAATCTGTAACCTAAAGGGTATCCGACAGTTTGGAGTAAAATATTAGATAAGATCGGAACTCCGAAAATGATAGTCAAAATCAAAGGGTAACTTTCTCTTGCTTTTTCTGGAGCTGGGGTTTGTATGGGTTGGCTGACATAACTTTTTCCGACTTGCTTGATGTTTTGATCTCCAATATCAACCTGATTTTCCATATGTAGCTTCACAAAAAAATAATCTATGTTTTTGAACGGTCTAGTGAAGATTATAAAGAACCATAGTTAACTCTCTCATCAACACTTTAAATATACTACTTTATCTACAATTAAAACACAATTCAAATTCTTTGAGATGCAAAACACACTTCAATCATTACGTGGCTTAATTAATGGAAATAAAAGTTTTAACTTCCTTCTTCCCTCTCTCCGCCAAAACCCTTGTGTTGCGACAAGACATGTTCCCATGGCTTCCTAATTTCCTTTCTATATATTTTATCTTAAATACTCACTAAAATTTGCCAGAACTGATAAAATAGAAATGTATAAGGGCCTTTAAATTAGTGAGCGGGAGACCATTTTTGTTTCTACCTCTCATAACGTTATTTTTTTAAACAAACTTCTATGGCGATAATAGTATCAAGAAAGGGAGGGAAGGCTAAAAAGATTGAAGAGACTAGATTTAGAAATGAAGATGTTTTGCAAGCATATATCAAAAAGCATCCAGAGGTGATTCCTGTAGATGAATTGAATGAAAACACTAAAGTGTTTGTTGCAGCAAGAGAATTCCCGACTAATAGTGGACCAATTGATGCACTTGGCTTTGATAAAGATGGAAACATTTACATAATTGAAACTAAGTTATATCGAAATTCTGATAAGAGAAAGGTTCTGGCTCAAGTTCTCGACTATGGAGCTTCCCTTTGGAAACACGGCGGAGATTTCACACAATTCGCTAGTGTAGTAGATGAAAAGGTAAGATCCACCTTTGATATTTCTTTGGAAGAGAAGTTAATTAGCTTTTTTGATTTAGGAGAGGATGAAATAAGTAACACAATGGAGGCTATAAACGATAGTCTAAATAAGGCTACCTTCAAATTCCTTATAGTTATGGATCAACTAGATGAGAGGTTAAAGGATCTTATATTATTTCTTAACTCCAACAGTCAGTTTGATGTTTATGCAGTAGAGCTTGAATATTATAAGGTTGAAGAATACGAGATAATCATTCCATCACTATTCGGAAATGAGGTAAAGAAAGAAGTTGCTTCAACAAAGCAATCTGGGAGAAAGGTTTGGACAAAAGAGATGTTCTTTCAGGAGGCAAATAACTCTCTTTCAGCAGAGGATGTATCTAAGCTTAAAAAGTTTTACGAATTTGGAGAGAACCATAATCTAAATATAGTATTTGGAACTGGATCTGTAACAGGATCATTTGCACCACGTTGAAGGAGCAAATGATGAGGAGGTTTCACTATTTCATGCAAAAACAAACGGAGAAATTGAGTTAGTCAGTTGGTATTGGAGTAAGTACAATGAGACTGTAAAAATAGCTCTGGAAGTCATGAAGAGAGTAAAAGGAAGAACCTCCATTTCTGTTGATGATAGTAATAGAACCAAGATCTCTCAAGTTTCAGACAAAGATTTGGGCGAATTGTTTAGGATATATGAAGACGTGATTAAGCAGATAAGTGAGATTGAGTTGACGAAGAATCCGGATTATAAGTAAGAAAAAAAACAGAATTGGAGAGAAAAGTGCATTTAAATGTAAATATTAGTTTACTTGAATAGCTCAGCGTTAATGATCTCAAAATTCACTCTTGTAGGCTTCTTTAGCTTCATATTCTTTACTGTGTCAATCTGCATACTGATCATATCGATGATACTTTCTAAATTGTAGAAAAAATGGATGTGTAAGATTACATAATAATTCAAACTTTCAAGTGATATAGTTTTCTTCCCTATTTTTATAGCTCCCTTTAACTTTTGTTTATCAACGGATATTTCAACACCCAATTTCTCGAGTCTCTCAATAAGATATGAGGGATTGAAAATAGTTATGTAAATATTGTTTGAAAAATAAATATCCTTCAAAAGTTTTATGTCTATTGGTTCCCAAAAGAGGCTATAAAAGCCGGGGATTTCCATTGGTTGGTTATTATCTTGATACAAAAGACTTCCTAACCAAAGGGAATTATGTTTGGAATTTAAGTTGACAAGTTTTGTTTTTATCTCCTCTTTTAATCTATCTTTGTTAATGTGAAATTCTGTGGCTTTAGTAAAATGAAGCCGTTCAGAAAAACTTTTAATGTATTTATACTTTGCTATAATAAGATCCTCATCAATAGTAAAAAACTCTTTATTCGAATTATAAAATTCCTCAAACTTATCATTATTTTTATTTACATCGATTCGTTTCCGTTCAAGAGCACTTTTTTTTGACTCTATTGCCTTTGCTATCATCTGAGTTTGTCTTTTTATCTTATCCTTGATTTTTCCATCGAGTATGTTCTCTGTTACAGATTTTTTAGTTGGGGGAGCGTTAACTTTAAACTTTATAGGCTTCTTTTTTGTTACAAAGGACGCTGTGATGTCTATTTGAGTTGAGTTCTTTTTTTTAGTTTTAATTTCACACCCTCCAACAACATCTAAACTTTTCAAATCAACAAGAGAAAAATCTCCTATTCTCAGCAAGTTTGTTATCCCATGATATATTATAGACTTGGTTATCTTACAGGAACACTCAAAGGATATGAAAGAGAAGAAGACATCCTGAACCTTTTGGGAAAAGAAAAGCAGAAAAAGAAGGTAAAACTTGATCCCGAAAAGCTAAATAAATACAGCAGCACAAATGTCGTTCAATTGGCTCGAATGAGTGCCGAATACGAAGGGACTAGAAGAATTCGATTAAAACGGTTGAAAGATGAACCGGATGGATTCTTTCTGGATGGGGATGATACTGATCCAGGCAGTTACTATTCCTGCAAAGTATGTCGTAATACTATGCCTCCGAGTCAAACCTGGTGGACACCGGACGGTCTTACCTGTAAAGACTGTCATAGGAATATAAAGAAAGGAGTTGTCCCTGCAGAGATACTGAAAAATGATAAAATATGGTTTAAGAGCTGGCATCTAAGAGATGAGTTCGACTTGCATCCTGCGACTGTAAGGAAATTTGTTAGAAATGGTGAGCTTGTAGGGCGGGAGCTAAAAGATGATGAGAGCAAAATATACGAAACCATATTTATGGCTGAGGATAATGTAAGTTTCTTCAAAACCCATCCCAGAAAAGGGAAAAGAAAACAGAGGTGGCACGTTGTTGATAAGGATGGGAAGGTAGTTTGGTTGTGACAATTACTTACAGGTATTATCTAGCCTACGAAAGAGTAGACTGAGCACCGAAAGGTATTCCAATGCTTTATGTTTATCCCTTAAGTTGATAAGTTCATGCCCTTTGGGGTTTCTAATTCCTTGCATTACCCCCATAAATATATGCATAAAACCCTCTTGTTCATCCTTATCAGACAGATTCCTTAATTTATTTAACTTTATCTTCGGATTGGATAAATTAAATACCTTTCCCATCAGACTTTTTCCATCTTTCTCTAGACCAGACAATTTCTGTACCCTTTTGTTTAGAGATTTGCAGGCCTCAAATATTGATTGTGAGTAATGTCCGTCCCCGAACAATTTCTTGGCTGAAAATACAACAGATTTATGAAATTTTCTTTCATTAAACATTGGAATATTAGTTGTTCTTCTCGGAGCTTTCACTATATGCAATTTTTTCTTTAAATTCGCAAAAGGTTGGCGTGGAAACTTGTACTCTTTTTCTGATATCTTAAAATATATGGCGTCTTTCTTAATTGTCTTCTCAGTAACATAATCCAGAATGTCAAATCTTCCTTGTTCTCCAATTTTAACAAATTCATCAAAGAGGTATTCTTCCTTGGATTTCTTGGCAAGCTGCCACTCTTCAGATGCAGTACATTCGGGTGTCCAACCAGAATCCTTAAGTAGCTTAGTGAATTGGCTCCCAGAAGTTGCCTTTGAAATAATGAAAGCAAGTAATCGTAAATTTTCTTTTGAATATTCAAGTTTTTTCATGAGATAAATTTCTAATATTATGTTCTTGATTTTCTGTACTCCCGGTTTAATATGTCAGTAATAACCTCTTCACTTGGCACAAAAAAATCGAACATTAAGACAAGCTTCTTAACAGCATCATAAATTACTTCATCCAAGGTTTTAATTAAATTCTCAAGTGATATTTCTGTTTCCCAGGAAGACTTCTCTGTATCACAAACATATTTAAATAGAGTGGAGGCCCTTGAAGGATTCCAAGCACTCAACACTCTGTTTCTTAATCCGTATAATGTTAACTTTATTTTAATTTGTTCTTGTTCATTTACATTAAGGCTCCGGTAGTAACTGATACAGTGTTCAATCGCTTCAGCCACTCTCCAGACAAGTGTATCAAAATAGAGTAATGAATTCGGTTTAACCTTTGACTCTTTGCTATCTGAGTCTAAATTACGAGAAAAGTAGAACTCTCCTTTAGTCTTAGCATACCAATAGTCGAATCTCAAAAAGAATGATCCTGTATATTCAGCCTTTATCCCTCCATCTGATTGAGGACGAGGCTTTAAATTTTCTCTACTTAAATAAGCACCTATTGGCCACCCAGTCCTATCCAATTCGGCATTCTTTAATGCATCCTTGAGCGTTTCGGTTTTATAGTCCTTATAATTATTTGGCATGTAATGAAAAACTTCAAAGGATCCATAGCCAGCTAACTTCTTCCTGACATACGAACCCTGTTCTTTAATCCAAGCATCTATCTCCTTTTCTGAATCTTTTAGTGTAATTAGTCCACGAGAAACTAGATCGCTAAGACTTGTTGACTCCTTCTTAGCTTTAGCTTTAGCCCATTCAAATAATGGGGCCGAAATAGTAATATTTGTCCTAACAAGATCCGAGTTTTCTTTCTGAATCGTCAAAAAACTTTGGATATTGTTAGTAGTAACCACTCCATAATTTATTAAAATTCTGTACCTATCTTTGGGAAGATTGTTATTTGAGTCTTTCAACCATTTCTTCATCTGAATAATTGCAAACTTGGTGAGATTTTCATCGGAGAGCTTTTTAATTTCATATAGAATGTCATTATCAAATGCATAAATTTTATATTTCTTTCTTTTGTCATTCATAGATACAGATATTGATAGAATGTAGTACCCGTCCTTTTTTTCTTTAGAAAGAAATTTAACTTGTGTTTTTTTATCCATATCAATTTTTACCACAAATGTGTCAGTGTGTCAACACACACTCTTATATTGCTGGTCGGAAATGATACTCCTTTTTTAAGTGTCTCAAATGTCTCATTTTGTGTATAATGATTTAGTGGTCATGGGGTTCCAGACCCGCATGTCCCGCCAGTTGGTAAAAGAAGCGTTTGGCTCGCTGATATTGCCTACAATGTCATTATTAAAATTGAATCGGGCACAACGCCGAATCCCACAATTGAAACTATGGCAAAAATCGCTAAAGGATTAGGCGTTTCAATTGATGATTTAATGAAATAGCTATGAATGAAATTTATAAAAAAATAATTGAATTTACAAAAAAGCTGATTGCAATTCCTTCTCAAAACGGAATCGATTCAGAAAACGCAATCGCAAAAGTAGTTTTTGACAAGCTGGCCAGTTTTGGTTTTGAACCAGAAATAATCGGTGAAGAAAATCACCCGTCTGTTATTTGTCTTATTAAAAAAGAAAATTCTAACAAAACAATTTGGCTTGAAAGTTGTTTAGATACCGTGCCAGCCGGCGATATTTCAAAATGGGAATTCCCTCCATTTGAGGGAAAAATCGTCGGGAATAAAATGTTTGGTCGGGGCGCAAATGATTCTAAAATAGCGATTGCGATTTTTTGTTATCTCGCGAAGGAGTTAGCAGAAGATAAAAAATTCAAAAGTTCAATTTTTCTTGGTTTCGACGCCAATGAACAGAGTGGCGAATATTCAGGCATAAGAGATATTGTAAAAATCAAGAAACCAAAGGCAGATATTTGCATTTTGGGGTATCAGGGCATAAATGAAATTTCTATTGGAATGAGAGGGTGGTTGAGATTAAAAATTATAACGAAAGGAGAATCTGCCCACACAGGAAGTAGAAGTAAGAGAGGTAATAATGCTATTCACCAAATGACAGAGATTATTACAACATTAAGGAGACTAGACCTTGAAGGCAAAAAAGAACCGTTTTTTGAGTATGGATCTAACTTTAATGTTTCTCTTATAAAGGGTGGTGTCTCAATAAATATTGTTCCCGACGAATGCGAGATAAGCATTGATATAAGATTTTTGCCATCACAAAATAAGCAAGAGATTATGGATAAAATAGACAATTCATTGAAAGAATTAAAAGATAAGAATCCCAACATTAAGTACGAAATAGAATTTTTACGATATGAACTTCCATTTTTAACCAATCCTAACGATAAGTTTGTAAAATTACTTCAGAAAATTGCACAAGATAAACTGAAAACAAAAATTCCGATAGTTACAAGCGGGGCGGGAAGTGTTGGAAGCGTTATTACTGAACTGGGCATACCAATTATAAATAGTTTCGGTTGCGAGAACGACAATGATCATGCCCCAAATGAATGGGTTAACATTGAAAGTGTTCCAAAAGTTTTTGAAATTTATAAAGAAAGTTTGAAAGAATTTGTCGCCAAAGAGTAAAATTGTTAGAATTTTACTTGCGGGCTAACGCCCACGAAAAACTTGAAATCGTTCTTTTCGCTTCCGCTTCAAGGCGAGGCGGGCGGAAAGGGGGTTTGGGGGAAATTCCGCCCGCCGAGCCATTCGTTCGCAAATTCGGTTCGGATATTTTCAAACAGACACCGCCAAGAATCACATTTCGAAAAATCAAAGGTGGAGGCCAGCCTCGCCACCTTGCTTCACTGAAGCTACGCAAAGGCAAGAGACTACGTCTGACTAAGGATAAGAAAAGTTCCAATATTTGCCCTCTCTCTTCGCCAGTTAGTACGACTTGCTAAAATACTCCGAAATCCTAGTTATTCCAATAAAAAGTGTTCCAGTCGAAACATAATAGTTTCTTGAATTTTGTACAGACAGTACCAATGAATCTAGTAAATAAAGCCTATTCACCAGTTCGAATTCTATCTACGAAAAGTACTTTACATCCAAAAAATTTTTATGTAACCTATGTGTACTGTAGTGACATAGAAATTGGCAATATTTTTTATCGCTCAGCTTAATACCAGACTAAAAGATCGTAGGTTTCAGTTTACTTCAAACAATAATAATCGTGAAAAGAAAGCTTCTTTACGTGTCTGTAGCCATGATGGGTTTAGTGGTTTATGCAACAAGTATAACAAATCCAGCTTTTGCTGCAATACTGAAACCAGATACAACGTTTAACTCAGTCGGATATGTAGTACACAGCAGCGCAGCAGGATTCAATGGTCATGATTCCGGAGACTCTCTCCAAGTTCAGGCAGATGGTAAATATGTTGTTGCAGGGGATAGTTCTTGTGCGATAGGAAATCCCGACATGGCTATATGGAGGTACAATCCGAATGGTACGCTCGATACAACCTTCAACTCAACCGGGTATATAACGCACAATGGCGCGGCAGGTGGCAACAGCTATGATGGAGGTCTCTCTCTCCAGATCCAGGCAGATGGTAAATATGTTGTTACAGGTTATAGTGTAAATGCTGCAGGAAATCACGATATGGCGATATGGCGGTACAACACGAATGGTACCCTTGATACAACCTTTAACTCAACCGGGTATGTAACGCACAATGGCGCGGCAGGCGGGAACAACCATGATGGAGCTAACTCTCTCCAGATCCAGACAGATGCTAAATATGTTGTTTCGGGACTTAGTGTGAATACATTTGGAAATTATGATATGGCGATATGGCGATATCTGGACATGTATCAGATAGCAAGTCTGAATTTATCTCTTGATGTTTCTCTTAATAATGAAAATATAGAGGTTGGAGAAGATAACGGAGCATTAGGAGTACAAATACTTACCCTATCGACAACAAAAGGAATACTTGTCGCAAGAGTGGATACAGATATGTATTCTGATCACGATTGGAGTTCTGTAAGTGCGGAGTCGAATATTTCTGATTTCAAGTCCTATGTACATAATCTCACATTGGCATCAGGTACTTCGAACACATTTACACTGTATGTTCCCTATACAGAGGGTCACAACTCAGTTGGGATATGTCCGGGAGCACATAATTTAAATGAGGTCGGATCTGATTGTGAAGGAGTATATTATCTTAACGTTGGGGAAAGCAGAGTATCGATTATTGAAGATAAGGCCATCAGATACTGGGAAATAACAGGTGTAACTGATACCGGGGGGTTTGGTTATTACCTTGAGGACCTTCCTGAAACAGGTCAGAATATTCTTTTGGGAGCAATTTTGTTTATTGGAATACCTTTGTTTGTAGCAAGAAAGATGTTAAAGGAAATGGCGTATGTTCCGAGTGCTTACTCATGATATTCTGTACTCAAATTAGTTAATCTTCGGGAAATCAGGAGTCTTAGGTACTTATTGGGTAGTTTTACATTTAAGGAAATCGTTGGTAACCTGGTTTCAACCCGTGAATTCATAATATAGAAAAGTTCAAGCCTTGCTTACCTGTTTGCACGTGGCATGGTCCTATACATCCCGTGGTTCACCTGTTCTGAGTTTATCGCAGAGAATCCTTGTCAGCCGACAGGCAGGCCTCCTTCTCCGCCAGAAAAAATACTTAAATAGTACTTATAATTATGAATGCACAGTCCCAAAACAGTCAGTTGAAAAAAAACTAAGAAACTCCTTATAAAAGAGAAATACTGGGTGCTTCACCATTAGCAGTGTGAGCTAAAGAACAAGATCCATTCAAGCTTCTAAACTTCTTTGACTTCCTTAATCTCCTGTTCATTACGTAAGCGTTTAACCATAATTCTTCTGTAGATAATAGATTTAGAACTTTTTAATTGACTAGATATCTTGCATATGGGAGTATCCTCGAGATGTCTTTCTCGCCTCCGCTCATAAAGCTTCCTATCTTCTCCCTCAGCAGGATTCGACAAGGCAGGTGGGTTCGTATATATTTTTGTTTTGCGGTTACTATAGATATTTGCTAGCATGACAACTACACAATTTTTATGATAGAACAGTACACCTTGTCTATTGCAAGTATTTTGTTTTAGATACTTCTACTATGAAAAAGCCCCCTATCTTCTCTTTTGTAATTATATTTGTGCTTATAGCTGTTCTAGGACTAGTAGGATTATTATTCGTTAATAAAACAGAAAAAACAACTAGCCCCGCGCTAGAATATTGTGAAACCATAGGAGGGACGGTATTGACAAAGTTAGATAAATATAATAATTCACACCAAACATGTTTACTTCATAGTCATATTATTACCGAAGGATCTGATGCCATAGACAATAGTTATGAGTGTGGACTTGAAGAGCTATACAGTGGTAACTGTCCAGAAGAGGAACCTGCACCGGACTACTCAACACCAGTGCTTGGTACAGACAATCAAACCATGAACCAACAGTTAAAAACAAAAACAGACGATATTTTAGGCAAGCTCAAACATACAGGTTATACACACAAAGATTACATCCGTAACGACGGCGAAGGAGTATCCCTGACAGATTGTTCTGGGTTTGTAGGACACTTGTTACAAGAAGAATTTGTTGGCCATTATAATATAATTCCACAAAACTATAGCTGCACACATCCTTTAGCTGCAGATTATTATGACTATTTCGATGGTGCACCTGTGGACGCAGATACAGCCATATGTTGGCAAAAAATAGAAAATGTAGCAGATGCTCAGCCAGGAGATATTCTTGTTTACAAAAGTACAGAGAACATAAGTAACGACAAGAAGACATGTCCTAACGGAGACAAAGTATATAAACTAACAAGCGATTCTGGACACGTAATGGTTATCCATTCACACCCAAAACTCTCAAGCTGTAAAGACTCAAATCAATACTACGTTAGAGTAGCTGACTCTACTGCATCTCCACATTATCATGACACTCGTGCAGGAGATGCACCTAACAACAACTTTAGATTAGACTATAATTCGTGGTTTTATGAGCACACTAAGGATAATGGCGATAAGTATTATACTCATTCTGGTTTGGGCACAGGAACACTATGGTTAAATAAAGATATAGAATTCTTCAGATGGAAATCATGCTCCGGCACCAAACATCATAAAGATATCATTATTGGACGACCAGTTGCGTGCAAATAGGGACTAAGGCTAAGCTTGCATAATGGTCGCTATTAATGAAACATTTGTCCTAAAACGACAAGTGCCCGAAATTAAATCGGGAATAACCGAGTTAGTTAATAATTAACATATCTGATTTATATGAAGTATCTAAAACTAACCGTATTTCTGTCTTTTTTGTTTGTATTAGCGCGGTTTTGTGCAATACCTGTACAAACTTGTTTTGCACAGGATGATACTGACAGTGAGCAAACTGAAATTCAATTACCCGAAACCGAATATATACAGGGAACAATAATCGAAGTTTTAGAAGAAAAAGTTCTTGAGTTTCAAGGACAAAGCCAGAAATACCAAAAACTAAAAATACTAGTTACAAAAGGTAGTTTAAGAGATGAGGAAATCATTGTAGAAAATGGTGCATCTCCAACGGCACAAGTGGTTTCGTACCATAAAGGAGATAATGTAATGATCTCATTTAGTAAGGGAACTGACGGAACTGATATATTTTATATTACTGATTATATAAGAACCCCCGGAATAGTAACTCTTTTTATATTTTTTATTATCATCTCACTTATAGTTGGGTCCAAGAAAGGGCTCTTTTCCCTCATTTCTATGGCTATTTCATTTATTATCCTTTTTACTTTTGTTCTTCCACAGATACAAATGGGGAAAGATCCTGTACTAATAGCTATTCTTGCTTCAATTATAATTGTCCCAGTTACGTTCTATCTGTCACATGGATTTGAAAAGAAAACAACCGTATCAGTATTCGGTACATTTATTGCTTTAGTAATTACAGGAATTCTCTCAAGTATTTTTGTGAATATGACACACCTAACAGGGACTTCATCGGAAGATGCAATGTTTCTGCAAATTTTAGAAGGTGATCAATATAATTTAAAAGGACTTTTACTTGCCGGAATTATTATCGGAACTCTTGGTGTTATGGATGATATAACAGTATCACAGACAGCGATTGTTTATCAGCTTCATGATATAAAAAACAACTTATCCTTTTCAGCTCTATTTAAACGTTCTATACAAATTGGAAAGGATCACATCGCATCAATGATAAATACTTTAGTACTTGTATATACAGGGGCTTCACTTCCATTTTTGCTTCTTTTTATTAATAATCCTCGACCATTTAGTGAACTAATTAATTTTGAATTCATAACTACAGAGATAGTTAGAACTCTAGTGGGAAGTATTGGTCTTATTCTTGCAGTTCCAATAACTACATATTTAGCATGTTTTTTTGTAAAAAGAAGAGTAGCCACTTAACAATGAAACTATTAGATGCATAAAATTATAGTTCCAACTTCTTCCCCTCCATAGGCGGGCAGGCCAAACGCTCATTGATTCGACAAGCTCGATTCGCCTGCACTCATCGCAGGCAGCACGAAGTGCCTGAGACTAGCAAAAGTGAAGAACTCAGTAAGTCATCCTTTCCACAAGCCCTCAAAAAGCAAAGAAAATGACCGGGCTACTTTCGAATCATTAATTATCATATCAAATCGAGTATCCGGGCTGTCGCTCGGGATCTCAATTCGGACAACCTTAGAATCCTGAATGCTTATAGTCACACCAAAAACACTCCCATTTCTCGTTTCGTATCCAACTTTTCTCATATCTTCCGCCATTTCCTTCATCCGTGGATAGTCCAGGTTGCGGATGATTCGAACTTTCAGCCCCCTTTCTATAGCAGATTTCCCTGTCTTGAGAATTTCTTTGTGATCAGCCGGATCCGGAGTAGTCACATCATGGCTCACAATCACGTCCAATGATCTTTGTGCTTTCATAAGCTCCTCTATTCGAGCTTTTTTAGGATCATAGCCCCAGCGGACATCTATCTTCGCTTTTTCACCTCTCATCAAGAATTCCTGAATCAGTTCCAAAGAGTAGTATCTGTAAGCAGAATTTTTATCCCTGATGGGCACTATTCTCTTCTCCTTTTCCCATCTGCGTAGTGTAGCAGGGTGAACATTTAAGAGCTTGGCAGCTTCTGAAACCTTAAGAAGTCCGGATTTCATGTGAGTAAGGTTCAAAAAATCTATTATTAAATCAGGGATAACTTTCTCTTGAACATACTTAAAGTTATCAGGTAAATTATACCAAATGGAGACTGACAAAGGAAAAATACAAAGATCTATAGACAGCCTTTTATCCGAGCTAATAAATGAACTTGAAAGTAAGCTGCGTTTATCCATCGAGAGTATTACAATAGTAGGAAGCTATGGCATAAAGAGAATCTCTTTGGCAAGGCCAAATATCAATATCTTCATTTTTCTAAAGACAAATGCCCGTTCAGACAACATCTTAGAGATCGGAAGAATATTCTATAAAATAGCTGAAAAATACAAGAAACATTTTTCCGTCAAAATAGATGCTTTCCCCTATAGATTAGGACAAAGAATCGGACATAAAACGCTTGAACTGGTTCTTTCTCCGCATATAGTCTTCATGAGTGAGAAGGATGCAAATCCGCCATTTGGTATTCCAAGCAACGTTCTGGATGCGATGAGATCTACAAGAAAAGTAGTCTTTGGAAGTGATCCTCTGAGAAGGATGAATCTAAACTATACAAAACAGGACATTTTACAATGGGCATTTTTTGACATTTGCTATCTTTTCAAGAAGATGATTGTCCACACGCCTCTAAGCTACAACATCACAAAAAACAACGACCTGCTCACAGAGGAAATACTGAGTTTCGGGAAAAATGCACTGATTTGGGGAGTTCAGCTCTTCCTAAGCGAAAAGGATCTCAATTTAAAAAAACACTACGGGATAATACAAGATAAGTCCAAACTGGTTGATTTCTTCATAAAAAAAGACTCGGAGCTGGGAAAGTGTGCGAAGGTCATAATCGATGCCAGATCAAACTTTCTAGAATACAAAAAAAGCAAGAGAAAAACATTTGCTCTTTATGATTCTACCTATAGAGCAGTATGCAAGGTTAGTAATATTATATTAAGCCAGCTGGGAAAGTGAGATCCTTTGTTCTCGGAGACCTGTTGGGAAACAGTGAAATAGTAAAAAGAACACTTGATTTAGAATTAAGGAAGTATGATTTTGTCCTCTATAATGGAGATATACCCAATCCATCGGTATTCAAAGCCATCAGAGAAAAGCGTGTTCTTTCTGGGTATGATGAGAAAAAAGTCGATATCGGAAATCATGATCTTCCTCAAAAGGCTCTGAACAAAGCTATACGTGAAGTCGTAGAAATTTCAAATATAATTGAAAAGTATCCCATCACTGTTTTTGGAGTACTGGGGAATGCTGATAATCCACATTATGAGAAATTCATAAAGTGGCCGTTTCAAAGGCCCCACAACAAGCTTATTAAAGTAGGAATATTAAATTTCATCGGTTATGATGAATGGTCGTGTTATATATTTGAGAAGGAAAATCAGAATGAAAGAGCTTTCTGTGATAAAGTGATTGAGGAGGACTTGAGCAATTTGTTTGAGCAGGTAGATACAAGAAAAACAATACTTATAACACATGCTCCACCATTTAAGATTCTCGATAAGGTAAATGAAAGAAAGATTAAATACGCTAATGGAACGTACGGACCTTGTGCAAAGAAAGGTCATATCGGAAGTACTGGAGAGATAAAAGATATTGTCGATGTAACTGTAAATAACGAGGAAAATATGAATGTAAAATTTGCAAAACTTCCTTCTTAAGACAAATCCTCAAGTTTAGTAATTCTTCTGTCCTGGTACAGATATTCACAATTTTTAAGAAAAGATATCCCCGAACCGTCTCAGATAGTTTATAATTCTTTGTAAATCTACTACAATAAGAAAAGTAAACAAGTTAGTCTATACAATAAAGCCATGTATCCAAAAGAATTTTTTAAACTGCAGCTTGATTTTGCCCAAAAAGCCTCCGAGATAACCAGGGAAGATATAACTCAGGCAATTCTCAAATATACTAATATTTACCTGACGTTCGGCCTGGATTTTAATTTTAGTATTGAAGCCAAAGTCTGGCAAAACTACATTAGGGATTTTAAATCCGATCTCGAATACACTTATCAATTCTATAAACAAACACAAAAAGATGGTAAGCAAAAAAGGGCCATCGATAAATATAAAGAGGTAGAATTCGGCTGCTTTTCATACAGCATAGAGCCTAAGAAAAAAAGAGCTTGGATTCATATATCAAATAATGAGAAGTCGAACTTCGGACCTTTCAGCTCGGAGAGGCTGGATGCGAGAAGGAGGGAAATGACAGAAATGCTGAAGTACATCAAGCTGCATAAAAAAAACGTTGAATTTATAAAAGAAACTTCCTGGTTTTTTGCCCATGAGAATCACAATAAAGTTTATCCGCCGGAATTTATCGGGCAAGCTGCTATTGTAGCGGGAGGTGAATTGCAGTTCTTATCATCCTGGGGACAGTTTATCGACAGCAAAGGCCGGTTAAGAAACGATTTAGCTGACAAATTCAGGAAATGCCTCTCAAAGAAAAATACGATTTCGGATATGATAAAGTGCTTTCCGTATCCGGTAAAGGAGTCCGAAATGCCGATTGAGGAGTTCTATGGGTTTTATGAGGTAGTGTGAGTGGTTGAAGGAAAACCGTTGAATAGAATAAGATTAGCTTGCTTATCCTGAATCTATCCTTCCCACGCCACGCATCTTTTAGCAAAGTTCTTCACCGCACCACTTTTAACGACAATTGCTTCCATAGGAAAAACAGAGGCGTACATATCTGTGAGAGCTATAACATCAAGCAACGATCTGTAACCTGAAAGCCCTGATACGTCAATATACATCTTGTTGAACTCCTGTTTGAAGCTCAATGCTTTTCTGATGTCAAATACATCAAGTACTTCAAATCTGATCGTTGGCCTCATTTTTCTGGCTCTTTCGATACACTTCAGGCTGATGTCCGTTGCTATAAGCTTTGGACACTTCTTATAAATCAATTCGGATGTCGTCCCCCACTCGCAGCCTATTTCAAGAACTTTATCATTCTTAAAAATGTACTTTTCAATAGATGCACGATATTCAGCCACGCCTCTCGTCCCCACAAGAAGAGATTTTAGTTTGTACTGATTTTCATTTGCCATTGAAGAAATTTAACTAATAAAATACAGGAAGCTTCTGTAGCTATTTTATACTATTTAGGTGCCGTATAACAATCGTTAAACTATAGTTGCACATTACTTTTGTAGCTTTCCGTCCTTTGCTGTATAATCATTTAACTAGATATTAATAACCTGCCCATGCAAGAATTTACCATTCCAACACAGGAAGAAGGAAGTCCTCAGCCGAGGCCTGCCATAAATAGTTCTCTACCTCCAATTCCCACTTCGGAAATAGCACCGGATGAAAATAAGCCGATAGAGCCGAAAAAGAAAGGCAGTAATATCAACTGCTTTGTAACAATACTGGTAATTCTAAATATTGTTTCGATTGCCGCGGCAGGTGTTTTTGCCTACCTATATTTCACAAGAAATAATAGTGTTCCTAAGGACGAAGCTCTGCCGCAAGACTCTGAAGAGAAACAGGAGAAGGAAACTGTAGACACAGCAACTGTTCAGAAGATATATTTTACAGATGGTTACAACGTCTTTCAAGGTGACTCCGATGGCTCTGACCAGACACAACTCACTCAGTACAGCGTAGAAGACAAGGGTGAACTTCTCGAGTTGGAACTTATCGGCAGTGACAATATTGGTTTTGCCCGATGCATTACAGATCAAAACAATCTGGATTGTGAGATATTTTTACTGGATATTCAAACAAAAGAAGTGAAAACCGTAAATCAACTAGATATTAGTGATTACCTGTACAGTCTGACCTGGCGGGATCAGGATAGATACGCCTACTGCACAAGTGATGGGGCAAATCTTCAGATAATCTATTTCAACGGAACCTCTTCTGTCGATTTGAAGACTATTGCCCTGCCAGAGGGTGAGAGAGCAGAATTTATCGAGGATGATACACAGCTTAAATTCTCACCAGACAAAGAGAGAATTTATCTCATCGATACGAGGGCTCGAAGCGGCTTCGATTTCACTATAGATATCCTTGATCTAGAGGGTAATCTTCTTGCAAAAATCAAAGATGCTACAAATCCCTCCTGGCTTGATAATGACAGAATAATCTATAGGAAGTACTCAAATGAAGATGCAGGCTATTTGTATACATATGACTTGACTACACAGCAATCTACAAAGATAGAAAAATCGACAAATGCTGCGTATGCCCCAAAAATACAAGGAAGCGCTGTTGTTTTCTGGGATGCCAGCGGACTGGGAAAAACCTATCTGCTCGACATCAGCAAGAATGAACTGACAACAATTTCAGAAGATTCAGCATATATCCTATGGCTTTCTGATAAAGAAGTAATTTTTGCCAAAACAAGACTCTGCCAAGCCAACGAATGCCAAACACCTAATTCTCAAGATTATTTCAGCCAATTTGTAGCTGATAAGTATTTTATCTATAATACTGAGACCAAAACAGAAATTGAAATAGCAATTTCAAAAGATGTGCTTGTAAACGGTATTCTGACCAGTCAAAATAAACACAATTAATAATCTTTACGTTTCAATTGCTTGTTAGTATACTTACTCATTCAAATTTAGGGAAAAAATGTTCAAAACAAATCCTTTTCTACAAGAATCAGCTCCGGAGCAGGAATCAAATGTCATAGTGGACCTTTTGCAGACTGTAGTTGTAGCTCTTTCAATCTGCGTAGTTATATACTTATTTATAGCTATGCCAAACGAGGTACATGGACAATCTATGGAACCGAACTTCCATGACAGCGAACTGCTCCTTACAAACAAGATCGTTCAGTACATAGGAAACACGAAAGTCGGCGGAATTTTTGGTGATTATAAAAAAGGAGACGTAGTCATCTTTAAGCATACCTTGTCACAAGACGATTTCATAAAAAGAATCGTCGCAGTAGGAGGTGATACTATACTTCTGAAGGACGGCTACATCTATGTTAACGGGACCAGAGCCGAAGAATCTTATCTTCCGGAGGGAAGAAGGACAGAGGATGGAAATTTTATAGCTGAGAATCAAATAACAAAGGTACCCGAAGGTACATATGTGTTGTTCGGAGATAACCGCGGGAATAGCACAGATTCACGAAGCAACCTTGTCGGATTCGTAAAGCGCAGTCAAATGAAAGGAAGAGTCTTTTTCAGATATTGGCCTCTTGAAGATTTCGGTGTAATTTCAAGGGTAACTTATTCTGGGCAAGAGTCCACAGTCCCATTTCTGACCCCTTTGACCACAGCTTAAGATTCCTTTAGGCAGGAGTCTCTGCTATAATATTGCAATCAAAAGTTTTATTTTCGTTTGTCTGCACTCATATGATACTCTCTTTCACAAATCAAAAAGGCGGTGTGGGAAAGACTACAACTGTGCTTAATCTAGGAACATTTCTAGCACTCAAAGGCAAAAAGGTTCTCTTGGTGGACCTCGATCCTCAAGCCAACCTTACATCCGGTATCGGATACAAGCCTGAAAAAAAACTCTCTCCCAAGAAAGATGCTGGAACTTTTAAGACTAAAAAAACTCCAAACATCTACGACATCATGATAAAGAAAAGTAAGATTCCCGAGGCATTTGTATCGACTGAAATTGAAAATCTATTTCTTGTTCCATCTAGCTTGGACCTTGCTGGTGCTGAAATAGAGCTGGTCAATATGATGTCAAGAGAGTCTATACTGAAAAAAGCCCTAAAAGATATAAAGGCTTACTATGATTACATCCTTATTGACTGCCCGCCTTCGCTCGGACTCCTCACTATCAACGCGCTTGTTGCAGCTGACAAAGTGATAATTCCTATACAGTCAGAATATTTCGCACTGGAAGGACTGAGTCAGCTTCTCAAAACAGTGGAAATGATAAGAAATACCTTGAATCGAACCCTTAAAATCGGTGGTGTAATAATAACCATGTTCGACTCCAGAACAAGGCTGTCAAAAGCTGTAGAAGACGAGGTCAAGATTTACTTCAAGAAAAGGGTGTTTCGATCTAGGATACCTCGAAACGTCAAATTAAGTGAGTCCCCATCATATGGCAAGCCAATAGTGTTGTACGATGAAACAGCATCTGGATCAATCGCATATAGAAAACTCGCAGATGAGTTTATCAAACGCTTTGATGAAAAATAGCACTTTGTCTGTTTTCTAACCTAACCCCTTCAATAGGCATTGAAATTCGTTCGAACCAATACGTATAATTAAAAAATTACTAGAAAAAGATTCCTATCCTAACTACGAATTTACTTTTCATTATCAGACCCTACTGCTATAATGTTTCACAAGTAAGTTGTCATTCTATGAAGGATACCTGGGAAAATTTCTACAAATCACGCGGAAGATTCTACCTGCTTCCTCACCCCAATTTCGACAAAGTTGTAGCTAAGCTGAAAACCTACCGCCTCAATAAAGTTTTGGATCTTGGATGCGGAAGCGGCAGGCACTCCATCGAACTTGCAAAACAGAGCTTCAGAGTAACCGGAATCGATTTCGCAAAAGAAGCTATACGACTAGCACGGCAATGGGCTAAATCCGAAAAACTCAAAGTTACCCTTATTACTGCAAATATACATAAGAAAATATCACTAAAAGACAACTCCTTTGATGCGGCTATCGCAGTAGACGCGATTCACTACAGTAATAGTGAAGCGCTTGGAAAGAGTTTAGACGAGATGAAAAGAGTAACACGGCCTGGAGGACTAGTTTTTGTCACTATACCGACAACTGCAGGAAATCCTCTTGTCTCACACCTCATCTTTACTAAAGATGAAATATTGAATATGATGAAAGAGCGGTTTAAAATTTTGGACAGTTTCACAGACAAACGAAAATTTCTTTGTGTTTTTGGAATTGTTCAAAAAACTTAGGGTTAATGGGAAAATACTTGTAAACACTCGAATAGTTGTTATTCAAATACTAGTTAAACTTAATTTCATTTAATATGACAGAAAAAAATGTACTTGGAAAAGGGCTTTCTGCTCTTATATCTGATGATTCAGTGCTCAAAGATGATCATTCCTATATCCCAAACCTGCCGATAAACCAGATAAAACCCAATCCCCAGCAGCCCCGGATGGAAATCAAACCAGAATCACTTCTAGAATTGGCAGATACCATCAGAGAACATGGCATCATTGAGCCTCTTATTGTCACACAAAAAGATGACGACCTGTATGAGCTGATTGCGGGAGAAAGACGCTGGAGGGCTGCAAAACTGGCCGGACTCAAAAAAGTTCCTGCTGTAATAAAGGAAGTAAGTCAACAGCAGATGCTAGAGCTTGCTGTAGTAGAAAACGTCCAAAGAGCCGACTTGAACGCGCTGGAAGAAGGTCTCGCCTTCAAACAACTCGCAGACAACTTTAGCCTCACTCATAGTCAAATTGCCAAAAAGGTGGGATTATCTAGACCAGCAGTTGCAAATAAAATTCGACTCTTAAATCTTCCAGAAGAAGTGAAAAAAGGTCTACTGGAAGATAAGATTAGCGAAGGTCATGCCCGAGCTCTATTAGGGCTAACGTCAAATGATTCTATCATTGCAGCTTATCAAAGGATTCTAAAAGGATTTTTGAGTGTAAGAGATGTAGAAAGTATGGTTAGAAGCTTGAATGAAGGCAGAAAAACGGAAAAGCCTCAGAGAGTTGTCCGAATTGATCCTCTGGTCCGTAAATATGAAGAAAAACTCCAGACAGTTTACGGGAACACAGTAAGCCTACAAAGATCCAAAAAGAATTGGCGGCTGACGATGATTTTCCCAGATAAGAAAAAGCTCGAAACTGTTTACAAGAAACTTCTCTAAGACTTCTTATATGATAATTTCGTTCTGCAGCTAATTCTGATAAAATGAAGTATACCGACTAAAAACAAAGTTGCAGGTTTCGTTTTTTTCATAATTTTATGAAGTTTGTTTTATAGTCGAGTATAAGTCAAACTTACAAAACAAAATTAGCACAATTTTGTTTTGAGTTTGCTATACTTTATAGGTACCTGATGGATACATCAATAAAAAACATAAACGCATACGAGATTCTTGACAGCAGAGGAATCCCAACAATCAAAGTGCAGGTTTTCCTGGACGACGGGTCTTTGGGCGATTTCTCCGTGCCATCGGGTGCTTCAAGGGGAGTATACGAAGCAGTAGAACTACGAGATGGTGATCTTGCACGATACAACGGAAAAGGAGTTCTCACAGCAGTTGAAAATGTCAAAGTCAAGATAGCACCCAAGCTACTGGGAACAGATGCTACAAAACAAAGAGAGATTGATAATGTGCTATTGAGACTAGACGGAACTAAAAATAAATCGAAGCTTGGTGCAAACTCCCTGCTTGGAGTATCTTGTGCAGTATGCAAAGCAGCAGCAAATAGTCATAATCGCAAGCTCTATAACTATATAAATAGTTTACTGATCCGTGAACTTAACACTGTTAAGGAAATTCTACCAAAACTCCCAATTCCTCTGTTCAATGTTTTAAATGGTGGTGCTCATGCCGATAACTCGCTCAGTATTCAAGAATTCATGATTATACCGTTCGGAATAACTAAGTTTTCCGAACAACTTAGAGCAGGCGCCGAGATTGATGGGCATCTTAAAAGAATTCTTAAGGAAAAAGGCGCAACTACCAGCGTTGGAGATGAGGGAGGCTTCGCCCCGGATCTCCCAACTGATGAAACGGCACTTGATTTTTTGATTGAAGCTATAGAGGTTAGCGGGTATAAGTTAGAAAGCGAGATAGTTTTAGGGCTGGATATTGCAGCAAGTCAGTACTGGGAAGAAGATGATAAAGTGTACGCGATACCAAATCTGTCTGGAGAAAAAGTGCTTGTAGATAAACCTAAAAAAGTTGTCGATTTCTACATTAGTCTTCTAAATAAATATCCAATTTACATGTTTGAAGATCCTCTTGCTGAAGATGACTGGGTGGGATGGAGACATCTTGCAAAGAAGTTTGACTTCAAGAATAGGCTTCTGGTAGGAGATGACTTAACGGTGACAAATCCGGAAAGAGTAGAGAGAGCCGCAAAGGAAAAACTAATAAATGGCATGATCATAAAGCCAAATCAAATCGGAACTCTAAGTGAGGTTTTTGATGTGATAGGTCTTTGTAATAAATACAACATCCAAAAAATTATATCTCACAGATCCGGAGAAACGATGGACACATTTATCGCAGACCTTGCAGTTGGAACAGGTTCTTCCTTCATCAAAAACGGCGCACCTCAAAGAGGAGAAAGAGTTGTAAAATACAACAGGCTACTTGAAATCGAAAACGAGCTTGTCCCGAACACCTCTTCATCAAATCTTATCTAGACATCAAGGTGTTATTTGTAGAATGCTATCAGTGGCAAAGCTTGGTATCTGGTATCCTGTTCCCCAGTACCAGATACCAGTATATAAATAAGG
>JAHIVN010000121.1 GCA_018816645.1 Patescibacteria group bacterium | reverse complement strand
CTGCGACTGCCAGATATATTTTCTGCTTCGATGACTCTTTTGGATTAGCAACTTCCGGAACAGCCTCTGTTTTTGTTTCCTCAGCAGGAACCTGAGGCATACTTTCCATTTTCACATCGTCCATAGCTGAATACTATAAATTTAACTAATACTCTTAACTAGAAAACCACATATAAGTAACATCAAAGCTTCACCACTTCCACGTCAAGTGATTGTACTATGTCATCACAGGAAGAATAATCGCTTCCAGGAACATCACAAGTTCCCATAAAATATACATTGCTCTCAAGCATAAGGATCGCGGATCCGCAGGGAGCAGGCATATCATCTTCACCCGTTCCCATATCAAAGCAGTTTTTATTTATATTAATCTGATTTGTGTAAGCAATTCCGCCATTCTGATCAACCACTCTATAAACATCTTCTAGTTCCGCGTGATTAAAAACCTTCTCATAGCTTGAATACGGCTCTTCGTATGCTTCATAAAACACCCAGAAAGTAAGGGAGAAGGCTTTGTTCGAAATCACAACACTCGGCATCATCTGATCCTGTGCTGAACTCTTTGACTCATCAACAGTTGCATCATCTGGAATACTGGCTGTGAAATTAAGAGTGAAACCATACATCGACTGATCTGAACCGATAAGAGAAAAGTTTACTTCTTTGCTCTGGAGGGCTGCTGTAGTTGTCGTAGAAGTTCCACTTCCGTCATTGCCTAGTTCACACTTCCCTGAGTTGCATTTTGCTTCTCCGCCAAATGTTGGACAAGGGGCACAGTCAACCAGGGCACAATTATCTGGAAGATATTCTGAATAATTCTTCCCAAAGAAATATTCCATCAAACCATAATCGCTCTCAAGCTTCGACTTTGTAGTTACTTCAGGACATGAACAACATTCGTCAACCCTTATAGCTACAGCACAGTCTGAGTCAGAAGAACATTCGACAGCACCGGTGCTTTGCGTACTAGAGGTAGTTCTCCCATTATCATCCTTGTTACGTACAATTAACCAGACAATGCCAACACTTATTAGACATAGTATCAAGATGCCACAGCCTAAAATGGTAAGTATCATCCATAACTTGGACTTACTCTTCGCCTTGTTTTCATTATTTTGAGGATTGGCAACTTGTTTTGTAGAGGAGTCTTGCATGGACAGTTTCTAATAACTTAACTCTATTAATATAGCCGAAAATAAGGATGAAGTCTAATTCTCATTTACAGATTATCCTATCTGTCGATTTTCGACTTAAAGAATTGGTATAATCAATCAATGGTAGAAGATACTCAATTAAAAGAAGTCAGAACAGGAGAGGCATATGAAAACTTTGTAAAAACGTTAGTAGAAAGACTAGGTGTAGTACACTGGATTGACACTAGACACTGCATCCTGTATCTAACACAAAATTGGGGACAGGGATCTATGCATTGCATAGCGATATATACTCCAGACCAGGACACAAGACTTACCGGTTTAGGTTTTGTCGGATTTGAAACCTACGAAGGGCAAGCTTGGTTTGCAAATGTCATACCCTACTGTTTTACTGCAGACAGGGGAAGTACTGAGTTCTTCACAAATCCCCCGGATAAAAGGGGGTTCACTCGCCTCAAAAATTCTGATCGTTTAGCTAACGTAGCAAATTCTCCGTTTTCTTCTACACTCGTTATAAAAGTCATAGATCCAAAATACCAACCTAGAGATGTCAGGCCTTTCAGATATGGAACATTTCTTTTGCAGACAGCTGCTCAGATAGCTATGACAGTTGGCGCTAAAACCTTAGAAGTTTTAGGTAATGATATAACTAGAAGCCCAAGAAGAAAAAGCTTCTACGATCACGCTCTTGGGGAGAGAATAAATGGGATTTGGATTTTGGGACCACGCATAAAGACTTCAGAGGTCAGACTTGTCGCAGAACTGTGGCAAGCAAACCTGCAAATGCCAGATCAAGACTAACTGCTTTGAGTCACAATTCCATCAGATGTATTCAGCACCAAAGTCACCACTACTTCATTCTGATCATTGTTATAAGGATTGTACTCATAGTACTTTATATCAATCCAGTACTGTCTTTCACCAATTGCGGTTACACTATCAATTGAAACTGTTGAAGTGTTGATATTCTGATATTTCTCAAACGAATATATGTGATCAAACTCACCCGAAACCATATCCAGCTTCCATATTCCCCCAAGAATCAGATAATCTTCGCTTACCTGTCCCATCACACTGATGCAGGAAGTATCAGCCCCATCGCTGCAGCCCATCGGAAATATCTGAAAGTAGAAGTATACATCAACATCATAAACGATAAGTTCTGGAGTATCTATCATAAAATCGCGTCCATACTTTTCCTGAAAATCCAACCTGCCTAGCGGTCCTCCGGCTCCATTCACATCTAGACTTGATGCATTACTATTCTCATCACGATTCAAAACAAACTTGATGTTTGGTTCCAAGGTTGATTCATCTTCGACACAAGCCATCTCAGTACAGCTGACACTTCCTTTTTCACAACTGCAGGTATTGCAACCGTCAACCGAATCGAAAGTATCGCCACTCTCATACATCTTGCCTGAATAATTACAGACCTGACTTCTCGATTGTCTATCTTCATCCTCTTTATCCAAGTAGTAAAACAGCCCGACCCCAAAACCAATGAGGAGCATCAGGACAAAAAAAATCATTCCCAAAATCAAAAGAAGAGTAAAGACAGTTGGTTTACTGAGAATATCTGATTTTAAATCGTCCGTTTGAGATTTTTTGCTGCTCATAATTAATGATCATTACTAAAAGAGTATTTACTTATAACACACAAATCGAAATTTGATAATTTTAAGGTTCGACCGAGTCAAAGAAAACGACAGAAGAATCAAACAGTGCTAAGAAAAGTCGAGCTGACTAGAATTCCTCAGTTGCCAGAATCTCGATATTCTTTTCTTTCAAAAGATCCGACACTACTTTGGTCTCAAGACTGACTAGACTGATACCCTTTAGTTTGAGATCTGCCTTAGGACACTCTATACAGTTGGGAGTCTGATATGAGATGAGTAGTTGATCATCAATCCAAAGAGGTCGTGACTCTTGATCACGAAGTCTTTTCATGACTTCGTTGCCGATATCATATACCCAGATCGTTGTCACTCCGCTAGGCCAGTCGTATGTCCAATAGGCGATTTTTGTCTTGTCGGGAGACGGTTTAAAGTCAAATGCTCCAACGATTCTTTCTGATAATTGGCGAGACTTCTTTTCCCCAAGCGATTGAACATATAGACTATTATTCTTTTTGAAATATATCAGTTCATTACTCATGAAAAAAGCGGATGTTGGAATGTTTCCGATTTCCTTGTTCAAACTGAACAGCACTGTACCTGTCAGGTCAAACACAACAACAGTCGGCTCGCCGACAAATGTAAATGTATTTACTAGAAGTATTCTTTCATCGTTTGGAGAAAATCTGATATAGGTAGAATCACCGAAATCATCTATTTTGAATGCATCATACTTAAATTTCCCCAGATTCCTAAAGGAGCCATTATTTTTCAGTGTTAAATACAATTCACCATTTTGTTCAAAAAGATATGCCAGGTTTGTTTCTTTCGAAGACCACTTCAGTGCCAGCACATCACTAGCTTGTAGTTCAAACGAATCAACTATCTTTTTCTTGCTTATCGAATATGTATTTATGGTACAGCTTCCAGTATCGCATTCAGAGTAGCTCAACTCATCTTTGTTTTTCCAGCTCAGGGATGAGTATTTTTTATTCTTGTTTATTTCTATACCAAACCTCTTTTCGGTTTCAACGTTATAAACAAAAAGTTCCCCTTTTGACATATAGGCAATCTTTCTTACTCGCGGGTCCTCTTTCTTTTTATCACCATCCTTATCTTTCTCTGCTGTGGCAACCAGCTCTGCATGTCCGGTCCCAACAATCTTACTATTAACAAACTTGAAAGTGATTGAAGCTACAATTCCTGCGATGATTAGCCCAACTGCACAGAGAACAAATATCAGTATCTTTTCTCCTCTTTCTTCATTACTATCGCTTGTAGAGATGTCTTCATATGATAGGAACTCTTGAAGAGACTCTTCTTGTCGTGGTATTTTTTCCTTCATAGTGGGAACTTGAACTATTAATTGAATTATAAGGAAAAACTGGTATAGAAAGCAAGCGTTTCTTAACAATTATTTGATTCACAAGCCCGACTGTTATATTATTCATTGCCAAAGATCTCTCACTATGATTCTAAACAACTTAAATCCTCAGCAGCAAGAGGCTGTGAGTACAATTGAAGGGCCATTATTGATCCTTGCTGGAGCAGGATCTGGGAAAACACGCGTCCTTACACACCGGATTGCTTACATTTTACAGAAGCGCTTAAGCAGACCGGAAGAAATACTTGCAGTTACCTTTACAAACAAAGCGGCTGGAGAGATGAAATCTCGAGTAGAGAAGCTGGTTAACCCTTCTGCTGCAAACAGATACCAGATAACGGGTACCAGTTCCCAGCTCCCATACATCGGAACTTTTCACTCTATCTGTGTAAAGATTCTCCGCCGGGACGGCCATCATCTGGGCATTGACCCAAATTTTTCAATCTACGATACAGATGATCAGCTTTCAGCTGTCAAACAGGCAATGAAGGAACTAGGCTTAAGTATAAAGGAGTTTAATCCCAAATCAATTCTTAGCTTCATCTCAAGCTCAAAGAACGAGCTGGTCACTCCGGATGAGTACAAGAAATTTTCTCAAGGATATCTGCAAGACGCTGTAAGTACAGTTTATCCAAAATATCAAAAAATTCTTCGCGCTAACAATGCACTTGACTTTGATGATCTTATCGGAAGAACTGTAGAACTTTTGCGAACCGCTCAATCAGTACTGAACATATATCAAAGCCAGTTTAAATACGTACTTGTTGACGAATATCAGGATACAAATCATGCACAATATGTTCTCGTAAACAAAATTGCGCAGAAAAAAAGAAATATCTGTGTAGTTGGAGATGATGATCAGGCAATTTACAGCTGGAGAGGGGCGACTATCAAGAATATTCTTTCTTTTGAAGAGGATTATCCCGAGGCAAAGGTCATAAAGCTTGAACAAAACTACAGAAGTACGCAGAATATCTTAGACGCCGCACACAATGTAATCCAGCATAATCAGGCAAGAAAGCCCAAAAAGCTCTGGACTGAAAAAGATCGGGGGCCGAAAGTCGAAGTTTACCGAGCACTTGATGAGAAAGATGAGTCAAAATTCGTTGTGGAAAAAATCCTTGAGGAAAAAGATTTCCAAAATACCGCAGTTCTATACAGAATAAATGCACAGTCACGAACGCTTGAAGAAGCATTTTTGAACTATGGCGTGCCTTATCAGATATTTGGCGGGATAAGCTTTTATCAGCGGAAAGAAATAAAAGACACCCTCGCTTATCTGAGATGTCTTTATAATCCGCAGGATGATGTCAGCTTGAAAAGAATAATAAATACACCTCCTCGTAAAATTGGCTCAGTTACTATAAACAATCTTCAAACGAAAGCTTCCAGCAATAAGATCTCTATCGTAGAACTCTTGATGCAAAAGCTCGAGACAAAAGATATCACAAATAACTCGGTCCAGAAGGTTGCCCTCATTCTCGAAAAGATGAAAAAAGCCTCGCTTCAGCTCAAGTTAACCGACCTCATAAACTTTGTTTTAAATGAGTCCGGCTACCTGGACTGGCTCAATGATGGCACTCCGGAAAACGATTCCAGAATAGAAAATATCAAAGAATTGATAACTGTGGCAGGCAAATACGATGAGATGGAACCCGAGTCAGCACTGACAGAATTTCTAGAGGAAGTATCTTTGATAGAAGAACAACAGCTAAAAGCGCAAACTCAGAAGGACAAAAATAGGGTAACTCTGATGACTATGCATTCAGCAAAAGGACTTGAGTTTAAAACTGTATTTATAGCCGGGATGGAAGAAGGACTTTTCCCGCACTCACGAAGCTATACTGATCCGACCGAGATGGAAGAGGAGAGAAGACTGGCCTATGTAGGTATCACAAGAGCAAAAGAGAATCTTTACCTAACTCATGCTGAAAGCCGAAGAGTATTTGGAGCCGAACAGGATAACCTTGTCTCAAGATTTATCTCAGACATCCATGAAGAACTAGTAACCTACACTGCATGGGACGCTACTGATGGAATTATCGATAACAGCTCAAGCCACCATAATAAACACGCCCTCACTACTCAATTTGATCAGATCGATCTCATCGTCGGTGATAGAGTAGAACACAATGAATTTGGTAAAGGCAGAGTAATGGAGATAAATGATAACATAGTCAAAGTCGACTTCGGTCCGCTGGTTGGAGTAAAACAGCTGGCAGTTGAATATGCCAATTTGAAGAGAATAGAGAAAGAATTTGAAGATAGCTAAAATCTCAAAGTGCCTAAGCTCAAAAGCCCATCTGCTCATCCACTCACTGGCTCATCTGCTCCCATCGTGATATCATATACAGAACTTAACTTTGAATTATAACCATGCCCGAACAATTAGGCAGATATATCTTCCTGGCTTTCATTTTACTGCTTGCAGTTTTTCACTCCTATCTCTGGATCAAAATTATTCAGAAAATGGGCTACAAAGGCTGGCTGCCTATTCTCTTGACAGCAATCATGAGTCTTTTTCTTTATATGTCCGGCTATTACTTCCTTGTACTGCTCATCTTTCTTTCATTCCTGGCGTTTGGAAAGTGGCCGATTCTAAGAAAAGCTGTAAATAAGTCAAAAAAGAAGTAATAGAAAGTATTCTATACTGGAATTAAGAGTAAATACCTGGAATAACGATATATTTAATATATATTACTTATGGAGCAAGATTCAGGAAGAGTAACAACTGAACAGTTATTCAACAACCCTTTAACTGCTCAAAGACTAGTTGGCCTACTTGCTAGTATGAGACCAGAGGTCCAACGTATCTCTATCGTGAATCAGGAAACAGGGCAAAGAGAGGAGTTTAACCTAAAATTATCTAATTTGGATCTGAATAAAAGATTAGGAGAAGTAATCACCGAGGGTGGTAGACCTTTTGTTGTAAACATCGAAGACCAAGAGTTCATACTAACATATTTCCACTTGAACCAAGATATCGCTCAATTTCTGATTGATCATCTTAAATACCCTGGTAGCAGAGAAGCTACATTTCGAATAATTACATTTGCATATCCACCTATAGCTACAGCTCTTAGAGAGAATTGCACTCTTGAAGCTCTTAGAGCAAAATTCCCGGCTTGTGACAAACCTGAAATCCTGTTACAAAGAATAAAAAGTCTAATTGTGCATCTCGAATCTCCATTTATTCTTGATACAATTGTTGAGGCCGACGGGGGGAACCATGCCGCAAGAAATTTGGACGAAAGAATAATGATAGCTGCAGCTTCTCCAGAAGTAGATCTACATTCTTTTTTGACATATACAAAATTATCTGGGAACTCACTACAAAGCACCCTTATTTCTTTCTTGACTGTTCGTGCACTTCTACCGGAAAATAGAGCCATTCTGAATCTAAACAAGCAAGCAGATCACTTACAACTCTTACTTGGAAAATCATATACAGAAAGAGTCCCTGCTGAGAAAATATTCATTGCAAGACAATTTGACAAGTTTGTAGGGAAACTACTCGGAATAATCCTAACAGAAGGAGCAGAAGCAACCGTATAGAATCTAGCTCTTCCCAACTACAGAGTATCTTTTATCCATTTATAAAGTTTATACCCTAAACCTCTAAACACCTTCACATACTGCGGAAGCATATCTACATGCTCACCACCGAAACCGCTTTTGAAGTAGGAAATTCCAAATAGGGAATGGTCCTGATCACCCTTTGGTGCTGCTCCCCACTGATCGTAAAAGTTCCTACCGGCTTTTGCCTGCTGCTTAATGATTTCCCACTTTAGTAAGTATGAGGCCTCTACATCTCGGCCCTTCTTTGTCGCACCTCCATAAAGTTCATACACCTGGTAATCGTTCAAAACCAATAAATATGCCGCAACTACTTCTCCTTTATACTCTGCCACGTAAATCTTGATGAGGTCCTCTTTTGACATCTCATCCCAGATTCTCTGAAAATAATCTTTCGGATGAGTCTTGAAGCTTGTGCTGCCTTTTACTGATTCTATTACTTTGTAGAATTTGTCAACCGCTTCATAGCCTTCGACTTCTTTTGCCACAACTCCCTCTCTCACAGCTTTCCGGATATTTCTCCTCCACTTTGATCGAACACTTTGAAATAATTCTTCCTCAGTCCTATCGATTCGGATAACGTCAGTCCAGTTTGGTTGGATAGTTTCTCCGGCTACCTTCCATCCATCAGTTTCTAATACCATTTTGAAGCTTTCGTTCCAGTTTTCAAATCTCAAGTCATCCTCAGGATCTATCAGTACAAAAGCAATATGCCTTTCATTTAAGCACTTTGTCAATTCTTGGATAACGTAATCTAAGTACTTGATGTCTCTGACAGAAACTCCCCGGGGAATGTAGGCAAAGCTCGAAAGACCAATAAATCGAGTAAACTTTTGAAGAGGGAACTTTCTATAATGAATTGATAATACTGCTACCAAATTTCCCTCCTTGAAAATACCAACCCTTTCTACTCTCCAGTTGTAAGACTTTACCTCTCCCCAGTTCCAGGATTGAAGCGGCGAACCGCCGAAATGCTGCCAAGCTTGTTTATACTGTTCCTCGTTTAATTTTTTTACCATACGATTGTTTTACTATTGTAAGACGATTATGTAACTATTGTCGAACAATCGCTAGCCTCCGGACCTCTGTCTCCACTCATTCACCTTATTCATCACTCTATACACAACATAGCCAATCCTATCGAACACATAGGTATACTGAGGAGGAAAATCAATTACTTCACCGCCAAATCCCTCCTTGAACTGAACAAGACCAGGGTATTTAAACTCCGCTCCCCACTCATCATAGTACTTTTTACCAAGTTTCTTTGCATGCCGGATAGTAAACCATTTCATCAGATAGTTTGCCAATAACTCATTTCCCTTTTGGCTGCAGCCGCCATACATCTCAAATGCCGAATTCTCATTGTACAAAACCATATATGACCCCACCACTTCACTTCCAGCTTCTGCGATAAATAAATCAACATTCTCTCCAAACAAATCCCAAATCTTTTTATAGTACGAGCCTTCATGCAGAACATATCCTTTTATCTTACCTATATCCTCGATAATGCGAACAAAAGAGCTAATATCAAAACTCGTTCCAATGCGTATTTTCACTCCATTCTTCTCAGCTTTGCGGATGTATTGTCTATGTTTCGACCTCATTTCAGACAGCAATTCTTCCTCTCTTTTTGATAAATCTAGTACCACCGTCCTATTCGGCTGGATTTGTAGGCCAGTAGCTTTAAACCCAATTCTTTCGTATAACTTTGGGCTTTGAGTTTTAAGTTTTGAATTGTAGCTAATGTTAGGATCGATCATCAAGTGAGACAGGTGTAATTCGTGTTTTGTAATTTGGCCAATCACATTCTCAAGATACTTCTCATCCTTTACAGCTATTCCTCTGGGAATGTAGCCAAACTTTTTTCCGTAAATTGGAATTTTTCTTGTAAGAATGGTAAGAATTGATACAACTTCATCTTCATCAAATACACCAAGGCGCACTGGTTGCCATTTCGGTTTCTTCAATTCTCCCCAAGCGCAGGACTGAAGCGGGTGGACATCGAGAACCTTTTCTTGCTTTAAATATTCTTCTTTTGAGAGTTCTTTTATTGACATTGTTGTATGTTTTTATGGTTGTTAAGTTAACACTTCCCTGCAGCCATTTAACCATAAAACAATATGGCCATTATTCTTCGATTATAATTTGTATAACGGAATATAGCAAAAATAGTAGCAGTAGATGTGTCAGTAGCAGGACAGCTACAAAATATTATCTATAGCAAAACTAATTCCTATCTTGATTGACAAACGCTAAGCTAGTTTTATATAATCAAAGTTATTATTTAGTCTTAACAAATGTCTGTAAATTGTTCTATTGGAAAGAAAATCAAAAAAACAAGAGGAGATCTGGGATTATCTCAAAAAGAACTTGGAATACTTACAAACTATTCTGTCCCGACCCTCAGCCTTATCGAAAGCGGTAAGATAAATATATCAGTCGAATCATTATCAAACATAGCTATGGCGCTGAAGAAACCACTCTCTTATTTCCTCCAAAATGCTCAAGATAAGAAGTATGAGGTTAGTACGAAACTTATTGCAATAGAGAATGAGCTTGATGAAATTAAAAGCTCTCTAAATCAGGAGGTTATAAGAGCTCGAAAATCAAACTTCAATCTTGCCGTAAGCGGAGGAGTGGGAACTGGTGACAATGGAAGATTTCATCTAATAAATGAACTAGCAAAACACTTCCAAGCGAAAGCTTTTCCAGAAAACCCAGCTGCAAATCCATACATAGAAAAATTCTACAAAGAAAAAGGCAAGTGGGGATTCCACAGCCAGCTATTCTTCTTTAAGGAAAATTTCAAGCAGCAGGCTGAGATTAAGAAGAAGCTTGGACCTGTAATTCAAGGTAGAAGTTTGTACGAAAACTTTAGAGTGTTTGCTACTGTTTGGTTCGAAATGGGCTATTTAAACAGAGTAGATTTTCAGCTGCTCGGAGATCTTTATGATCAAGCAATTCAAATCATCAGAAAACCTGATCTGATAGTCTATCTAGAAAGCGATCCGAAGAAAATCTCAAAAACAATTCCTAGATTCAAAGAAAGAAAGATCAATTTGAACCACATTAGAAGAATTCACAGTAAATATAAAGCTTGGACGAAGACATTTGATATAGCGCCTATTCTAAGCTTTGATATTCATAAACTCGATCTTTTTGAAAAGAAAAGCATCAAACTGATAGCAGAGGAAATTCAAAACGCCCTCTAATTATTGTATATAATGATATAGTTTGATATACTATAGTATAGTTATGAGACAACTTATTTCAATCAACAAAGCGGCGGAATTATTAAACGTACACCCAAACACTCTAAAGAGATGGGATAAATCCGGCGAGCTAAATGCTATACGATTCGGAATTCGCGGGGATAGAAAATATAGAGAGGAAGACCTCCAGAAATTTATAATCTCTTCAAGAAGAAAGAAGAAGATTTACCCAAATGTAGGCCCTCTCGTTGCTGTTGCCTGTATGGTACTAAAAGGTGATAAAATTCTTCTTGGTAAAAGAACCGCTGAAATGTGCAGGGGGGAGTATTGTCTCGTCGGAGGATCGCTTGCCTTTGGAGAAACATTTGAAGAAACTGCAAAGAACGAAGCGATACTCAAAGCTAACATAAAGATATCCGAACCGAGAATAATATGTGTCACTAACAATAGAAAAAATATACCTAAAATAAATAGACAAAACATCACAATAGGAACCATAGCGAAGTATAAATCAGGAAAGGTCAGAGATAAACAGCCAGATAGGATAATCAATTGGAAATGGTACTACTTGGATAATCTGCCAACACCAATCATCGAAGCAGATACGAAGATAATTGAATGTTATAAGAAGGGGAGGTTTTATATAGACTAGTGGAAGGGAGAATTTTGGATATTGGTTGTTAGTTATTAGTTGTAAATTGGGAATTGGGCATAAAAAAGCAGTTTCGTCGCCAAACGTCCCAGCTGTTTTTACGCCCATTTAATTTTAGCAAATAATCTGTACAAATGCGATTTATCGCATTTACATAATAACTATGAAGAAATCGCAAAACCCGAAAACACCCCTCTGCCCAAGATGTTTTAATGTAATTAAAGAGGTAGATGACAAATGCCCAAGGTGTGGATTTCCACTTTTGTCAGACAACCACATAGTATATGTTGAAGACTTAACACCTAAGAACCCCTAGTTGCCAAATCAATTGCTTTTAGTGAGGCATTTATACCCATCAAAAACAATCCTGCATCATAAGACTCTTCATGACAAGCCATCATCAAAATATGTCTCAACCTTGCCATACTTCGCCATACGTAGTGAACATCACTTCTTCCTAATAGTAGAGGGAAAGATTGATGGGATATTTCAAATGCTTCATAAAAGGCCTGTTCTATATTTATAAGCAAAGGTAGAAAAAAGTCTTCGTCCATTCTACACTCTACCTGATTTCTATCTTCGCGTGGCCTTACATATAAATTCTTATGGGGAAACCTCCATCTAGGAGAACCCTCTTCTACTTTTATTGAACGTGTTATCAGATCTTTGTAATCTGCAAGCACTTCACGAAATAAGCTTACCGCTTGGGGATAGACCCTCAGGCTAGCAATTAGTATTTCCTGAGGCAAACCAAGCAGATAAAAAACCGCTCTATTTCTTGCGTCTTTTAATATTCCCATCCTTTCTACCTCTGCAACAAATTCGTGCAGTGGGAGCACCTTCCCAGCGATATCACGATCCCAACCAAGTTCTCCCTTCATTCCTTTTTGAAAAGTCTTCATCCTACTAGGTATATCTTCTTCCTTCAACATCTCCATAATACTACTAACACCATACATCAAACCAGCTTCTGCTAACTTTTGGTATAAGGTTGCAAGAAGCCCAAGACCTGGTCCATTTAGATACATTTGTCTTCTATCCAGATCGTTTGATCGCATCAACAAGGCTTGGATAAGTTCTGGATGAAGAATTATCCCTACTGTCCGACTAGATATAGCTGTGTTTTGCAGTAAACCCAGTGCAGCTTGGGGTAAGAAAATCTGACTGTGATCTCCTGCCTCATATCTAAATCTGAAGGTATTATAGAGATAACCTAAAACAGCCATGGGAACTCCGCCATCACAGGCAATCCTTATTTCATTTCCCACACCCCAATGCTTGCGGGTAAAAACAAAAAGTTTCGTATCGATCAACTCTCTAAGTAACTGTGCAGATAGAATTTTTTCTAGATAATCAATATTTCCTAGCAGGGCCTCGTTCTTATTAGTTCTGGGCATAAAGGTAAACCTAGCCCTGCTAGACCAAAATACAAAACTATCCTCGCCCTCAGGAACAGAGAAAACCCACTGAGCAGATGCTATAAGTGTTGATTTCCCTGATCCAGGCGTACCGCATATAACATCACGCATAAAAGTATCAAGTCCTTCTGCTTCCGGAACACATAATCTCAACAACGTCCTCCAAGCATCTTGCAATTGTATAGGCAAACCTCTTACACCGCCTCGTGAACAAACAGCTCTATCATACAAGGTAGTTATAACCTTAATAGCGGTTGGCCCCAGATTATCTAGAAGGAGCTGCTCCTCTGCAAGGCTTTCAGCCGGCCTCCGAGGTTCGGTTGACAAAAATTCCCATAAATCCCCATCCTGTCCTTCAACAGAAATACGGCCGGCACCCCCAGGATGTGGAGGTTTTGCATACCTAGCTCCTCCCGCTCTCTCTGTACTCATTATGCCTTCTGTAATATATAACCCTTTCCTTTCACATTCTTCAACCTGTAGTTAGAAGGCAGTTTCTTTTTCAACCGTTCTATCAGTTTATATGTTCCCCAAAGTGAAAATTCTCCACGTTGCACAAGATCTGAAATCTCATACAGAGATACCAGATCTTCCTCCCTCTCCTTGAAGTACTCAAAAACTTGGTTTAACAAAGGCGATGATTCGAGACATTTCCTTGATAGACTCCCAAGATACGCCTGTTCCAAAAGAGGACTAATAGTGTTTCCTTTCGAATCCAATAATCCTAACAATTGTAGTTTCGATTTTGGGAAATAGGCGAATAAATCAACAAGCTCTTCAAGTACCATTTCTACGGGAGGATATTCCAACACCTCTTTTTTATCCAAAGACTTGTATGTATCAACAAAGCTACAAAGCCTCTTGATCAGCCCGGGAATACCCCCACTAAGTCTATATATTTCTTCTTCAAACTCACTTGGAATGTTCCAGCCATTTGTGAGCCGTCTTTGGTCGATAGCATGCTTTGTCTTTCCGAAATCAAAAGGTTTCCTGATTTTTACACATGAGACCGGCCTGACTGATTTGGGAAAATATCTCTTCGGATGTATCAAAAAATCATACTCCTTTGTGCCCCCACTGCTTCAGTTTGATAAACGAAGAGACTCTAACATGCCCCAAGAGTGCCAATACAGATATGAAAGCGAAATGCGGTTAATCTACAGTGAAGATTTCGATGAGTACAGATTAAGGAATTAGATATAGTATCTACCAGCAAATTTAGCTAAATTGATCGAAGTTGCCATGGAAGAAATTTTGACAGATGAACAAAGAAGAGAAGTTATTCAAACTAGATGTTTTTCACTAATAACCCAGCGTTTCGATTTAGAATGCAATTGTTTACTTGAAGGAGAATATGCAGCATTCATTGTTCGTTCAAATATAGCAGGCGGAACAGTCTTTGGTCCAGGTAACCAGGTTCGGCCCATACATGTAGTATTTACAGACTACTTGCAACACTTTTGTAGCACTCAGGCGATATATCTAAATTTAGATGTTTTGAAGGGCACTATCCTTGAAGCTCTAGAGGGGATCGAAGCACATCGCATAGAAACCTTCGCTCTATCTTATCCTGACGTAAGAGGCATTCTTCATTACGAGGATTTGCAAAATATCCAGCCAGAAGGAATAGATTACGTTCAAACAAACTTTGCTGCTTTAAGCAAACTGTATCAAGTACTTACAGCATCTATTTATGACTTAATAAGAGAGCTGGCAGAGAAACAAGAATTTAAACATCTTGCAGTTCTTGCCAATAAAGAAGTTTAAATTGAGAGTTGAAAGCTAGATAGTCGGATAGTTTGATACCTTCAGTTTCTCTTAGAATTGTACTTGTTCTCCTCAACATAACTTACTAAAAGTTTGGCATATTTTTCCCTATCTTTAGGATTCGAAAGCTCTCTCTTTCCATATTGCACATAAAGACCATCGCCAGAATATCTTGGAAACACATGCACGTGAAAATGCCATAGGTCCTGATCACCGGCCGGCTCATTATGCTGCCACAAAGATACTCCATCACAATTGTAAGTTTTTCGAATAGCTATACTTATGTACTTCACAAATTCGGCAATTCTAATATTCACTTTTCTGGGAAGGTCATAAATATTCTCGTAGTGATTTCGAGAACTTACCAGAACATGGCCGGGATTATTCGGCCACCAATGGGAGGCTATATGGGAGAATATAAACTCATCTATGTAAATAATGTCTGTGCCTGTTTGGTATATGGAAATTCTCCTTCAACTCCAATGGCAACAGCGCAAAGCGGGCACTTGTAGTCCTTTGGTTCGTGATTGAACATGTTTTGTCTACTTGAAACTCAATCCGTCTGCACTTCTAAATTCTACTTTTACCCCATCAATTTCAACTTCAAGAATGCAGCAGTCATCTTTTTTATCCAGCTCTTTCCCCAAGAATTCCTTGCAGAATACCTCAAGAACTTTTCCATGCGTTACAGCAAGAATTCTTTCCGCATCAAAATCTTGAATCTTCTCTATCATAATCTTTAATCGTCTAATCAGATCGTCGACACTCTCACTTCCAGGCACCCATTCTCCATTTTCATACGCCTCGTGCAGCTCAGGATAATTCTTTTCGATATCTTCTTTTTTTTCTCCGCACATCAAGCCATAAGTATTTCGCTCCTTGAGATAAAGCCATTTCTCTGCTTTCAATCCTACGCCCTGACCAAGAATCTCGGCTGTCTCAAATGCCCGAAGAAGGGGGGAGGAAAGAATTTTATCTATATTGAATTTCTTGACTTTATCGACAGAATCTTCTGCCTGCTGTCTGCCTTTTTCAGAAAGCAGCAAGTCACCCCATCCTCCATACCTATTCTCAACATCATCCATTCCCTCACCATGGCGCATAAAGAATACTTTCATAATTTCAAATTAAAAGTTTAAGTTAATTAATTCTACATCAAGAGACGACTATCGATCAATACCGATCGTCAGGACATAATACTTGTTAATCCAGCTCGAAATTGTATATAATCTAAACATTGTCAATAATTACTGTACGATGAACTTTGATCTGGTATTAAAACAATTGGGTTTTAAACTAAGAGAACGTCAGATTATTGCTTATCTGTACTCAAAGGGAAATTGTAAAGCAAGTAAAATAGCTCTTGAGCTATGCATTCCGAAAAGCACTATTCTTTTTGTTTTGTATAAACTTGAAAAGAAGGGGTTTGTCACAAAGATTAAAAAAGCAAAGTCTTATATATTTACACCTGCTGATCCGACTGCCCTAATCAATCATTTCGACAACACGATTCAAGAAGCAGAAGCAAAGAAAGAAAAAATTCTGCCACTCATTCCAGAGATTAGGCGACTGAAAGATCATAAGGCTGACGCCAAAATTGCATATTACAGTACAGATTCATCTATAAAAGAACTGCGCCAGTCATTGCTGGAGCAGGTCGACAATAAAGACACAAAGATTCTTTATGATAAAGAATCTGTAAAAATTTACGCCAACGATCAGTACTTGTTTCTGCTCTCAGATGATCTAGCAGTCAGATTTGAGAATAGAGGGACATTAGTTAAATTTATCAATGCCTTTAAATACGTAAATGCCTACGAAATCAAAAAGTGAGGCCACAAAGACTAAAGTCCTAAATACGCGTATTTCATCGTCAGGCGAAACCCTCCGTAGCAGAATTGCGAAGGAGGGTAAAATCATATACTTCTTCCGGCACGGCGAAGAGATGAATGATGTCGCAGGGAAATTCGGCGGATGGTCTGATCCGGCACTTTCCCACAAGGGCATCAAATTAGCCAAGAAGACAGCACTATATCTGAAACCGAAAAACTTTAATATAATTCTAACTTCCCCGCTGGAAAGAGCAAGCCAAAGTGCCGATATCATTGGAAAGATCATAGATGTTGATGTAAAGGAACTTGTCTACCTAAAAGAAAGAAATACCTACGGCATTCTTGGTGGCATTTCGAAGAAAACAGCCAAAGAAGATTATCCTGAATTGCTGCGTTCTTATAATGCACAGGAATTCATACCCGGAGCAGAAAGATACGATGACTTCAAGAATAGAGTAGAGACACTTATTCGGAAATTGCTTGAAACTGAGTATCAAAGAATTCTATGTGTTACACATGGATATCTTATCACTACACTTATAGAAGAATTTCTCGGTTTAAATAGAGAAAGTATCGAAGACGGCTGTTTACTTGGTTTGCGTTCTGTGGGTCGAAAGTTTGAAATACTTGAAACAAAGAACATGACATACACCGAAGGGCAGAAAACGTATGATTCAGAAAGGTATCGGAAATTCAAATCCTAACTACTGCAGGGTGAAAACCCCTATCATATGCACCTTCAACTTATTTAAAACTGGAAAACTCAAAAAGAACTCTATTGCCACACCGATATAAAAGAAAAACCTGTTAATGGCTATATAAGTCGGGTCGCCATTTAAAATCAGTCGATTAATTGTAAAATTGTTTAATTTGGCAAGTTTAAATAGCTTATCAGCCGAATTAGCACGGTAGACAGCAGGCATTGGATCAGTCACTAAATTCTCGCTCATCTTTCCTACAACTTTTTTCCGGAGCCAATCAGGAATTATTCTGTTGAAGAATACTACATAGTTCCAGTTATTTGGTGCAAGGAAAACCAGCCTTCCGCCTTTTTTCAGGACTCTTGAGAACTCTGCAAAAGCTTTCGAAGGATCCTGGATATGCTCAAAGACCCATGAGGAAATGATCATATCAACACTCTCGCTTTCTACTTGAGGAATATTCTCAAGACTTGCTACAATCTTTTCATCCAACACTTTATTCATCTTCAGAAATTCTTCACTCACGTCAACTCCAATAACTCTTTTTGCTCTTTTATACTCCTTTTCAAACATAGATGAAAAGCCGCAACCAGCTTCAAGAACAGTTGAATCCTGTTCAATATACGATCGGACTAAATCCTTGTAGATGGAAACGGAATCTGTCCAGGAAGAGTTGATTTTTTTGTATTCTTGTCTGTATTGGTCTTGTAACATTAGTCGTATGTTATCAGCTATTTTAATCTATTATTCTTATGAACACCTGAGAGAATTCTATTATGAATCCTGATTCTAGTAAAGAGTCCCTAACAGATTGTCTAGGACTAGATATGCTAGGTTTTACCATTTATACTAAAAGATTGATTTCAGTAAAGTAAGTTTATACGTACTAAATAATTTTCTTTTTCCAAAGAAACCCCGTATGTATAAAATTCGATCATAGATAAAAAAACGATTGATCCAGAGTACTTGGGGTCCGGGGTTTTCACGTTTCAGAAATATTGTTTTTGAAAGCCAGCGTTGCTAAAAACTTGAAAACCCCGGTGGCTTTTTTCATCTATTTTTTGGCCACCCAAAAAATAGATGATTTTGATTCTTTTCTAAAAAGAATACATGGAGTAATACGTATAAACTTACTATGAAGTAAAAAACCTCTTTAAACCGAAGATACAAATAACAAACTGCTGATTCCTAACTACTGCTCAATCCAATCTCATCGGCATCACAATGTGTAAAAAGTCTTTGTCTTCAACGTCTTTGAATACTCCAGGAGCCGTGACTCCGTTTGTTTCAAAGTAGACATCTTCCCCTTCTATAGCATTTAACATGTCCAGCAAAAATTTGATATTGTATCCTGTCACAAGGTCTTCTCCCTTAACATCCAAGATTTCAATACTACTCTCATTTTCACCGACATCTGCTACCTGAGCAGATAGCCTTAATTTGCCTTTGGCAGCTAAAATCTCAAAAACGGCTTTATTTCCAACAGCTGAACGGGCAAATATACTTACAACTTTTAGTGATCTTCCTAGCATTTCCTTATCCACTCTGAAGCTGTGCTTCGTTTCCTTCGGAAGAATTTGTTGATATTCAGGAAATTCTCCCTCTATCAATCTTGTGGAAATCTCTACATCCTGCACCTTGAAAATCATCTGGTTTTTGTCTTTGAGGAGATATCCCTCTAAGGTTTCATCGTCTTCTCCTAAGTCATGCGTAATTCTTGCTAGTTCACTCAAGGCTCTTGCAGGAATTATATGACTGAATTCAGAAGTACCTTTTCTATCAATATCCAGTACCTTCTTTGATAACCTAAATCCGTCAACTCCAACTATAGTAAGCTTTTTTGAGGTAGCTTCGAAAAGAACGCCTGTTAAAACCGGACGGGAATCGTCATGCGCAGCAGCAAATATTACCTTATCGAGAGACTTAGCAAACTGAAGTGCCTTTACTTTAAAAGCAGGAGTTTCTTTTGCATGGGGCAGAGGAGGAAATTCTTCTGCATCAACAACATTGAATTCCGCACTGCTTTGTTTATTCTTGACAACTAACACTTTATCTCGAAATTCCAGATTTAGAGGTCCAGATGAAAGCGAATTTACAAATTCAGCCAGCGTCCTTGCATTTGCTGTTGTCTTTCCCTTTGCTTTTACATCGGCTCCAACAAGTGTGCTTATCCCGAGTTCAAGATCTGTTGTTGAAAGCTTCAATTGATTGTCAACTATCTCTATCAAGACATTTGAAAGAACTGGAATCGAAGGATTTGAACTTATCGTTTTTGAAACATAGTTGAGAGCTTTTGCAAAGCTTTCTTGAGTTAAGGTTGCTTTCATATTAATATGTATTATATTAAATAATTTAGAAGTAGTAATAGTATAGGCAGTGGATTTGTTTATAAGTTTAACTTGTATCTATTTCAAGGCGTTTTTCTGAACTTATCCGTGTGGATTGTTTTTCTCTACAGTTTTAAGTTATAAAAAGAGTATCTAATTTTTACTACTTGATGTCAAGCAATAATACGATGTGTTTAAGTAAGGGGTTTGTGTGGAAGAATATGTTGATGGTATTTGGATAACTTTTGACAAAAAGTGTTATGATTTTTGTGGTAATGACCCTTTATACTCAATTAATATTATATTTGCTGGGATATTCTCTTCTAATATAAAATCCACACTCAAGGAGTTGTTCACAAAGCTCGCACAGTTATACACAAAGAATTGAATCTCAAAAAAGATTGATAAATCGGTATCTTTAGAAAGGTTATTCACATATTGACATGATGCTCATGGCGGATGGGGTTAGAAAGCAGGACATGGCGTTACAAGTCTTTCTGAGATATTACTTCGGTATCTATATGAAGGAGTGCTTGCAGGATTTAACTGAAGTAGATAATTCTAGGTTTAACTGAGGCTTAAATAGTTGGCTGCTGCTGGATTTCGTTTATCAGGTTGTCGATCTGTTCTTTGAATGTCAAGTTTGTCTGAATCATGCTTTGAACTTTGTCGATAGCATGGATTGCAGTTGTATGATCTTTCCTTTCAAGGATCTCTGAAACTTCCTGGAGCTTGTATCCGAATTCATCTCGGAGAATATACATGCATATCTGGCGAGCAAAAGCTATTTCCTTCGTTCTTCGAGGCCCTTTTATTTCTTTGGAAGAAACTCCAAACTCCTTTGCCACTTTCTTTATGATGGTGGAAGTTTTTACAGCTTTTCTTTTTGAATTGGGGTCTTTGCCAAGTATCTTTGCTATCTCAGCTTGTGTGAGTTCGTCCTCTTTTTTCATGGAATTATAGAGATTGACTTTTTGGAGTGCGCCTTCGAGTTCTCTAATATTCTCTTTTATTATTTCGGCAATGAAACGTAGAAAGGGTTCTGGAAGATTTATACCGAACTCCTTTTGCTTTTGTTCGAGTATTGCTATACGTTCTTCATATCTTGGCTTTGATATATCTGCTACCATGCCTCCTTGAAATCTGGAGATCAATCTGTCTTCGATATTGGGGATTTCTTCGGGTGTTCTATCAGATGTGATGACAATTTGTTTGGAAGCCTGAAAGAGAACATTGAAAGTGTTGAAAAAGGCGCTCTGAGTTTCTTTTCTGTTGGAGAGCATTTGAATGTCATCTATGATAAGCACATCCAATTTCCTATATTTATCTCTGAACTTATCCATAGTATTTGAACGTATGCAGGCAACCATATCATTTAGGAAGTTTTCGGTTGTACTATACAGAACTTTTTTTGTAGTATCACGATCGATGATCTCTCTTCCGATAGCCTGGGCTAGATGGGTCTTGCCTATACCTGTTGTGCCGTATAGGAATAGAGGATTGTAGCTCTTTCCCGGGTTTTCAGAAACGGAAATTGCAGCTGCATGAGCAAGCCTGTTAGAATCTCCAACGACATAATTTGCAAAAGTGTATCGCTCATTCAAACTGGAAGACCGAATATGTTGATATGAAGCTTCATCTATTCCGTCTTTTACTTGCAGAATAGGAGCAGTGTCGTCCGCCTCTGTTTTTTTGGATGTATCTTTCACAAGGTACTTGTCGTATTTGAATTCCGGATTGAGATCTTTTCCATACACAAATGAAATAGTTTTTTGAATGAGATGCTTGTGTTTTTGGTTAAGCCAGTCAGCAGTATAACTGTTTTTAACACCAATTAGAGCCTTCCTGCCTTCGATATCTATGAGTCTTGTGTCTCTAAACCATGTCTTGAATTGAGCGGGAGAATCAAGCTTTATCTCAATCTGTGCAAGAGTTTTTTTCCAGATATCGGTTTTATCCATGTGTTTTTTTGGGCAACTTGGGTAGAAAATTGGGTAGTGTATTTGATGTCTATACTTTATGAGTATGTGGATAACTTGTCAAGAAAGTGGATAATTCAGCTTATAGCTTACAGTTTACCGCATATAAACGTATTTGTTGTAAAAAGTGGAACAAGTCATACACATCTGATATAACAATCACATATTAAATATTAGAGATTAGAGATGGTCGAGTGTGAACTAGAAGGGCGTGTCCCTATCTTTGAAGCCAAACCAGATACTATTTATACCGGGGTTGAAGGAGCACAAGGAAATGTTGCTAGAGTAAGGTACCTAGACTTAGATACTGGAGGATTCTCTTTTTTGGATGGTTGGGATGTAGATTTGTTTATTAGGTTTAGGGTGGTGCAAGCCCGCTTTCCGGCAGGAAGCCAAGTTGCTCATCAAACCGCTGCTGGGAGGATGGTGTTTATTGAGAGGGTAGAAGCTGATACTGGAGCGGGAGCAGGAGAGTTTCGCATAATTAGGAATCTTGACTATGTAATAGTTCGACCGGTTAAACAGGCATCGGTTGCAGTTTGAGTTCAGGGTACCATCGATTCAGATCAAGAACCAAACATCCAACAACGAATTACCAATTACCAGTGTCAGTACGGATACCAGAAACTTCTTTTCTTCCCGCTCTCATTTTTCGAAACGACTTTCTTCTTCAGACACTGCTGAATCTTCGATTCAGTTGTTTCAATGCCCGAATCTTTCCATCCGGTCCAGTGATCCCATCCGGGGAAAGTGATGAACGTTTCATTTATCGAAACCAAGCCTGATTCAAGTTTTACGGCAATTTCCTCAGCATTTTTAATATTCATAGAAAATACAGAATTTGACAGTCCATAATTGGTATCGTTTGCTTTACTTATAGCTTCATCTTCATTTTTAACGATAACTACAGGAACTGTGTTGCCAAATGTCTCTTTTTTTATCAGTTCAATATCATCATTCTTTGCGAGAATTACTGATGGGGAGAGCCAGTAGCCATTATTTCGATCCAGTTTATCTCCACCGCACAAGACTTTTGCACCATTCTTCCGACTGTCTTGAATCCTTCGATATACTTTTTCTAACGCCTCCATTCTGATATACGGTCCATAGTCGATTCCTGCTCGTAGATTTTTCACTATTTTTGTTATTTTAACGAGAAATTTATCTGCTACTTTTTTTACAACGTAAACTCTTTTCACGCTGACACACTCCTGCCCTGCGTTATATGTTCCTCCCCAGGCAATCGATTTGGCTGCCAAATTGAGGTCTGCGTCTTCAAGTACTAGTGCCGCGCTATTTCCACCAAGCTCAAGCTGGACAGGTCGAATGCCGAAGTTTTGCAGAATGTCTTTCCCAGCTTCGACAGATCCGATCATGAATAGCTTATTAATGCTCGATTTCACAAGGAGTTTTCCGACTTTTTCATCTCCAATCAATATTTGTATTAAGTCCTTTGGAAAACTTGCCTCAACAAAAAGCTCTTTGCAAAGAAGTCCGACAAGTGTTGAGTATTCTGAAGGTTTAAATACAACAGCGCTTCCGGATACTAAAGCAGGGATGATATACACCATAGGAGGATAGAAAGGAAAGTTCCAGGGAAGAATCAGGCCGATTACTCCTTGAGGAACGTACTGAATTTCTGCCGTTGTCTTGGGAAATGTCTCAGGGTTGAATGTGTAATTCTGTATCTTTACCTTTGAGAATTCTCCTAGATAATAATCAACAGCATCAATTACGTCATACAATTCAGCCTCACAGTCAGGAGTCATCTTCCCAGTTTCCTCCTTTATCAACTCAAGAATTTCGGCTGATCTTTTATGCATCACCTTTTTTAATCTCTTGAAAAGCTCAGCCCTTTCTTCAAATGTAGTTTTCTGCCAAGTAATTTGAGTATCTCTTGCATTCTCTACTGCAGAATCGACTTTGGCTTTTGTGAAATTTTCAAACTCCTTTAATATTTTTCCGTTTGCGGGATTGATCGACTGGATTTTCATTCTTCTGATTTAAAATATTAGATTGGAATTGCATTGTGCCAGAGAAGTAGGCAGAATGCTTTCATAGAGTCGGCGATTTTTTGATTCTGAATCAGGTAGGCGAGTGAATTTAAATCTTTGTGAAAACCATAAGCGAATATGATTTTGTCATCAAAGCAGAAAAGATCGACGTCTATGTTGCCCGCCAAACTCTTCAAATACCTCGGTTGATACAAACCTTTTAGATCAGGATTCTTTCGTAAGAACTGTCTGCATTTTCTTATGTCACTTTTATTCTCTATGAACACAAACCTGTCGCCATGTTTTCTGAGTACAGATTCCTGTCCGCTTGAGATAAGTTTTCCTGTCTTATCAAACTTGTAATAATTGTCAAAATCGAAATTGCCTCCAAACCCAAGCAAGCCTTCGCTTGAAGTACCAATGATCTTATCCAAATCCGCGCGAATGTTTGCTCCTTTGAAGACCTTGAAGTCGCTAGCAACATCAAGATTTTCTCCGTTCGAAAGAGAGAGGAGCAGTGGAACTTCACGCTTCAGCTGCTCAAACTGTTTTTCGGTTTGAAGTTTGTAATCTTGGGCTAATCGGATAAGCTTTCTGGGACTGACCGCTTTGTATTTTATTTTGCTTTTCGGATCGGTTGATCTGAAAATAAGCTTTTTTGCTTTTAGAGAATCTAGAATTTCGTAAAGCGTTGTACGATTGATTTTGAGTTCTTGAGAAAGAGAAGTAATTTTTTGGGGAGGATTTGTAAGAATAGTTTTATAAACCAGGTATTCCTCATCTGAGAGTCCGAAGTACTTTGTATCGATCGCAGAATTTGCCATAGTAGTATTATATCACGGGTGTAAGTAATGTCAAACAGAACTTACAGCCCTTGTGATTACAAAACCTAATTTACGTTGAATAAGCGATGTAGTAAGATAAGTAAACAGCATATAGCGGATAGTGGCCAGTGAAATAGTTAAGTAGCATGCTGATGGCTGATAGCGGAGAGCTGATCATAAAAAAGTAAATAACTAATAATAACTATAAATAACTGAATTTAATTATATGTTCACAACAATTCGGAGTCTCAAAATCAGTTACGAAGTTTTGGGAGAGGGCGAACCGATACTTCTGCTCCATGGCTGGGGCGGAAGTCTGGAAAGCATGAAGGCTTTAGGTTCTAGGCTTAAGGATCAGGGGTTTAAAGTAATTCTCGTTGATTTGCCTGGGTTTGGAAAAAGTGATAAGCCGAGAGAAGCTTTCTGGCTTGAGGATTATGCGCAGATAATTGAAGAATTTCTCAAACAGCTGGAAATTGAGAATCCGGTTCTTTTTGGGCATTCGTTTGGAGGGGCGATATCTATAAAGATTACTACTCGCAAGAATGTGAAAGTGAAGAAGCTAATATTATGTAACAGTTCCGGGATAAGATTGCCAAAGGAAAAGAAGCAGAAAGTTGTGGGAAAGGTTGCTAAAATAGTCAAAGCTTTCGCTAGAATTCCATTACTTGGCAGGCTTTATCCGTACTTGCGCAAGTTCTTCTATTATTACATATTGGGTGAACGCGACTACATAGACCACCAGGAAATTGCTGGTACTTTTGAAAAAGTAATAGTAGAAGATCTGACTGAG
>JAHIVN010000120.1 GCA_018816645.1 Patescibacteria group bacterium | reverse complement strand
ATTGATTTCCACTGCCATCTATATGGTAGTAGATATTTTGCTCGAGTTTGTGTACCATGTCTCATGGGTGTGTTTTGTAATAGTTTAACTACATTACTTTAACACACCCGAATTCGTAATATCTATCCCAACTTATTCATAAGGTGTATAGGCTGTGTACATGTTACGAATCAGGGTGGTCAAGTAAAAGATTATAAAGCTTGAAAAGTTGAGTGTAAGTGTATAGTTAGTAAAAAAAAGAATAAGAAGTATGTTGGATAAGATAATAATAGATGCTGGAATGGGGGATTTTGACATCCCCAAACCCCCCAATTCTACCTTTTGGCAGCAAAAGGTAGGAAAACTGCCAGGGCGAACAAATTCCCTCAGAGAACAATCAAATGAGAAAATTCCCACCGGAGTTGTTCACCCTTGAACCCATAATTCTTCAACCAAGGTACAGACAACTTAGAGAATATTTCATACGTAATATCTATTCCAAATTTTCCAATAACTTAGTACATTTATATGACTTTTGTTTAGTAAGCGTAACGGCCTTCAGGGGTATCATCTCCGCCGATAGGGTCCTTTGACCGATTTCTCAGATGCTGTTTCTTTTTGTTCAGCTTGACTCCTCTTCTAATGAGGAGTGAAAGGATGAGGAAGAATAGAAGAATCAGGACCCCGACAACTGATATCGTTGTCATTTTGGGAAGGTTTGCGGTTGCAAAGGCGATGACAGCGCAAAGTCCCACACCAATTGTTTCAACTATGACTACCTGGGGAACAGTCAATCCAAGCTTCAAAAGTCTGTGATGAAGATGTGTATGGTCGCTTCTGGTCACAATGCGGATAGTTTGGAAGATGTTTGTGACTCCATACCGGTTGATTCTTCCAATCATGACCCAGAGCATATCAAGAAGCGGGATAAGTAGAACTATCACTGCTATAGAAACCTTTACGCCACCAAGGATAGAAAGGACTGCAATCAAAAACCCGTATATGTTAGACCCAGTTGTCCCACTGATGATCTTTGCCGGGTAAATTGTGAATGGCACGAAACCCAGGATGCTTCCTGCCATTATTGCGGCCATAGTAGCAGTTACAGAGTTGCCTAGTTTTACGCTTATAAACATAATTGCAAGATATGCGATAAAAGTGATTCCCTCCCCAAGAGCATTTACTCCGAAAATCCAATTTACGCCATGAATGATCAACAGTATCCAGATGAGTGTGAGAATGTCAGCTGGAAGTGCGAAAGCGTAAACAGCGCTGCCGATGTTGAATGGAATTACTAATGATCGTAGATCAACTGAAGTATCAAAAGGATTCTGTATATAGTCTATGCTTATCCCTGCGGCTATAACTATCAGTGCGGCAAGTACTTGGGGGATAAGCTGCTGGATTTGATTTGTTCTTTTCTTGTCATCTATATATCCTCCAATACACAGGATCAAAACGCTTATGATGACAGCGATGATCTGCTTGTTTAAATCGACTGTTATAAGTGTCAGAATCAAAAATGTAAAACCTACAGCCAGTCCGCCTGCTCTCAAGGCTATGGTTTTATTAATTTTCTTGAGCAACACATGCTCGGCAGATTTAGCTTCAGTTGCTGAAAGGTCTACTATACCTAGTTTTTCAGCAAAGTAGCCGATAAGCGGAGTCAAGAGAAATGCAATTACAACTGCAAGCCCAAAGTAAGGGAATATGCCAAGATATGGTTGTATAGTTTCTAGAATGTACTCCATTTAGTATAAAGCTAACATCAATATTTCTCTTGTTGCAACCAAGGTAAGCATAGATAAAACAGTGACAAGGAGACAAATCATAAGAGTAAGTCTCTTGTTCATGTAATAAGTTTTCCGAAGTATCTGTATATTTACAATTCCCAAAAAGAGAAGTCCTGCAGGAATCACAAACAGCAGTGCTTTTGGATAACTCTGCCAGCTCTCTTCTTCTATATCATATAATAAAGGTATCTCAGGTGGTAACATCTCAAGCTTTCTGATAATTACCATCAAAATAATTGCGCTGACGCCAAATACTGAAGAAATGGCTGCCCAGATAAATCCGTTTTGCCAAAACGGTAGTACAGTATAATTTTTCTCTACTTTACGTGCAAGTCTTTTGAGCTTGAACAAAATTTCAAATCTCGAGTAGCGAAGTCCGATCCCCAGCTGTCTCTCTTCCGGGCTCTTATTTACTTCTTTTTCTGAATTCCTTGAGGAAGTTCTCTTCATAAAACTTGAAAATGCCTAAATTTACAAGCTTTTGCCAGATTTTATACCTTAATGAGTCAATAATCAACTCATAGGTTCCGGCAAATTTCGTTAATTCTCTTCCAAATCCTAACTTATGTTGTGTTGTTTTGTAAAAGGGATGCTTTGAGTCTTCTGAATCTGTGGCTCCGAAGAAGTCATAAAATCTGCATCCACGGCCCTTTGCTTCTAGGATACTTTCCCAGCGAGCAAGGTAGATAGGCTTGAGCTCTGAATGTTCCAGGCTGGAGGCGGAAAATAAGGATGCCGACCAGATACCGTTGTGAAGAACAATGATAGTTCCTAAATGTTTGTCTTTATAATGAGCCTCTACGAGAAAGATATGGTTATTTCTCGAGAATTCTGTCCAGAGGTCTTCAAAGTATTTTAGTGTCTGAACTTGGAAATATTTTCTCTCTTGTGTCTGTTTAAGCAGATCGAAGAACATTTTGATCCTTCCAACATCATCAGGTTTCGAATACTTTCTTATGGAGATACCCTTTCTCTGCGCGTATTTGATATTGTATCTAGTCGACTTTGAGAACCGTGACATTAGCTCCTCCTCTGTCCCGCGCAGGTCGAGAAAAACTGTAGTTCTGGGCTGTACTGCTTTATTTGTGAACTTGTAACCGAGGTTCAGCAACTCCTGCTCTTCTATAGACTCTTTTTTGATTCGGGGCTCGCAGATAACAGCTATACATTTGCTTTTTGAGCATACCTGTATTTTCTCACTAAAAATAGCTAATGCTTCTTGACTGTCCCAGATTGGTCCTTGGGGGATATAAATTATTTTGCCGATAAACCGAAACTGATTGATGAATAGTGTCGCAGTCAAATGGAAGTTGTTCTCTGTGTCGACAACTCCTGTGCGCTTGTAGAGGCCGGGAAATAGTTTGTTGCGAAAATCCGACCATTCCCACATCTGCATGCAGGTAGTTTCTTTTTGAGAATTTACAAACCCTTCAAACTTCTTTTTGTGGTTGTTCTCTGTTTTGATAAAGTTCATTGTGGATTACATTATATTATTACAAGGCGGAAAAAGAAAATAGATTAAGAATGCCCAGTTTAATATCAGTAGCTTTCGATGTGTATTAGTGGTACATTCAATTGTACATTTTTGATTAATCAGTAATGTTGTTTCCAGATCGGAATTTTGCTATACTAACAGGGGATGGAGATTCTGTTATTAGGATGGTGGGCTTATTGCCCACTTTTTTGTAGAATGGTATTCTAGTAACATAAAAATATATTAATTATTATTATCTAAAAAATGGCAGTTTTAAGTGATTTTTTGGCAGCAGTAAATCAGATAGCTGCAGAGAGAGGGATCGAAGCTGATGATGTTATCGAAGCTGTGGAAGCGGCAATTCGTACCGGATTTAAGAATAACTATGATACAGGAGAATCCTTGATTGTGGAAATTGATCAAGAGAAAGGAACTGTTGCAGCATATGCAGATAAAAAGGTTGTAAAGAAAGTTACTGATAAGGCAACTCAAGTCTCTCTTGAGGATGCGCGTATGATCGAGCCAAAGTTGAAGGTTGGAGATCATGTACAAGTAGATGTGACTCCAGAAGGAGATTTTGGCAGAATTGCTGTCCAAGCGGCGAAGCAAGTCATTCTTCAAAAGGTAAGAGAAGCCGAGAAAGAAGCGGTAATGAAGGAATTTAAGGATAAGATGGGGACTATCGAGAGCGGGATAATTCAAAGAATGGACGGGGATTCTGTGATAGTGGAAATCCATAAGGCTCAGGCTGTGATGCCTTCAGATGAGAGACTTCCAGGAGAGTTCTATAAAAGCGGAAGCAGACTGAAATTCCTACTAAAGGAGATACAAAAGGGACCATCCGGAAAACAGCTAGTTGTTTCGAGGGCTGATCCAAAGTTTCTAGAAGGACTTTTTGAGCTGGAGGTTCCAGAGATCCGATCTGGCAGTGTGGAGATAAAGGCAATTGCACGTGAGGCAGGTTCGAGAAGTAAGGTAGGAGTGCTTTCAACGCAAGAAGGTGTTGATCCAATTGGGGCTTGTGTAGGACAAAAGGGGATCAGAATTGATAATATTACGGATGAGTTGCAGGGTGAAAAGATAGATATCATTCTCTGGGATGAAGACGATAAGATGTTCGTTTCAAATTCTTTGAGTCCTGCTCAAGTAGTTGGTATTGCGATTGATGAAAAAGAGCAGAATGCAAAGGTAACTGTTCCAGACGATCAGCTTTCACTAGCTATCGGGAAAGATGGACAGAACGTGAGATTGGCAGCGAAATTGACAGGCTGGAGGATAGACATTGAAGGAGAAACAAAGGAAGAAGATAAAGTTTCAGAAGAAGACGAAAAAGAAGAAAAGTCTCCAATAAAGAAGAAAAAGAAGAGCAAGAAGAAAGTCAGAACCAAAAAGCAGAAGGCTGAGAATGTGGACGGGGGAGAAGAGGTAAAGGATGCCGAAGATGAACCTCGGATTGTTGTGCAAAAGGGGAAAGATAAGAAGACTAAAAAAGCCAAGAAAAGTACAAAGAAAAAACCTAAAAAAGTAGAGAAAAAGAAGAGAGTGAAAAAAGAGATTAAGAAGGGAGCTAAGGCTGTAAAGGAAGCTAAGGAGAAGGAAGAGGATAGCGAATAGTAGACAATTACAGATTAAGGTTTAAAGATTAAAGCAACATGGCCAAAAAGAAGGCACAAAGAGAGAAGCACGTTCCGATAAGGATGTGCATAGTTACAAAAGAAAAAAAGTCGAAGGCCGAACTCATGCGTCTAGTCCGAGTCGAGGATAAAGTAAAGGTCGATCCGAAAGGCAAGGAGCGCGGTAGAGGTGCGAATATTTCTATGGATATGAAGATATTTGATGAGGCTACAAAGAAGCATCTTCTTGAGAGAGCTTTGAAGCTGGGAAGAAAGCTTTCTCTATCTGAGATCGAAAGTCTCAGAAAAGACTTTGAGAAGGCTATAGAGGAGAGAAACTTTCGACAGGGAAATCAGCCGGTTGTATTGAAGGTAGATAAGGAGAAGTGGAAGAAGGTAGTGAAGAATGTAAAGTCTAGAGTTTAGAGTGTAAAATTTTGATCGAACAATTAACATATTCAGCTTAAAGCCTTCTCCAATAATTCTAGCATCTTTGTATTTAAGTCGTTTTGATGTTATAATACATAAAGTACATTGATATTAACCAACTTTTTTTAGGCGTAAGGGAAACAGCCTCTGTTCCCGGCGTGAAATTCAGTGTCGTGATATCAAAGAATATTCAAACTGCAAGAACTAGCGTTTTTGATACAGCTGATCACCAGGTAATATTTTAAAGAAACCGCATGAAAACAAGAAACAAGAAGGTCTTAGTCTTACCAGCTCCCGAAGGTCTAAAGGAAATTAGAGAATTATATAATGGAGAGATAGACATTATCAGAGGAGTATTCAAAAATATCGAATTTCGGTTTAATCACCGGTTGGTTATTCTGCATAAAGGTACTGACTTGAAAGATTTTGACTTTGTATGGATATCGTCATTTCTGAGTACAAGAGACATCAGCCGTGCTATCTCGGTATATCTTGATTATCACGGAGTTCCGCATACAGCTGTTAATGAGGGTGAGGGAGCATCTAAGTTGATTGACCTGACACATTTCTATCTTAACGACCTTCCAACTCCAGACACGTTTTTTCAGCAAAGACAAAATCTCTGCTCAAATACTGACGGCTTACAAAGCATCTGTAAATTTCCTTTAGTTGTTAAGGATACTAAGGGGTCAAGAGGCAGGAATTCTTTCTTGGTAAATTCAAAAGAAGAACTTTTGCAATTGATAGACACACTACCTAGAAACAGGAGTTTTATCTTTCAAGAGTTTATTCCCAACTATTATGATTGGGGCATACTTGTTGCCAATGGGGAAGTTGTCTCAGCTGAAAAGAGTTACCCTTCTAATGGGGAATTTCGCAATAATGCCTGCTGGGGTGCGCGGGAAGTTTTTGTAAATGTCGATGATGTGAGCTCGGAACTCAAGCAAATAGCTATTAAGTCCTGTAGAGTTTTGAATTTAGAGTGGGGCAGGGCAGACATTGTGATAGAAAAGTTTACAGAGGACCCATACCTTTTGGAGGTAAATAGATTCCCAGGGATGACGACAAATTCATCGGAGGTCGGAGCATTTCATAATTATCTGAAAGGCAGGCTGGAGACTGATTCGATACTTTAATTTAGTGTTAAAAGAATATGTTCAGAAAACATGCAAAAGTAATTTATCCGAGGTTTGGAGCCGGCCAGGTTATAGAAAAATTTAAACTTGCTGTAGACGGGGAGGAGAAACACTATCTGAAAGTTGAATTTTTCAATTCAGCCGTCAGTGTTTCGATTCCGGTTTCAAAGGCAGCTGATTTGGGACTCAGAAAACCTCTCACCAAAAAGAATCTTCTGGAAAAACTAGATAAGCTCGGCAGCAAAGTCAATATAACTGATCGTACTCTCAAACAGCTAGACGAACAAACTAGAAGCAGGCTTCTTTCTGGAGGAATTGATGATACGATTAAGCTGGTAAACACTCTTAAGTCGTTGGCTAGAAAAAAAAGAGAAGAGAATAAAAATTTCAGTTATACAGTCTCCGAACAGATGGAGATAGCGGTCGATTTTCTGAAGTCTGAAATAGAACTGGTACTTGGAAAAAAGGCACTAGGTCATTATGATCTATGATTAAATAGAGACTTCTGTTCTATTCATTCTTTCTGACAGTTTCATTACCAAAAGTGTTGTTACTCCTGCAAATACGCTCTGCCGATTTCAAAACGAAGATCCCCTGTGTTTATTCTTGTATGACGCATTAGTGCCTGTGTTATTTCCCAAGCAAGACAGAAAACCGAAGTAGTGGCAATGCCTGTTAAAGTCGCACTCAGAGGACGCAGTTGCAGGATATTTCTATTTGCAAAGACAAGACCAAATGTATAGACAATTGATTGAACTCCGTTTGGTGACGAATCAATGTTAGTTAAAAGTCTAGGAATGGAATTAGATAATCCTGAATCTATAAAATTCTAAATGCTAAGTCTTGAGCCAACAATTGTTGCCAAGGAACAGGCAAGAGAGGCTAGAAAAATACCTGCGTATTTCATCGTGTCCCTTACATTTTCTGAGATGCGTACTTGTTCAACTTCCATAGGGGATTATAGCATAAGAGCAGTTGAGAACTACTCTATTGCCAGCAGAAATAAAAGTACATTTAGTGCATTCTGTTGAAATACTTCGTAAACGTAGTTGCACTACTGCATACTCACAATTTTATCTCGAGCAGGATCTTTCTGATTGATAAGTTACTGGTACCTGATAAAATAATAACATGAAACAAGGTTATTTCGATCACAACAACGGTAAGATTTGGTATCAGACCGCCGGCACAGGGAAGCCCATTGTCTTTATACATGGTTTTACACTGGATCATCGGATGTGGGATACGCAAGTTGCTTCTCTCAGAGGGAAACACAAGATTGTTACTTATGACATGCGAGGTTTCGGTAAATCGAGCATACCATCAAGTTCATATAGTCATCAAGATGACTTGCAGTCACTCCTAGGCCATTTAAGTATTAAAAAAGCACAT
>JAHIVN010000009.1 GCA_018816645.1 Patescibacteria group bacterium | reverse complement strand
ATTTATTTCTTCATTCATTGAACTTACGTATGTTATTGTCTTGCCCTCTTTTTCGAGAAAAGGGATGAGGTCGTTATTGATAAAATATGTTTTGCCGGAATCTGTTCTTCCAATAAGAAGGATGTTTTTGTTTGCCGATAATAAATTGGAGATTGTTTGGAGCATGGGATAATTATTGGCGCATTAGTATGTGATACTAAGGCACTACTTAATATAATAATTCATCATTATGGATGCATCATAAATGAAATCAAAGATAGTAAATGATAAGAGAAATATAGAAGTCCGTATGATATTAATATTGTTAGAGGTTGCGATTTTTTACGGATTAGAATTATAGTAATCACTATTAATAATGTTAGATATACAGTTATGAAGGTACCTCCGAAGATTCGTGCAATTGAGCAATGTAATATTCTTTGGTTTTCATTATTAGTCGTACTCGACATGTATTTAGTGTGGAAACACCAGTCTATACCCCAATAAAATGCAAAATAATAAGTGTGATAACTTATCCCTGCAATATAACTTATTAATTTGGGAAACAAATGCCTATGATTATTAGAGGTTGCTATCATTCTTTAACAAAAGATTCTTCCCAATCCCAAGGTCGCAAATAACGAGTTCCATTAGGAAAGCCACTGGAAATATATGCAGGCCCTTGTGGCGCATCTCCGCCAACGGTATCTAAGTCTGTGCCCCATGAGCCGCAATATGTAGTCCAATTCATATTATTGGGGAGTGAATCTGATAATCTAGGCATATATATAGTTGGTGCTACTATACCATTGCCTGTATTGTCGCTGCTAGTATCACCACTGTGATCTTTAGTGTAATTATAATTGATAGAACATGTCATTAAACCAGTTGCCCCAGAATTTCATGTATACAACATATTTAGTTTTATCATCATCTGGATCCAGTGCCTTAATTCCAATGCCAAGATTGTCTTTTTCCCAAAGTCCTGAATTATTTTTTATTGGCCACACGTTCCTCCACCCCTGATTCTCTAACTCTGTCTTGTAGAATTCTACGATGCTACTAAATTCCTCTTCTGTTTTCATAGTAATGCTAGTTTGTGATTCATTATCAAAGCCGTCACCTCTGTAATACGATTTTTTAATTATTGTGGATGATTCATGTATTGGTGCTGTAGAAATAAGTATTTTTTCTCGTTTGTTCTCCAGGTAGTAATTCCTTCCTTTAGAGAAAGATACGGATAGTAGTATTAGAAGTGTAAATATGACCAAAGAAACTACAAATTTAGGTGATGGGAGTAATTTTCTCTGTTGTGCTTCAGCACCAATAATCACAGCAATTGGCACTGTCCAAGATAAGAGCCAAAAGGTAAATATGTGTTCAGCAAGAATTGTAATTAGTAGAATTGACAAACCGATCCCGAACAGTCCTCCAAAACTTAAGATTTTATTGCCAGTGATGCTTCTTCTTAAGTTCATGTTTTTAAAATATTAATAAATATTATATCATATGTTCTTGATAAAGCTTAAACGTCTTATAAATGCTTCTACGATTGTAATTGCTTTTTCGTCAATATTTGAATGATTAGCATTGTCTATTCCATCTTCATCAAAGTTGAATTCTAGATATGTAACATCATTGGGAATGTTATTTATAGGTACCCCACTGCAAGCAGTTACCTCAGTTTGTACAATATTAAGTAATGATTTTGTGCCTTCAGGAATCCTATGTTCAGGGAGTATAGTACTTTCTTCATTTATGGCATCAACATATACAGTTCCAACGATATTAAGATCAACATTTGGATTGTTTGTAATCCATTGTGATACGTCGTAGACAGTTCCGCCTCCCCAGCTGTATCCAACAAGTATTATGTTAGTTAATAGTGGATTAGTTACGATTTTGGATTCAATGAATGATTCAATGTTCCTCTCTGCTTCATTTTTTTGTATTCCGTTTACTCCAAATCGGGGATTATCTCCAGATGGGAATGCCCATAATTCTTGATAGTCTTGTTTTAAATTATTTACAAGATCGTCAAATCCAATTGTATTATCTGCTGTGCTATTTCCTGGCAACTGGTTTGATCCATATATCACAACAACCATTGTATTTTCATTGTTGGGTTTTTCTGTAGCATCTAAATTTGGTGTTAAATCAAGTGTATTCATTTCCGCTATAAATTCATTTATTCTTTGCTCAGGTGTTGATTGGCCATCATTCTGTTCCAATTGCCCGCTCCACAGTGCAGTTATGTCACCAAGCATTGCGATTTCTTCACTTACATAAGCAATGGTATTGGGTTGAGGTGCTACATCCGGATCATTCTGTACCATTGCATACGAAGCATTCCCCATAGCAATCAGATTATTAGTTGCCGCATAGAATCTATCGGAGTTCACGGTTTCGCCACGCGCTATTACAATGTTAACAGCACGAGGATCTTTGCCCATAGCAATAATTTCTTCATTCATTCTTATGGTTCTTGCAATTCTTCTGTTAACTTCCGGCGCCAAAGACGAAACATAATCACTATAAACCGCCACCCCCGTCCCTGCAAAATTAGGTTCTGCCAATCTTCTAATTTCCCTTCTCTTAATACTCTCCTGGCTTTCTACCTGATCTACAAACTGATAAATATTTGCTCTGTATAACCTTCTGGCTTCTTGTGCAATTTCGGATGCGTCTACTTTTACAAAATCCGGAATGTTCCCAAATCCACCCCACTGTACATTATGATATTTATCCGCGAATCCTTCCCATAGTTCACTTTCTCTTTCTCCTGCCTGAACTTTTTGCAATGAGGTTACTTGGTAGAACAGCAGACTCTTAATATTCCTTTCATATCTATGCAAAGCTTCCATTGCGGCATTAACAATGTCTCT
>JAHIVN010000119.1 GCA_018816645.1 Patescibacteria group bacterium | reverse complement strand
TAGAAGCCAAAAAGAAGGGCGCCTTAAGTTTCTTCGGTGAAAAATACGGCGAGCTTGTACGGGTGGTTTCGGTTGTTGATACAAGCAAGGAATTCTGCGGAGGAATTCACGTAAATAATACTGGCCAAATAGGCATGTTCCATATATTAAGTGAAAGTTCCATAGGCAAAGGATTAAGAAGAATTGAAGCTGTTGCAGGTAAACCTGCCTATCTAAAAATGAAGGGGAAAATAAATGCTTTAAAAAATATTTCTTCTCTATTAAAAACAGAAGTAGAAGAGATATATAAAGATATTCAGGAATTAGTAAATGACCGTAAAGCACTTGCAAGGCAATTAGAATCTATAAAAGAAAAAGGTTCCTTGGAGAAGATAAAGGATCTATCTAAAAAAGCAAAAAAAATCAATAGTATAAACTTAGTAAATACAAGAATGGACGGCGCGAACAGAGATATTCTAAGAAAGGCAGTTGATATGCTTAAGGATAAATTAAAGAACTCTGCTGTAATTGTTATTGGAGGGGTTTATGAAAACAATATTATCTTTGTAGGGGGTTTAACTAAAGACCTTGTGGACAAAGGTTTAAATGTCGGAAACATAATAAAAGAAATTTCTAAAATTGCAGGCGGAAGCGGCGGAGGTAGAGCCGAGATGGCAACAGGCGGAGGCAAAGATATAAGTAAATTGGATAAGGCCCTGCAGGAAGTCGAGAATATCGTAAAGAAATTCAAAATCGTATAAAATAAGAAATACATAGAAATATAGTAGATATACGTGGAAATATAATAGTTGCATGTAAAGGGATAAATCCTTTTTACGATAAAAAAATGATTTACAAACCCGCAGAAGAAAAACTCAGTATAAAAGGTCTCTTTGCCCAGATTTTCAAAGGCACATATGGTCTTCAAGAATTTCCCGATTCAATTTTAAGCAGAGTCCATGCTTTCAAAAAAGAAGATGGCAGATATTATGTACGTTGTTTAAAAAGAGAAAAAGACCTTTTCCTTTATGACGAAAACAAAAAAACAGGCAAACCTGAAGAAGTTATTCGTCAACTCTGGTTACAGAAGCTAACTAAAGAATATGGCTATCCTTTAGAAAGAATCGAAGTAGAGAAATCAGTTCAATTTGGCAGGGAAATTGGAACAAAATCCGCTGATATTGTCATATACAAAGAAGACCGAATTACTCCCTACATAATTTTTGAAGTCAAACAGCCAAATGCAAAGAAAGCAGAAGAACAACTTAAATCATATTTAAGTGCTGAAGGCGCAGAAGGCGGTGTCTGGTCAAATGGCATCCAGAAATTTATTCTCTATCGTCCTTACCCCAAAGAATATGTAACTACACTCTCTGATATACCAAATGTTAATCAAACATGGGATGACCTCTTTGAAGAAAAGAGAACATACGATGAATTACAGAGCAAGTTCGATTTGTCCTTTATCATTTCACGATTAGAAGAAATGGTTTTGGCGCACGCTGGTGTGAATGTCTTTGAAGAAGTTTTTAAACTTATATACGCAAAACTTTACGACGAAGACCAAGCAAAAAATGTAAGAGCTAAAAAAGAAGTCCATTTCAGGCAATATAAAGAGCCAAAGAAAACCTATGCTGTTATAAATGACGAGCTTTTTAAGGGTGCAATCAAAGAATGGCAAAATATCTTTAAACCCGTAGATAAAATTGACCTAACACCCGACCAACTACAAATCTGTGTTCCTTTTTTGGAAGATAAAAAGTTCTTTGATTCTGGCAGAGAAGAGTTAGAAATCATAGACCGTGCCTTTGAACATTTAATTGCAGAAGTTTCCAAAGGACAAAAAGGACAATACTTTACTCCGCGAAATGTAATCAAGATGTGCGTGAAGATGCTCAATCCTAAAAAAGACGAATACATCATTGACCCGGCTTGTGGTTCGGGGGGATTTCTGCTTCATACAATGTATTGGGTTTGGGATAATTATTTAAAATCTGTTTCACAAGAGGCAAAACAAAGATATGCGAATCGGTATTTATTCGGCATTGATTTTGATGACAATATGCGGCGCATTTCGCAAGCCTTAATGCTTATTGCCGGAGATGGACGGCATAATATCTTTAAACGTAATTCTTTGGATGCCCGTGATTGGGTTGGCGAGCAGGCAGAAGAAGCAAGAACTAGTCTGAAATCACTCTTAGCTAAAGCAGATGAGGAGAATCGTAAAACTTATCGTTATCTAAAATTTGATTTGCTTATGACTAACCCGCCTTTTGCCGGGGAAATGACGGATTCTGGTTTATTACGCCAATATGAATTTGCCAAAAAGAACGGAAAACTTAAACAAAAAGTTGAGCGACATCTACTTTTTGTTGAACGCTCTTTAGACGCACTCCGTCCCGGTGGAAGAATGGCGATTGTTCTTCCTCAAGGAGTTTTTAATAATACAAATATGGAATGGTTAAGACAGTGGTTTTTTGGAAAAGCCCAAATATTAGCAGTTGTCGGATTGGACGGAAATACTTTTAAATTACCTTCTCCTGCAAAAGGGACAGGAACAAAAACATCAGTTCTATTCCTGCAAAAATGGGAAGAAGACCAACAGTCTCTTGAAGATTATCCAATTTTCATGGCAGTTTCCAAGAAATCAGGTAAAGACAATAGCGGAGAATATATCTTTGTTAATGAGAAGGGACAAAGAATAAAAGCTGACGAAGGCGGTATATTTGATATATCGGAAGAATTGAAACTGGATGATGATTTAGATGAAATTGCCGAAGAATTTGTGAAGTTTGCTAAAAAAGAAAAGTTTGAATGGTGGAGGTG
>JAHIVN010000118.1 GCA_018816645.1 Patescibacteria group bacterium | reverse complement strand
TTGAGACATTGGTAATGTAAAGTATTACCCAATTCTCTCACCTGGCTCCATTCCTTTGCAAGTCTTAGGTGGGTAATATCTTCCCGATGAGTACACTTTTCAATTAGGTAATTACCTCAACACATGCTATAATCATACCCGTTCATTCAAAGTAGGTCAGGAGTGTAGATAATTGATATGTTCTTTCGCTAAATTTATTCCCTCGCTAATCTATTTTGTTAATCCAGGTTAATAGCTGGTAATTCGTGCATCTTTGCTCGGTATAAACGACACTGATGCTAGATGAATGCCATGCTTCTGGCTGAAGGAATTTATCCCGCTTAGCGGGAATTATTTATAAAAAGAACAGTTATGAATCAATCAAGTAATAATTTTGTGTCACGACCACGATCTTCAAGTTTCGGTAATCGTAGATACTATGGCGGGAGGGCAAGACGCCCGTACTACTCAAGACGCCCTAGAAATTCTTATCGAGGCGGAGGAAGTCGGAATTTCGGCTTTGACAAGATAAGTCACGATAAATACATAGCAAAAGCTGAAGGAACAGAAATGCCTTCTATCTATGAAACAAATCAGAAATTTGAGAATTTCAACATTAATGGTCGGTTAAAAGTTAATCTTTCTAGACAAGAATATACCACTCCAACCAAGATCCAGAGCCAGGCTATCCCAGAGATTTTAAACGGAAAAGATGTATTGGGTCTTGCAAGCACAGGATCAGGTAAAACTGCGGCATTTCTCGTACCGATGATAAATAAAGCGATGAGGGATCCATCGCAAAAGTGTCTGATCATCGTTCCAACTAGAGAACTTGCGAATCAGATCGATGGTGAATTCTACAAACTGACTTTTCACACAAATCTTCAAAGCGCTGTTGTCATAGGCGGTGCAAGCATGTATAGACAAATTCAGTCTCTACAAAGAGGTCCACAATTTATTGTCGGAACTCCAGGGAGACTGAAAGATCTCTCAGAGAGAAAAAATCTTCGACTTGGGCAATTTAACAATGTTGTTCTTGATGAGGTAGATAGAATGCTCGATATGGGATTTATTCATGACATTAGAGAACTCATGTCGCAACTGCAAGGAGAAAGACAAACTCTTTTCTTTTCTGCAACTATGTCGCCAAGAGTTGAAGTTATCGCTAACTCATTTCTATGTTCCCCAGTTCGGATCCAAGTGGAAAAACAGTCTCCTGCCAAAAATGTTGATCAGGATATTGTGAAAGTAAGAACAAATAGCGAAAAAATAGAGAAACTCCAAAATTTGCTTCGGCAAGATGAATTTGAAAAGGTACTGATCTTTTCGAGAACTAAGCGCGGAACCGATCATTTGTCAGTTCAGCTAAATGCCAGAGGCTTCAAGGTAGATGCCATACATGGTAATAAAAGCCAGAATATCAGAACTAAGGTTATAAATAAGTTTAGAAACAATGTTATAAATATTCTCGTTGCGACTGATGTCGCTGCCAGAGGGCTCGATATACCAGCCATCACTCATGTGATAAATTACGATGAACCAGCAAATTATGATGATTATATTCACCGAGTAGGCAGAACCGGACGAGTAGGCAAAAAGGGATTTGCACTGACATTTGTGATTTGATCATATAGATCTAGTCGTACCTTCTATTACATTGAATCAGATAATTATTTGGTTTGCGGACTATTTACCGTAGAGAGTCCAACAAAATATCACCCGAGGAGAATTCTTTTGTGTTATAATTTCCCAATATACCTTATTACTGACTTATAAATACTTACTTGAACAACTATCTCGAGACCAAACACCTTCATATACAAAAATTAATCTCGGAACATTACGGTTTTTTGATTCAGAACATTGAACCTGCTCAAAGAGGTTTTGTCGGCGAGACATTTATCATAAACTCTGTTGAAGGTAAGAGCTTTTTCGCAAAAATTGTTGCAAATACAAATACTACCAATATTCTCCCTGCACTATTTGAGATTCATCAAATAGGATTTGAATACGCAATATATCCTATCAAAACATTAAAGGGTAAATTCTTTATTCCCTATAATGATAGATTTCTGATTGTTTTTAATTTTATTGAAGAAAAATCTGCAGAAAATGTCTCGGCAAAAGATTATGCTCGGCTAGTGATACAACTTCATGGTCTAAAGGGAAAATTAACTACTCCTCTTGAAGCAGAATCCTTTAGTGCTACATACCAAGATAGCTTCTGGGATATTTGGGAAAAAATAAAAGCCTTGCGTATTCAAAGCAAAGAATTTCAGACTATGAAAACAGAGTTATCAGATTCTGAAGAAAGAATAAAAAGATACTGGGATTTTTATCACGCAACTGCTAAAACTTGCCAAGGTCTTAGCTTGGAATTCGTACCAACTCATGGTGATATTCCGATCAATGTTTTGAGAGATAAACAAGGTAGACATCACTTGGTAGACTGGGATGGATTCAAGATGGCACCAAGAGAAAGGGACCTGTGGAACTCTGCAGAGAAATCAACAGTAATCGAAGAATATCTTAAGGAGTTTCCGGATTTTCAAATAAACCAGGCTGTTTGCCGGTATTATACGCTTTTTAGATATTTTGATGATCTCTGGGGATTCCTGGATGCTATATTAAAAACTAACGAAGGGAGTGATATTGCAGGATATTCTGATCAAATAATTGAAACATGTTTTAGAGAATTGGATGCAAGGATCTCTAAGTTTATCCGTTGATTATCTGATATGCTTTGGCAGTAACGAGTTGAGTTGAACAATATAACATTGGGTCTTGCCCCTCTTTACACCTTCTTCTTTTTAACCACAAAGAAGATCGTAATGGCAATAAACGCAAACAGTACAAAGCAGCAAGCTAATCCTATTACTGTAGCCAATATAGGGCTGTAAAGACCTCCCATTTTATCCTCAGTAATATCATCTCCAGGATCGTCTTCTATGATTGCCACGTTTTCTGCCACATAACTTAATCCCAATTCCTCACAGCATGCTTTTTCCCCTGCATCGAAGTTGCAGTCTCCCTTTGGAGTTTCCATTATTGCGGTTCCATCTATATACTCTGGATAATATGCTTCCCAGCCAGAAGGTAGAGCATAATAATGAAATTCGTCACCGGACCAGTAGCCTCCGCACTCACCTGTTTCTTCCTTAATTGCTATTCCCCAAGGAGCAGGGGCGGCATCGACTTTTCCTACAGAAAAAATTAAGAAAATGGGAAGTAAGAAAACTACAGATAGTAATATTCTTTTCATAACTCTAACAAATAATGGGTTAAAGCTTACTTCTACTTATTGTTATCTATATCACTATACTATTCAGGTTGACAATATAAACAGAACAGACTGGTGAGATTTATTAGTCAAGCTTTAAGAACTTCATTTTCCTTCGTCTTCTTGTCTTTTGAAATAATACCCAACGATAAATCCAAGCGGACCGGACAAAATACCTGAAAACGCTAGTAGAAGATCTGTTATATTTTTCACCTGATCTTTATTTGAAGCAAAGCCGAAGATTGCACCAATCAAAAGTAGAGTGAATACCCCAATAACAAATACATAAGCCAGCCTTTCTCGTGTTGCCTCGCGCTTCTTCTTGAGAGTTACCTCTATCTGCTCCTCCATCTTCAGGTCAGGAAGTTCTTCTATCACCTCAACATCCAGATCCTTTTCAAAATCCACATCTTCAATGTTATGGACATTTCCCTCAAGTTCGAAGTCGCCCTTGAAATCAATTTCTTTTGTTTCCATTTATTTTAAACTCAATTATTCTTCTTTCTTACTTTCCTCCACGTCTTCAAACTTTATGCTTTGACGTAGATGTTCGAATGAATTTATCTCAAAAGTATCGCCTTTATCACTAAGTTCTACTTTCCTCCCTATGGAAAGTTCAAGCAGTGATAGTGCTTTGAGAATAACCTCACCAGGAGTTTTGAGATCCATCTGCTTCTGAATCCTTTCAATTTTTCGTGTCAGATCTCTAGGGAAAGTAACAGCTAGTTTTCCTTTCATAATTTCTTTCAAAATATAAATTATTTTAGAATAAAAAATAGACTTTAGCAAATCGGAAATTTAAAGTATAATCTCTTAAAATTGTGAGAAATCAGATGAGAAAAAAGAAATATCTATTTGTTTACCCGGATTTTGAATACCGAGTAGATACAAATAAAAACAAAACAAGAATATATGAGAAGGGCGGCTGGTACAACGAGGGTATTGCTCAGCTTGCAGCAGTTGTAGAAGAAGAGGGCTGGGAAGTTGATATGATCCACTTACTCAGGCCGGTTTCCCAAAAGGAATTCTTAGCCGAAATAGAAAGGATAAAGCCTGATGTCGTTGGAATGAACGTTAGAACGGATGTTTTTCCGTATTGTGAAAAAGTCGCAAAATGGTTGGACGGAAAAGGGATACATGTGATGGCCGGAAGCTATCATCCTAGCATCTACCCCGATCAGGTGATCAAATGGAGGGGTCTAAATTCACTAGTAATCGGTGAGGCGGAATTACCGCTCAAAGAATTTCTGAAAAGATACCCTGATCTTGGCGATCAGAAGATCAGTTCGTTCTGGTTCAAAAACGAAGATGAAAAAATTGTAAAGAATAAACCCTGCGCGATAGCTGAAAACCTGGATGAACTTCCATTTCCTAAATTCAATCTATTCAACTTCCAAAACCTACTAAGTTCAAAATCTAAAAGTGCACTTGCAATCATAACCCGGGGCTGTCCTTATAGATGTACATACTGCTGGAATAATTTTCATGCCAGTCTCTATCCCAAAGGTAGCAAATTTGTAAGATACAGATCTGCAGCGAATGCAATCGAATATTTAAAAAGATTGATTAAAGCTTTTCCGGAAGTACAGCGGCTGAAATTTTTGGATGATATTCTGCCTATGTATACTGAGTGGAGAAAAGAATTTAGAACCAAGTACATAAAAGAAATTCACATACCTTTCTTCTGTAATTTCAGAGCTAACTTTCTGACAGAAGACGTAGCAAAAATGCTCAAGGAGATGGGATGTTTGTTCATATTCTTTGGTGTTGAAAGCGGAAATCAAAAAATCCTGAATGATATTTTAAAGCGCGGAATGACTCTCGATATCATGAGAGATGCCTTTAAGAATTGCAGAAAATATGGAATCAAAACAATCTCATACAACATCATTGGAATACCCCACGAAAAGCCCGAAAATCTCATTGAGACCTTGAAATTCAACGCAGAAATAAAACCGACACAAGCAATCCCTATGATATTCTGCCCTTATCCTGGTACAGAATTAACTGATATGGCAGTTGCAGCCGGATACTATGACCCGAATAAGTCCCGAAATCAGTACGTGAGCTGTGTTATGAACGATTTTCCTCCAAATCATGTGCTATTTGCGGCAACATTTTTCAGAGAATTTTTTAGAGCATACCAGATAGCATTTTCACTTCCAAAGCCTCTATCAATGCTTACAGAAGCGATCATCGATCGGATATTTCTATCAAATCTTGTTCCACGTAAATTGCTTAGCCAATCAAAGATCAAGTTTGTCAGTTTGAGAAATAAGCTTGCGTTCTTCATAAAGCGAAACTTCAAGTTCCTCTACATCTTTATAACCCAGAAAGTACTGAGTAGATAAATCCGCTTTCGCAAATGATTTAGGGTTAATCGCATTAATCGTGGTACAGAAAAAAACGCCTTATATAATAGGTTGGCTTCTTAATACTACTACCCTAGTCACAAAGTTGCACTCTGCAACCAGTAGGTAATTCAATTAGATCAAACCCTTTTCCGAAATTATATTCTTCAGTTCTTCTTTTGCTTCCGCAGACAACTCATATGTTACTCTCGTATGTGGTTTATCGATCTTGATAAATCTCCCTAGATCTATCGGTGTACCGATTACAACTGCACCACAGTCGACCTTGTTGATGGTTTCTTCAAGATCTTTCATTTGCTGTTCACCATAACCCATTGCAGGGAGTACTTTCCCAATATCTGGATAGTGTTCGAAAGTTTCCTTCAATTTTCCTACGGCATATTCTTTTGGATCAACTATCTCAGAAGCTCCGCTTCTCTCAGCTGCAACTGTTCCTGCTCCTAACTTCATTTCACCGTGAGTCAAAGTTGGACCATCTTCGATCACTAATACTCTTTTGCCTTTGATAATCTCAGGATCTTCAACGGTTACAACTGACTCCGCCTTGATAATCTTTGCAGATGGATTGTACTCTTTAGCATTGTTCTCAACCATCTCAATGTCTTCCCGTTTTGCAGAGTCCACTTTATTTATAATGATAACATCAGCTAGTCTGAAATTCACTTCCCCAGGATAATAGCTGATTTCATGTCCGGCTCTTAGGGGATCTGCTACTACAATTGTCAGATCCGGTTTGTAAAAAGACATATCATTGTTGCCGCCATCCCAGATGATTACATCGGCTTCTTTTTCAGCTTCATCGAGAATTGCCTGATAATCAACGCCCGCATAGATAACACTTCCCATTGCAATATGCGGCTCGTACTCCTCCATCTCTTCTATCGTACACTTATGCTTTGTCAAGTCACTAAGCTCAGCAAATCTCTGCACCGTCTGCTCTGCAAGATCACCATAAGGCATAGGGTGTCTTATGGAAACAACTTTCTTCCCTGCCTCCTTCAAAATCTCAAAAACCCTTCTTGAAGTCTGGCTTTTACCGCAGCCTGTTCTTACGGCAAGAACCGCAATAACCGGCTTTGATGATTTTATCATTGTTGGTTCAGCACCGAGCATTGAGAATTTTGCTCCTGCAGCTAAAACTTTTGAAGCAAGATGCATCACAAAACTATACCGGAGATCACTGTAAGACAGCACGCACTCGTCAACTTTTTCATTCTTGATAATACCAGTCAGCTCCGCTTCGTCCTTAATATCGATTCCATCTGGATAATACTTACCCGCTAAGCTTGCAGGGTATTTACGTCCAGCAATGTCAGGTATCTGAGCAGCTGTGAAAGCCACAACCTCCGTGTTTTCGTCATTTCTATAGACAGTATTAAAATTATGGAAGTCGCGGCCAGCAGCACCTAAAATTAACACTCTATTCTTCTGCATTTTATACAAATAATATCTAAAATAATTGACCCAGTTATCATAGATCAGATATAAGGTAATTGCAAATTCTTGACATTATCTTGACGCCTAGAGCAAAAAAAGGAACCTGAATTACTCCAGGTTCCTTTTAGAAATACGTACTACTCTTCAAAGACTTTTTGGATCCGCTTCATAGCCCAGTCGATCTCATCTTTCGTTATCACAAGTGGCGGTGCAAATCTCAGTACACGAGTATGAGTTTCCTTACATAGAAGTCCATCCTGCATAAGTTTCTCTGCATAATCCCTTGCCTTTGTATCGAGTTCAATTCCAATGAGTAATCCTCGTCCTCTTACTTCTTGTATATGCTTTGATTTTATCTTTCTCAGCTCTTTCATAAAATACTCGCCTAACTTCTGGGCACGATCGGCAAGTTTATGCTTTTCGATATACTCAAGTGCGGCTATACCCGCGGCTGAAGCCAATGGGTTTCCGCCAAACGTTGATCCATGATCCCCAGGTTTGTATACACTCATGATACTTCTGGAAGCAAGAACCACCGAGACAGGAACTACTCCACCGCCAAGTGCCTTTCCTAATATCAGAACGTCAGGTTTTATCTGCTCCCATTCATAAGCAAAGTTCTTTCCGGTTCGTGCAAGGCCGGTCTGGATCTCATCAAGCATCAGAAGCACCTTATTCTCTCTGGTAATCTTTCTGACTTCTTTCAAATACCCCTTTGGAGGTATGATGATCCCACCTTCCCCCTGAATCGGTTCAAGCATCACTGCAACAGTATTTTTATTTATAGCTTTCTTGATTGCGCCTGCATCCCCGTACTTTACTACCTTAAACCCGGGAGTAAATGGACCAAAGCCGTCTCTATACTGTTTTTCTGTCGAGAAACTAATTATAGATATAGTTCTGCCATGGAAGTTATTTTCAGCAACAATTATCTGAGCTTTACCCGCAGCAACCTTTTTCTTCAAGTAACCCCATTTCCTTGCCATTTTCAGTGCTGTTTCTACAGCCTCAGCACCTGTATTCATTGGCAGCGCCATTTCGAAACCAGAGAATTTACACACTTTTTTTAAAAATAATGGGAGCTTGTCATTGTGGAAAGCTCTTGAGGTCAATGAAACTTTGTTTAACTGTTCTTTCACTTTCTTGATGATATATTCATTTCGGTGTCCCTGGTTCAGCGCGGAGTATGCTGAGAGCATGTCCATATATTTGTTTCCTTCTACGTCCCATACCCAGACATCTTTTGCCTTTGAGATTACTATCGGAAGCGGATGATAATTATGAGCACCAAAGGAATCGTTCACAGAAATGAGGGATTTATTACTCATATATTGGTAATAAAAATGTTAAGTACCGGGCAGAGACAATATATAATAACGAAATAGGCTAAATTTATCAAGAGAAGCTTATAGGTGTTAAACAACTACTAATTATTCATCCTTCGTCTCCTGTCTCATCGCTCTTTCCTCCAAGTACAGCTACCGCGAACTTCACAGCATTAGCAATAATCGCTATAAACACAGCTAATATCACTCCAACCATTCCTATCTTTGCAACGGTATCTGCCCAGTTACCGTCAGTCAGCTGCGCCCAGTCAAAAGGATAGATCAGCCGAAGCGCTACGACACTAACAAGCGAGAAGATATTTGAAAAAATCTCAAAGAAAGGCTTTATAGTTTTACTTGGAATCACCAGGATCAAGACTTGGACAATTATAGCTGCAAATATCGAAGCATTTGCATATGGAAGCCATTCGGGAAACTCAGTTGTCAAAAATGAGAATTTCTCATAGTAGTAATTGATGACTACCAGGATTACGATATTTACTATGATAGTAACTACGAAACCAACAACTCTTCCGATTGCTTTTTCAAAAAACTTCTCTCCTTTTTTTGCAGTATCCTCAATAACCGATTCTATTTTTGATTCTATCTCAGATTCTTGCTTTTTGTTCATCATAGTAATGACTTATCTAAAGTAAGCTTTATTTTACAGAAATCACAAATTTATTCAACCTTATAATAGTACTCCCTAGTCGAGAGACCTTTTAGATACCATTTTACTATTTTAAATATAAGGCCTTTTCCGAATTGTGATTTATGAGCAAAAAGCGCTCTCACTTTAGTGTATACCTCTTTGGGACGAAGAGAAATAAAGTGACTTGCCTCAAGAGGTACCACCTTCTTCTCGGCCATTGCGCTTGCCCCCTTTGATGGATGGAATCTACTGCCTACTGTAGCATATATCAATCTGAATTGGTTGGGAAGCTTATCCCCAATGTCTTTAACAATTTCAGATAAAGCTATATGATCCGGATGTCCATAGATGCCAGAGGGTTCAAGTGTCACAACATAATCCGGTTGGAAATTATAAATTTCTTCTTCTACTATCTCCCTAGTCCGAGAGTAGTGTTTCTCAATTTCACCGTCAGGGATATCAAAGAGCTTAGAATCATTGATCCCTAAGATGCCTAAAGCATTTGCTAGTTCAACAGATCTTGCTTCTCCCAGATCAACTTTTTCTTCAAGTCCGTATCTATGCGTGCTTTTCTCACCCTTTGTCAGAGTTATAACCTTAACACGATTTCCACTCCTTGTTAATCTTTTGATAAACCCGGCACAAAATACCGCTTCATCATCCGGATGAGGCATCACAAAGAGAAACAAATCACTTGAATTGAATTCTAACTTAAGGATATCTTTCATTTTCCAAGCTGTCCCATAAACTGCCAGCAGTTGCCTTCCGGGTCTAGAAAGGTACTGACGTAAAAAGGCTCATCCCTAGTTGCGAACGGGGTAAGTTCCGGCTTGCAAAGAATGTCTGCTCCGGAGGCCTTTACTTTTTTATACCATTTCTGAACTTCATCGGTGTAGAGATTGATGATATGTCTTACCGGTTCTTTACTTTTACCTTTCACCTCAGAATGCCTGCCTATCCACAATTTCATCTCTCCGTTTACTTCAAACATATATCCATAATCATTTGGAATGTCCAGTTTATCCTCAAGTTTTAACTCTAAGACATCTCTATAAAACTTCATCAACTCATCCGGATTCTCAGAAAAGATTAAAATTCGGTATTTAGAGAACATGGCTTTTACATAAAAAGTTATTTAGTTAATTAAATGAGCTTTCGGATCTTAAAGACATATGCTTCTTTACCAGAGACTTCAGTATCGATTTTCATCTCAAGCTCGAAAATGTCTTTGTTATACTCAAGGATTCCCAAGATAATCTCTAGTTGATTCGAGATAAGCACAATAGCTGCTTTTCTAGAACAGACCCTTTTAAATTGGAGGAAGAGCTTTCTATAAAACGCCTCAATATTTAGATTCGATTCGATGCCTCCCCAAGGTGGATCAGTCACTATCTTGTTTACATTATTGTTAAAATGTTTATCAAGGTTCTTATAATCTGCCTGAATGATCTTTACCACTGACCGTTCACCTTTTTCGAGCATAAATTCAGTCTTGGCTATGTACCTGTCAGTCGCATATACCTTCTTAAAGGGCCAAAACCTGGCACGAAGTGACGGAACGATACCGCTTCCACTAAAAGGATCTAGGAAAATATCGGTTTTTCGCGGCTCAGATAACTCTATAAGCAAGCTAGCTATATCGGGACGCAGCCGGTCCTTGAAATTTCGGCGTTTATATTGCGGAGGTTTGCTCACTCGGATACCTATGAATCCAAAGTCGCTTTTCTCTATAAATCGAAGCTCTGAGTCAGGATGACCTGGATCAATCTTGAGACCATATCGTCGCTTTAACTTTTCTTCAAGCTGGAACTTTATCTTTCGAAAATGTGATTTAGAGAAATTTGGGCTTGAATCGACTATTCGCAAAGAGGCTCTTCCCCTTGCAAATTCCTGGACAAACTTGAAAAAGGTTTCGTTACTCTGAGCCCAGCTAAACAAACGCTCTAAATTTCTCATCTCTGGTTTCGCAGAATATTTGATCAAAAGAAATGATGAATCAAAGTAAGAGAGACGCGATATCATCTCCCACCGGAAATTCGTCTCGTACAATATACGTTGGTCCTTGTTATACCGGATCTTCAAGTCTCGAAGTGCTTTACTAAGGACATCTTCTACAACATCCCCAAAACCTTTCGGATAGAAAGAAAGAAAAGAATTCATGGTCTGAATTTTAATAACTGTATTGTATGCTAGTTAAGGAAATAAGTGAAGGAGCTGTAGAATGCGATTCCAATCCGCGTAAATATCCTAAGTCTCCTTGTTGAGGAATTGCACTCCTCAACTATAAGTGACCAGTTATCATGCAGCTGAAAGCCTGTCTATCGACAGATAGACCGCGTTCTACAACAAATAAGAAAGTGTTATAATTATATCTATGTCAAAAGCATATAAAAAGTACAAGAAGAATTTCACCTTTTCCTACTCTTTTGGAGTCTTTCCAACTTTGGAGTTGCTTCGGAATAAGTCCGAACAAGTTATCGAAGTTTTTACGCGTTCAAATGCAGAAGAAACAATAGCATTAAAAGAAATCCAAAATATCTGTAAAAACAAGAACATAAGGTACTCCGTAAATGATCAGGTCGTCGAACGCCTGACTCCACGAGGGAATAACTTTGTTATCGGTATCTTCAAAAAACACAGCTCTAGGCTTAAGATAGACCAAAATAGTGTCATACTTTTCAAGCCGTCTAATAGAGGAAATCTCGGAACTATCGTGAGAACATCCCTAGGTTTTGGAGTGAAAGATGTTGGAATAATTCGACCCGGAGCTGACATCTTCGACCCGGAAGTTGTGAGAGCTTCAATGGGTGCAGTTTTCAAGGTCAATTTTCAGTATTTCGACAGTTTCGATAATGTACCGCTAAAAAACAACTTCTACTTATTCTATACAGATGGCAGAAACTGGATAACAAAGACAAAGTTCATATCACCTTATTCGCTGGTTTTTGGAAGTGAAGGCCCTGGACTTCCGGAATCATTAAAGACACTTGGCCAGACAGTCACAATACCGCAGACAGATGATGTTGATTCATTAAACCTAGCCGTTTCGGTAGGAATCGCTTTATATGAAGCTTCAAAAAAGCGTATCTGACAAACTTATTGCAAAAATTAAATCTGACCTTCAACAAGGGGTAAAAATCCTTGGAAATTATTCTAGTCAGAGTGACTCGATCAGAGTCTGGACCAGCTTCAACAATACAGAATTTGGAGTTGTAGCAACAAGTTCCAGAAGGTTTAAAACAACTTTCGACCTCATAGAGATCCAAGCATTTCTAACCGGAAAACAGGCTCTAAAGATGACAATTCTTCATAAGAACGGAAAGACAGAAATCGACTTGACAAAACTCGGGAAGAATTATTTGCCGATAGAAAATACTGCCCCAAATGAGAAAGAGATCCTCAACTTCCTGGAAAATTACATGCATTCTGCTGTAGATAAAAACCTGGGCAAAAGATACTTTGAGAGAAGCTTCAGAAATCCCGAACGCTACAGGTGGCTTGATTCGGAACTTCGAAAATGATAACTTGTCTACTACCGGGGTAGTATTCTACATGTCACTTTTTTAAGACTTAGACGTTATTCATGCATTGTTATGGATAAAGGGATGAGAAAAATCATGGTATTTATCACAATCATCTTGAGTCTGCTCGCGCTGGAAACGGGTTTTTACCTGGCATATTTTCTGTACGAGGAAATCCAGATATTTGATGAATATCAGAAGTCCGAGCCGATAAAAGAGGGACCTACTACTGTCACTCCCAAACCGCATCTAGAGACAGCAAAGAATGAAAAAGATACGGAAATAGAACAGGAGAAAATCAATCCTCATCAAGATACTCCACAGACGCTTGACTATCGAGGCGGTTTCGTTTCTCTTCCGCTATACCCGGAGGATTACTACTATGGGAAACATATAAATGCAGCAGCTGCAGCAAAAGAACTAAATAGTATACCTCTGCTTTCACCTGGTGACAGAGTCGAAATAATCAAAGATGGTTATCTTACTATGGCAACAGACGAAGGATATACCAAGCCCGAAGGTGATTATTATTATGCATCTGGTGTATGCTGGACAGTCAGCACATACGGAGCAGTAATGGACCAGGCAAATATAGAATTTATTGAAATGTACGGTATTCCCTTATTTGTTTTTAATTATCTAGACAGAATCCCTCACAAAAAACCATATCGTACCTATACTGACAGCAACTATGGCTATGGCTACACGGTATCTATAGATCCAAGCGGCTATGTATTTGATTACAACTTTACAGTAAATCCAGAGCTTAGTAATGTTCCCGAACTTTCTGACATAAAGGTTGACATTGTGATGAAAAGTGTTTCCAATCATAGGACTGCATATAATGGCGAAGCTATCGAAGGCTATGTTATCTCAAATATCAATTTCTAGGACAAAAATCTAGCAAGCAGATCTAATACTGGAGAAAAGGATTGCCTTCCCTGAAGTACCAAGTCGAAGTTCTCCAAGAATTCGTTTCTACGCATTTCAATGTCGTCTTCCAGAAATCCTATACTTATGCAATTTTTTCGATCTTGAATGACTTCAAGATCGTCAACGGAATCTCCCAACACAACAAGCAGAGGACGAGAACTTGTGTCTTTGATATATCGATCCTCCTGTTTAAGTGATTTATGCTTATTATGTATAAAAACATTTCTGTCCTTATCAAACCCAGTAGACAATCCTATCCCATTGAAATCAAAGAAGTTGGAGTGAATCCGTATATTGGATGCCTTTGAATAACTGAGAATAAATTCCTGAATTATATCTCCTAGCCCCGCTGAAACTAACCATGTAGGAACATTGTATCTTTCCAGATTGGCAAAGAACTGAGACAATCCTTTTCTGGGAATAATATTTCTTTCTTCAACAATTCTCTTGATCGTTTTTCTGGAAAAACCATACTCCACAATCAGGCTCATTGACCTTTGACACCAACTTCTCATCTTTTTCATTCGTTCTCTATCTGGAATATCACTTGCGTACTCAAACTGGTGATAATAATCATATAATTCGACAGATCTCGCTTCGTGTTCTGGTCCGAGATGAAGCTTCGCCGTACCAAAAGTTGTCATGTATTTTCTATTCGGTCCGGCAGCCACAGACAGAGTTCCATCAAAGTCAGCTACCACAACGATCTTCCCCAAACCCATATTCCTAAAGTCGGTTATTTTCCTTTCAAGTAACTCCGGCCGTAATGTTTCAAAATTTTTATAGCTTCCTGTCTTTCCCATAGCTTTATTTTCTTAAGATGAATTCCTAAATATTACACATTCGGTCGATCAAGACAAGCACTTTCTAAGACCGTGACGAAAGCCTCGGAATAAATTACCTGTCTCTTGTTTCTTATGGGGGAAGAAGCAGCAAAATTATCTTTCAGCTTTCAAAGTTGCTAGAACTGATAATTGATAGAATAGGCAATATTACAATCGTGAGACCATAGATAAAATCAGTAAGCTTGTCTGTTTTAAAAACAAAAGCAATGAAGAAGAAGCTCTTCTGAATCACTAGGGAAACAGGAAGTGAGGGAGAATTCAATTTTCAGTAAGTATATTCATATATAAGTGATAAAAATCTATAACTTATTTTAGGCTAAAATGATTTTGAGTGAAATTTCGATAAAACTGGATTCTAGATTTTACTAATCTTTAATTTATTGCTAAACTCCTCTATTCCTCAAATTTGAACATTGCACCAAAAGATGGCTGGCAAGAAGAAATCAAAAATAAAATTAAATACTCTAATCAAAATTCCACGCTATTTTGCATCCGGATTCATACGAGTATATCAGTTCTTTCTTTCAACAGACCACTCCTTTTGGGCAAAGCCGGAAGTGTTTCGCATCTGCACTTACCATCCCAGCTGTTCTGAATTTACAAGACAGTCTATACTCAAACATGGCGTTATACTGGGAAGCTTCATGGGACTGAAGAGAATAGTAGACTGTAACCCCTTTTCAAAGGGCGGATACGATCCGGTACCTGAAAAGTTCAGTCTGAAAAGATATCAGGGAAACGGCGTAGGACCGCGAAGTACAAAGTCTTGAGATCAACCCGATACCTTGTACAGGAAATAACCCAGCAGATCAATGTAGTATCTATTTGGCTCACAGCCTTGAAAAACTTCCCTTTCCATATACTGAATTTTCACTACCATTAAACGAGAAGCAAGATCGTAACTCAGGACAGACTCATAATTATCGCTAAGCTTTGGATCGGAGAGAATATTTTCCCAGGTCTCGTTTAACTCATCGAAGTTTAATCTCATGCTGACAGTATCACTACTATATTCCCATTTCCCTGACAACTTATATTTCTTACTCCCGCTTGTCTCATCGACATTGTAAACAAAAGTCTTGTCAGAACTTAACACTAGATTCAAAAGTATCGGATTTTCTGATGGCAGATTTGCCCATTCCCCGACTAAATACTCCTCTGCTCTGTGAGAACACTCTGACTGAGTCAACTCACTTCCGATTTCTTTCGGAATGATCACTTTATTATTGGTTTTAATCATATATACAGCTGCAGCTATGGTAATAACCAAAAGTATAAGTAAAAATAACAATTTGTAGCCCTTATTCATCTCTAAATCACAACTAAAAGTTAAAGTGTTTTTTTGGATCAACTGTATTGCCGTTGTCCCAGACCTCGAAATGTAGATGTACTCCAGTAGCTTTACCCGAGTCTCCCATGTACATAATAGGTTCTCCTTTCCCCGTGGCTCTTTTGAAATTGCCTATATAATACTGCCCATGCCCATATCTTGTTTCGAATCTACTGTTGTGACTTATAAAAACTGTATTCCCTGCATACCAGCCAGTTTCAGCCTCCCCCTTCTGCGCTGAAACAATCTTACACCCTCCCCACTTGGCTATATCTATGCCACTATGGAATTTATCCTCGCCGGTAAACGGATCTTTTCTAAAACCAAATAAACTCGATACCAAATATCCCTCGCATGTTGGGTCGGATACAGGACTGACGGCATCATCAAAGATGAACGGAGCTTTCGGTATCTTCAGAGAGTTGCTAAAGTGACTTTTGAGTCCTTCATTCTTACCCGCCTCCATATCATTGAGACCCCTATAATCAATTTCAACTCCTTCAAATTCAAAGTCCCCGAATATAATTGTTCTTGCCTTCACATAATCTCCGATTTCCAAATTCTTGTTTAGACCAAATTTAAATTTGAAGTTTCCGTCAACATTATCGTTCCATAGATTTGAGATATTTGGAAGATCGGAACCCTCGCGGTGCAAAGCTATCAAGACATGCTCTGTCGGGAAAACGATATCTTCACTAGTCTTTGTATTTCTCCAACTAGACTTCTTTGATTCGAGACATAGTGGAACAAATTTGCAATCAGCCTGCATCTTCCAAACCCAGTCATTTACATTATCTATGCCCATTTCACTTTCTATGCATTCTTTATCTGCTTCACTCAAGAAGATTCCAGTTTGACAGATATCAGCCGCTTCATTGAAAGTATCAAATTGTCTGATAATATCTACTCGGAGCTTATGATTCTTTGGAATGGAATATCCAAACACAGATATATTATTTGCTCCGCCATTATTCACCTTTGTAAGCTTAGGAGAAGGAATCTGAACATTTGATATTTGATATGCTCCATTGTTTGATACGTTTACCGTAAATTTTACAGACCCAAGATCACTTCCTTTGTTCTCCCCCCAAGGATCATCTTCCTTCACACCTTCAACGCTACCCTTTCCGAGTTCAGGTGTTGCAATTCCCCTGGCTACCTGCTCTGATCTATTCTTTGCTTTATCCTGAAGGTACAGCATATAGTGATAATAAGTGTCGTAGTTCCAATTATCAGTCAGCACCAGTTTATTTGTTCCTGAATCCAGTTCAGCGATAAATGTAGAATCAGCATAAAGATGTGAACCTTGCTCACCTTCAATGTTAATACATATATTCTCACCACACAAATAGGGATCAGAAACATATTTCAAGCTAGGAGGAACTGTATCCCGTAAAATCTGAAAGCTATAAGGCGAAGACTTATTTCCCGCAGCATCAACTGATCTAAAGCTTACCATATACCACCCATCCTCTTGACTACTCGAGTTTTGCCCCAGTTCTAACTGTTTAGCAAAACTACCTTGTTGAGAAGTTTTGCTCTTAACTAAATCTATGCCTTTCTGGTCATTCTCTATTTTCATTTCCATATCACTTACCCTCTCTGCTTTACCTAGAACCTTTATTTTTGTTTCGTTTGTGACATACTTTGATGAACTACCGTACTGCCAATAATCTTTAGTTACTGAATTTCGAGGAATCTTTGGAGAGGTCTTGTCAAAATAGACCAGCTCGCCTGAGGAAATGTCACTGACATTTTTTGCCGCGTCAACTACTTTTAGCTGTATAAGATATCCCTTCTCTATTGCACCAAGTCTTACATTGTACGACCACTC
>JAHIVN010000117.1 GCA_018816645.1 Patescibacteria group bacterium | reverse complement strand
AGAAATGGCAAAGGTGATTGCAGACGAATTTTTCGGGACATCGAAGGCTCTTATTCAGATGGATATGAGCGAATTTATGGAGCAGCATAGCATCGCGAAGATAATAGGTTCTCCACCGGGGTATGTGGGATATCAGGAGGGGGGACAGCTGACTGAAAAAGTCAAGAAAAGACCATATTCTGTAGTTCTTTTTGACGAGATTGAGAAAGCTCATCCAGATATGTTGAATGCACTCCTTCAAATTCTGGAAGAAGGGCACATGACTGATGGTAAAGGTAGAAAAGTTGATTTTAAAAATACTATTATTGTTTTGACCTCCAATATTGGTGCTGAAGATATCAGTAGAGATAAGGTCTTGGGGTTCAAGATAGATACTGAGGGAAAAAATGTGGACGAGGCGTATGAAAGAATGCGGGAAAGATTGACAGAGGAGCTCAAAAAGGTATTGAGACCTGAATTTATAAATCGAATAGATGAAGTGGTAATATTTAGAGGGCTTGATGAAGCAGATGCTGTTCGAATAACAAAACTGGTGTTAAAGGACGTTCAAAGACGTCTTATTGATAGGAAAGTACGATTAAGTGTATCTGATCAAGCTGTAAAGTTGATAGCCCAAAAGGGCTTCAGTGATGAATATGGGGCCCGTAATATCCGTCGCAAAGTTCAAGAGCTTGTGGAGAATTCCTTGTCGGACTTGCTTATCGAGGGGCCAAAAGGACTCGAACACGTAAAGATTACTAGATCTGGAAAAGTGCTTAAATTGACACCTTCCTAGAAACACCAATGAAAGAATTATTTTCTTGTATAGAGTGTGGTTTTCAGACTCCGAAATGGATGGGGAAATGTACAAATTGTGGAAAATGGGAAACTTTGAAGCTGGTTCCCGAAACTGACCAAAACAACGCTAGGAACAGGAACAAAGCCAAAAAAATAAAGGTAAGTCATATAACTAGCAAGGGAGAAACAGTAAGATTGGATAGGCTATCTACGGGCTTTCAAGAATTTGACAGAGTTCTTGGTGGGGGGCTTGTGAAAGGAGCGGTTTTACTGATTGGGGGACATCCGGGTGTTGGTAAAACAACTCTGTTGCTCCAAATCTTGAGTAAGATAAAGAATTGCAAGAGTGTTTATGTTAGCGGAGAAGAATCTTCAGAACAGCTTTCGATACATGCGAAACGATTAAAGATTCTCCAGGATATACCAGCCATTTCAAGTAATAACATCGATTCGATAATCGCAACAATTGATGACCTGAAACCTTTAGTTGTAGTTATCGATTCGATTCAGACTGTGGAGACAAGTGATTTAAATAGTATTGCTGGTGGTGTTGGGCAAGTCAAAGAATGTACTTCGAGGTTAATTCACTATGCGAAAAGTACAGGAACAATAATCTTTCTAGTTGGGCACATCACGAAGGGTGGAGATATTGCAGGACCAAAGGTAATAGAACATTTAGTGGATGGTGTTTTCTATATCGAAGGAGACTCTTCAACTAAAATAAGGCTTGTGAGATCGATGAAGAATCGTTTCGGATCAACAAGGGAAGTAGGAGTTTTTGAGTTTGGTGCTCAGGGCTATGATGATGCCAAGAATCCCTCGGAAATTTTTGTTCTGACACGGAAACCGCAGGTAGGAGTGTGTAAGGGGGTTATTTTCGAAGGTAGAAGGGCTCTTATCGTAGAGGTACAGGCTTTGGTTACTGATTGTGTGTTTAGTGTTCCGCAAAGGGTTGTAAGCGGGCTGAAGAAGGTAAAGGTTCAGATGATAAGTGCCTTATTAACCAAGCATACAAAAGCGAATTTGCTAGATAAGGATATATATGTTAATGTCGCAAATGGACTAAAAATTGACGATTCTTCGATAGATTTGAGTATTGCAATAGCAGTGTTTTCATCATTTTCTAATAAGAAAGTCACAGAAGATAAGGTAGCTATTGGTGAACTTAGCCTGACAGGCGAAGTTCATCCTGGAAGCAGTATTATCGAGAAGGTAAAGACGCTTAAAGATCTAGGTTATAAGGAACTGATACTCGCAAAAAAAATTAAAGATTCTCTTGCTCATAAGGACAAGATAACTTTTATCGAAACTCTCTCAGAACTGACGTTGAAGTTATAATTTGCGCTGTTTAACGTAAAATAAAAAGCTTCGTAAGCGCTATATATTATGGGACATATAATCGCTTGACAAATAAAAATGTTATAGGGTATAATAAACCAGATCCTTGAAATTGCCTTGTCTCTAGTGCCCAGAGTCTGGTTCGCGTACAACCAACTGGACTCTTGGCACTGCAGATATTTTGCAACCGATTTTGATAAAAGCATATTTGATAAGTAAGTTTTTATCGGGGTCGGTTGGGGCAGTGCCGATCCCGTTTTTTTCCCTAAAGTCTTTTCAAATTTGACAAATTAAGAAATCTTCCATATACTTTTCTAGTTCTATTCCCTCAGTTTCGTTTTGGGTATTATTAATTAAATATTTTCCATAATCTATTTAAATTTGTTTGATTTCATTACGTGAAAAAGGAAGTAACTATTGCAGACCTTGAGACCAAAACTCTTGCGGATTTAAGAAAGTTCGCAAAAGATTTGGGACTGACGGAATATACAGAACTTAAAAAAGATGAGTTGATTCTCAAGATACTTGAAGAGAGTACAAAGAAGGGAGGAAATATATTTGCTGAAGGTGTACTTGAGATTAAAAATGATGGAAGTCATGGAGTGTTGAGATCTCTAAAAATGATGCCTGGTGAAAATGATGTTTATGTCTCAAGTTCTCAGATCAAAAGATTTAATCTGAGACCAGGGGATTTCATTGCAGGACAGGCGAGGCCTCCAAAGGATGGTGAGAAATACTTAAGTTTACTCAGAATAGAGGCTGTAAATGGTCTTGATCCTGAAAAGGCGATAGCTAGATTTTCATTCGAAAAATTAACTCCTGTTTTTCCTGATGAGCAGATAATACTCGAAACAAAAAGTGAAACTTTGTCTACACGATTAATAGATCTTTTGGCTCCTATAGGAAAGGGGCAAAGAGGAATGATTGTTTCCCCTCCAAAGGCAGGTAAGACATGGCTTCTGAAAGATATAGCACATGGAGTAAGGGAAAATGATAAGGATATTCACTTAATGGTTGTACTAATCGGAGAAAGGCCTGAAGAGGTTACTGATATGGATAGATCTGTCGACGGCGAAGTAATTGCAGCAAATTTCGATGAACCGCCAGAGAATCATACCAGAGTAGCTGAAATGGCTCTGCATAGGGCAAAGAGATTGGTTGAACAGGGACAGGATGTGATGATTCTTATGGACAGTATCACTAGACTCGCTAGAGCTTACAATATGACAGCACCTCCTTCTGGAAGAACGCTTTCTGGCGGGTTCGATCCTGTTGCTCTCTATCCGCCAAAACGGTTTTTTGGAGCTGCAAGAAATTTCGAGGAACAAGGAAGTCTTACAATAATTGCCACTGCACTAGTAGACACTGGTAGCAGAATGGATGATTTGGTATACGAAGAGTTTAAGGGAACAGGAAATATGGAACTGCACTTAATTCGTGAACTGGCTGAAAAAAGAATCTATCCAGCAATAGATGTTCAAAGATCGTGGACACGAAATGAAGAGAAACTTCTGCCTCAAGACGTTCTTATGCAGTCCTGGAGAGTGAGGAGAATGATTGATGCGTTAAAAGGTGACGAGAAAACTTCTATCCTATTGGATAGGATGAAGAAGACAAAAGATAATAAAGAATTTCTTGCTACTTTACATGAAGAAATGTAGGTTGAATCCTTTCACCACGATGATATAATCATGCTATGTTAGCTAGAAAGGCTTTACGATGAGATCAGAAAAAGAACGCAGACACTCGATTTTTCAATATCTACTTGACTTCGTGGTGGCCTTTTTTTCTTATGTGCTACTTAGGGTTAGACAGTTCTTTGTTTACCTCTGGGCTCTCAATCTTTGGATTGTGATTTCATTTAGTGTACTTAAGGATAGGCTTGTAAGGAAGATGTTCTGGGGCAGGAGTACATTCTACAGGTCAGCATTTCAGTTTTCCGTTGGGATAGTCACCTTTGTCATTACGATAGGAGGACTAGCGGGAAGATTGAATCTTTTTATCACGAACGCAAGTCAGATACTGGAATTTCCAACAGAGCATCTTGGGGACGCGGACTATGTAGAAGAAAACGCCTCAATGTTGGCTATCGTTGCAAGTTCTTCTGAAAGTGGAGCTTATGCTGTGCAAAAATATGTGGTTCAAAAAGGAGATACTCTCGAATCAATTGCTAATGAATATGAGATTTCAAAGGAGACCATAATGTGGGCGAATGGAATAAAGGATGAAAGTTTTCTGAAGATAGGTCAAACATTAACAATTCTTCCAATAAACGCGGTTCTCCATACTGTAAAAAGCGGGGATACTCTTGAATCAATAGCTGAGAAATATGGGGCAAATGTTGCAGATATATTCGACATTAACTGGTTAGATTCAAAGATTCTGAAGGAAGGACAAGAATTATTAGTTCCAAATGGGAAAATGCCGCAACCAAAACCGGTAGTAATTACCCCAATAGCCATGACAGTGCCTCTACCGCCACCGCCTCTTTCAGGTACAGTGACTGGAGGAACGGGAAGTTTCGTGCGTCCTTGTGGATGTGGATACATAACGCGAGGATATTCTGCATATCACCAAGGAGTAGATATCGCGCAGGCAGGAGGCTGTACAATTGTTGCGGTGGATGGGGGAGTCGTTACTCAAGCAAGATGGTATGGAAATGGTGGATTACAGATTATGATAGATCATGGAAACGGGTGGGTATCTCTGTATGCTCATAATGCTACTATATACGTAAAAGAAGGACAGAAGGTTTCAAAAGGCCAAGCTATCAGCTACATGGGAGCAACTGGTCATGCATATGGGGTGCATCTGCACTTTGGTCTCCAATTAAACGGTTACTGGGTAAATCCGCAGTCATATATCGCAATTTAACCTGTTTTTCAATGCTTTTGCCTATAGAGCTAGGTAAATGGTAGATAAGGATTAAGTGTAGTTTTCCCCTTGTTGTCTGAGATAAAGGATAAGTTCTTGTCCTGAAGGCAACATGAACTTCTTTAATTCATATTTCTCTTGGAACTCCTTTTTTTGTTGAAGCTCTTTGTCACTTATGAAAATGGGCATTTCACTCCCAAGACTTGATCCAAATATTATGATATCTGGATTTTGTTTGAGGATATAATCTCCGTCTGTTTTTTCATGACCAGGAAAACCTTTGCCTATATCAGGCATATCTCTTTTTGCGATGTGTTTATCGTTTAACCCCAACATGTCGATTGTTCTAAATCCACTATAAAAGGGAATAGTTCCGGCAGTATTTGTAGCGACAACTGTATCTGCATCGAAGTTTTCTTTCAGCCATAGCCCGGTTTCTTTCCCTTCTTGAGCCACCATATCTCCTTTCAGATGCTTGTTGATTTCAGCTTCATATTTCCATTGCCAAATGTTGAATGCAAGAGCAAGAGCTACGATGAAAGAGAAAGTAGATATTTCAAGCTGCTTTGAAATGTGCAAGCGCGAGTTGATTTTCATAGCTGATTTGTGAATCCCTGATACCGCTAAAATTGCGAGTATAGGAACAAGCGGACTATAGAACCTGTAAGCAGGCATAACGTCACCTCCGACAAAGATAACGTATGCAGAATAAGGAACTAAAACTGCAAATGAAGCGAATAAGATAGGATTATCTTCCCATCTCTTTTTTGAGCTTAGTAATAAAGTGATTGCTGAGAAAAAAACAAGCGGGAGACTCGCAACGATGAAATCCTTAGTATATCTCAGTCCCCTGAGGTACTGGTCTGAACCGCTTCCTACTTTATTATAGAAAGTGTTGGGTAGTACATCATTATAGTAAACAAGCCTAAAGACGATCTGGGCTGCAACGACAATGAGAAAGGGTAGGAGGTAGCAGACGAGCTCTTTGGTTGCTATATTTCTCTTGTTCAGAACTTTGAAAGTGAAGACTAGTAATCCGAAAACAATGAATACTAGATAGCCTTCTGGTCTTGTGAGTGCCAGCAGAGCAATAAGGAAACTAAGTCGGATAAGTGATTTAGGTCTGCGTTTAGACAAGTTCCTTTCAAGAATTCTTACAAACAAAAGCAAGCAAAGTGTAAAGAGGAAAATGAAGAGCGATGTTTCCATTCCGCTAGCACCCCAGACGGTGAAAGCTCCCGAGGATGAGAGTATTAGTGCAGATGCTATCTGAATAGGTGGGGTAATTTTCTTTGTCCATTTGACAAAGAGAATAATTAATATTGTTCCAATAGCAAATAAGTAACCCAAGACTTGAGATAAAGTTACAATGTTAAATCCCAGTTTGTGGCCTAAACTCAGGATTATGATCCAGAGAAAGTTTGTATATCCCTCAACAGGGGTATCGCTGGGATTGAAGACAAGACCAAAGCCTTCCGCTAAGTTCTTTGCATATCTAAATGAGATAAAGGCATCGTCAAGTATCCATGGTCTGATATAAAGAAAGTGCAAGAATAGGAAAAGCAAACAGATTGCCAGTGTGAGAAACTTTATTATCAGTATAAATTGTCGCTTTTTCATTACTTTCAGACTCAGAATTATAAACTATCGAAGAAAATATTAGTAGATGCTATAATTAGATTCAGTGTTATATGATATAAATTAAGTGTAAAATTTAATGAAAAATTATAAATGTGAAGTATGTGGTACTGGTGGAGCTAGGTTTAGAAGTTATAGGAAAATAACTGGGATGATTATCCTAAGCAGAGTTGAGAATACTAAGCCTAGAGCATTATGTGACAAACATAAGGTTTCTGGGGGGATGAGAACTATTACTTGGAACTTGCTTTTGGGCTGGTGGGGTATAACGGCTTTTATCTGGAACATATTGGCTTTGATTCATAATCTAAAGGGAGGGAAAGATGTTACTGAAGCGGTGGAAAGTGAATATGCAAAATATATGGGTGGTGTAAAGGAAGTTATGGAAAAGCAGAGGGGAATCAGATGATTTAAAGATTTCCTTTGTACAAGGGGTCGTAGTTCAGATGGCTAGAACACTGCATTCGCATTGCAGAGGTCGTGGGTTCGATTCCCGCCGACTCCATACTTCGGACCAAATATTCTGCTTACGTAAAGATCCTTCGTTACTCAGGACTTTACTCCAGCATACGATTGGTCCTCAGTTCATCTCAAAACTTCCCCTGGTCGTTTCGAGATATTTAAACCAGTTGATAATACTATGGCACTAACAAAAGAAGAAATGATTCAACAAATCTACAAACAGTATGGTGTGAAGTTTCCTAATGATAAAGATGAAAAGCTCCTAAGCAAGATAATGTCTGGCAAGTATACTCGAGCAGAGGTACTGAACATTTACGAAGGTCGGAAGTACAATAAATTTAGTAAACAGAGTTTGTCTCGTGTTTCAATAGATGAAATGCGCAGGCTTGTATACAAGTATAAGAAGAAAAGTGTTCCATCTGGAGTAAGTCGAGATGTTGTTGAATCAATTTTACTTGGTAAGCTTAATCCTGACAAATTATCGGAAAGAGACCTTATGGCTTTTGGTAAAATGGGACGCTCTTCATTGACAGGTGCGGTTGGACTGTATGCAGGCTGGGTTCCGAAGGTTGGTAAAAAGATGAGGGAGAAGGATATTGAAAGAGGGAAAAAGGTTGCGGCAAAATATTAGCAAAGAGCATATAGCTTACAGCTAATAGTTGATAACTCAATAACCTGTATAAGCTCTTTACATGGCTAAAGGGTTTTGATGTAATGATCTATAATATAATTGGTAATTGCCTGCCTGTCGGCAGACAGGGGATTTGAGATTTGGTCATTCTAAATTGGGGTCATAGCTCAATTGGCTAGAGCACTTGCATGGCATGCAAGAGGTTCGGGGTTCGATTCCCCGTGACTCCAATTAATTAATATTTTTGAAAAGTTGGAAAATGCTAAAACAAACCATAAGAATATTTATTCCTCTTGGATTTCTTAGTGTTGCTCTGGGGATTGTTTTTACTTCCGTGTTGCCTCCTATAGCTGAATTATTCTAGGAATTTGGGCAGGATTTGCCTGTTATGACGAAAGTAGCACTTTCCATATCTGATTTTGTTAGGCATTTT
>JAHIVN010000116.1 GCA_018816645.1 Patescibacteria group bacterium | reverse complement strand
GAACAAGTTTAATGGGATTAGAAAAGTATTCTTTCAAAGGCATTTATTAGAAAGCGAATGGAGATTCAATCATCGAAAAACAGTAATGCACGACATTGAAAAATTGTTACGTAATTTTTAGTTTAACTGGGCAAGACCCTAAACAATTATTAGTTTCTCATTTTTCTATTATAAATACCGCCTCTGTCGGAAATAACAGCTGTTTGATATTTCCCTTATATTCTGCAAACTGTCTACGAAACTCCCTAGTATAAAAATCTTTCATCCCCCTTGATTTCCCAGACAAGCTCCGGATAGGGTACGAAATAACAAGGAATTTACACATCTGTTTTAGCACAATTTCAATATAATTCTTCGCTTGATGCTCCAGGCAGGGCAAAAGCTTGAACAGAAAAACAACATCTGCGTATTCAAAACTATCTGAAAGAATGTCACCTGTGTCAACGCTTACCTGGTTCTGTAGTCCCAACATACTCATCACCTCCATAAGGAATCCTACTTCTTCAACATCAATGTCGTATGCCTGATATTTAGCAGTTTTCGGCAAACTCATCCACGAGAACGATCAAGGATTAAGCCCGCAGCCGTGATCTATGATTGATTCCGGTTGGCCTGTAACTGCAAAGATCATACTTTTCTTGAAGTCAAATCCTTAATAATTCTTCACCACCCATTCTTTAAATTCGTTCTCATTTCTAGCCAATTTCTCAAATCCAACAGCCAATTTCTTCCAATTACCAGCAACAGCATAACAGTGCAAAGATCCAAATATTTGTGATTGCACAAATTTCAACTCAGAAAGCTTCTGGTCAAAATTCCTGAAGTAAACTGCATAATCATTTGCTCTTTTTGCTCCTAGTGGTAAAGCAAAGTAGATATACCACTTCACGTCATTTTCATTTAATCCATTCTCCTTAACATACTTAGAATACTTTACCAAAGCATCACTTCCTAGTTCAAATTTTGAGCTCTCTTGAAATTCCTCAGATATCAGATAATTCTCTTTAAAAAATCTAACTGCTTTTCTATATATCTGTTCTTCTCTAGGCTTTTCTGTTCGTCTTAAATTAGTTATATACCTATAGTAACCTTTCTTATACGAAATACCGTTTGCCTGCCAAGCCTCTTTCAGTTTATACATAGACAGAAAAACATTAGGAAAATTCTCCGGGTCATGAAGATAAAGAAGGTCATTCTCAATTTTGTATCCCAAAACATAGTGATCAGCCCCTTTCAGATACTTATGGCGCGGATTGTAAGTGAGATAGCCCATATCAAGCGGACCTATAACAGCCGGTGAAAGCTTCAGATCCTCCTTTAATTCATCTTTAGGGAAATCATCCTTATCTTCAAATACTTTTGTCTCGTAAGTAAACCCTAGAAGTGTTAGAGCCTTTGTTAAACCAAGATCCGGAAGAAGCTGATGAATATTGAAACGTAACAAATTATCCTCTTTGTTTAGTTTCACTCCTAGACTTATTCCTGTCAGAACCTCAATCAAAGCAGGCTTGATATCTTCACCAATGCCTACCAGAAGCATAGCCATAGAGTTGGCATAGCAATACAAACCATTTCCAACATATTCAAAATAAGAATCGTTCATTAATTTCAAGCAGATTAACTACTTTACTATTTTATTACAAAGCTTTCTACCTTCCACTGTTTTCTGTTCACTATAAGCTATTAGCACTCATTTCCTGCTATCCGAAGTCCACAGATTATCCCACCAGCAGTGAATTTTGTTATTACGTATTCGCACCGCCAGTTCTTTTGCCGTCTTTGAATACATTCTTTTCTCCTGCTCGCGTCCTTCAAGCCAGCTTTTTGCTTCTTTATTCCCATTATTTGCGTATTCTTTTAGCAAAAGCACTTGATCCAATAAGTCTGCATCTTTTGCAATCTTCGATTCTTTTGTATTTCTTTTGCTGTATTCGAGTGCTAAATCGTACAGCTCATTATCCTCTGTAAGACCGCTCAACTGGTCTCGAATAGCTTCTGTCTCGTACACCTTCACATATTTTTTGTGTACCCAGTTCTGATCACCGGTTCTTGACTCAGGTAGGTCATGCACAAGACACATCAGTACAACTTTAGCTGCATCAACTTTCTCGCGCTTCGCAAGCAAGTATCCGATAATTATAGTTCTATAAGAATGAGAAGCTATGTTGTCAGAAAGATCATCGGTTAATAGGGTCTGCCTATGAGAACGAAGTGTTTTTCTGAGGGTTCCTACCTCAAACATAAACTCAACAAGCCTGTCTAATTTATTTCGTGAGTTAGTTCGCATTTTTTTAAAACAAATTTTAATTAATTGGTGAGAATTTCCATCAATTATAAACAGGCCTATCTATACTCTGCAACTTCCCAAATGTTTCCTTCTGTATCCTCAAACATGAAAAAGTCATAGGGATGAATAAAATTTATATGCTGGATTCCAGTAATAGTTTTCGGTGAAAGTCTTCTGATCATTTCATGCTCTTCCTTGATATTACCGGTTCTAAAAACAGGAGTAACATTTGTTCCCAACATATGGGTATGTTCTTTATCGTCGTCTTTGGGGTTATAGAGTCCAAGATAAGTACCATCATTTGTCTGAAAATCTGCCCATCGCTCTTTGTACCTATGTTGGACCTTCATCCCCAGCAGCTCCTCATAAAACTTTATTGCTCTATCTAAGTTTTTGACATTAAGGTGTACATGGTCTAATTTGAACATTGGATAGTTTCTATTCTTAGTTTAAGAAATTGTAAAGCAGCAAAATTTATAGACTTCTGATGAAACTAGGAACGACAATCACCCTAAAGTTCCCTGGTAAAATCCCCCCATTCCTGCTAGAAAGCAAAGCTCTCCAACATGATACATGAAGTGTTCTATTGACTGAAAAAGGGCAAGCTCTTTTGACATTATCTGTCCCCATTCTGTAGTGATTTCTGTTTCCAATTCTTCGACAGAAATATCTTGCCAGGTTTTAGACATATTCATCAGATTTCCTTGAATCATCTTTAATGCATCGTCGATACTTGCCGGAACTTTACATTCACATTTTTCCTTCTTCCCAAGCACTAAAGAATTCGTAAAAAAACAAGATTGAGTACAAACTGTATGGGAGATAATTTCCCCACAGGTTCTGCTTTTCACATCAGGATTTTTGTAACTCAGATGTTCATCCTTAAATGTCTCTACGACCGAATACAACTGTGAGTGGGCATCTGCGTTACCTTCAAGCAATAACTTGTAGGGGTAAGTCATTTGCTTATAATCTTGTATTTTTAAAGACATATTTATAAAAAAAATAAATGTAAGATAATTGAAATATCTTCAGTTGTTTGATAATTTTCCGAGCAAAATTACATACTGCTGATCACCCCTCTGACTTCCCCCTCAATGCGAAAATCATCTGAGGCCAGAAATGGGGAATATTTAGGATTGAGGGAATTCAAGATAATTCTCCCATTTTCTTTCTGAAATTTCTTGATAATTGCCTCTCCGTCATTTACACATACTACAATATTACCGCTATCGGCAGTACTTGTTTTCCGGACGACTACAAGGTCACCTTTCTGAATCTTCGGTTCCATTGAGTCACCACGCGCTCTCACCATAAAAGCCTCAACAACTGGGAAAGATATAAGTCTTGAAGAAATTGGGATCCTCTCCTCAGGGTCGCCTTCCAGGATAGAACCGTTTGGACCACACTGAGCTAAGCCATACAGATTTATGTACGAAATCAATTTCTCCGGCGAATCGGAAAGAATCTGATAATCTTTTGAGTTGCTCGGATTCCGTTTCAGGTAGCCCTTCTTTTCAAGCTGGGAAATATGATGCGCAACAACACTAGTCGAAGAGATACCAAGTTCATCCTGAAGCTCACGAATCGTAAGCGGATCTTCTATGTTGCCCCGGAGTAAATCGAGCAGTTTCTTCTGAGTAGGATGTAAATTTTTTGGCGCCATAATAGATAATTTAACAATTTTAAATAAAACAATGTTCAAATAATTACAATCATATTATAAACATGTCCGTCGTTTCTTGTCAAGAACATTTTTTGCAAATACTTGACATGTTCTACCTCTTGTTCTATACTTGTCCCGGTTCTCAGTTTTTACATATTACATATTAGTTTTTTAAATTATGCCCCACAAACCTTCAAGTCTCATACTTTACAGCAGAAATTCTTTGAAGAATTTCATCCCAAATACAAATACTGTTTACTATCTTCGAGGAATTGCAGATGAACATTCTTTATATCCTATTTACTATATCGGCCAGGCGAGAAATGGGAAGACAAGAGAGCAGCTTGTAGAAGAATTTTTACAAAACGACTGGAACGACATTGTCTATATCAATTATGTTGAATGCGACAATGAAAAAGAGGCTAAGGTATTGGCAAGAAATGAAATTGCCAGACACCAGCCCAAATACAATAATGGGTATTCTACTTATGAATTAGTTAAATAAACATGAAGAAAATGAGAGATCAAAAGTATCGTATTCTAAAACAAAAAGAAAGTTTCAACCACAGGAAATATTATAACGAGCTTGACAAGCTTCTAAACTTATAGGCTTTGTGGGGAGCTCGAAACCGGTAAATGGTCTCCGAGAGGTGCTACTGATTACCGGTTTCGAGCTCCTCATTCTATAAAAAGCAAGCCATTTATGTATTTCACTGTTTATCAATCGAACATTTTAGCAATTTAACCTTAAAACACTTTATCCATGAAAACAGGCATTGCCAATCTTCCACTTCATTGGGGCCGAGCTCCAAGGTGGCTCTTCGGAAGGATGGAAAAACTCGCTCGGGAGATTACAATAGCTGTCGTAGCAGAATATGGTTCTCTGGAAATGCTGAAAAGACTTTCAGATCCATATTGGTTTCAAGCCTTTGGCTGTGTTCTCGGCTATGACTGGCATTCATCAGGACTCACTACTACTACTTGCGGAGCATTGAAATCCGGCTTGAAGGGACTGGAAAAAGATTTAAATCTATTTGTAGCAGGAGGGAAAGGAAGGGCTAGTAGAAAAACACCTTGTGAAATTAAGAGCTGGGGAGATAAGATATCGCTTGGTGTTGACCCCAAGAAGTTGATTTACGCAAGCAAAATGAGTGCTAAAGTTGATTCAGCAGCAGTACAGGACGGATATCAGCTTTATCATCATAATTTCTTTTTCAACAAAGAAGGTTCATGGGCTGTAGTACAGCAGGGCATGCCAACGTATCCGAAATCGCAAAAAAGAAATACTACCCAAAACTATTCCT
>JAHIVN010000115.1 GCA_018816645.1 Patescibacteria group bacterium | reverse complement strand
TATCGAATATTATCCTTAAAATATCAGCCTGGACGGGAAATCATTTGCACTAGGAATGTTCCAAGATATAACGGATAGGAAGAAAGCTGAACAGGAACTAAAGAATAGTATAACTGAGCTCAAAAGGGTTAATGAGGCAATGGTAGGCAGAGAGCTGAAAATGATTGAGTTAAAGGAAAAGTTTAATAATGGTGAAAGTTCAGTTGTCAGAAAGGACGTCTGAAAAATCAACGGAATCTCCTGCCTCTACGGCATTTTGCTTGCACCACCCTCCATTTACCTCCAGGACATACTTGACTTTTTCTGTTGACTTGTATGTAGTATCAGTTTGGTTTGGTGCTGTCTCTGCAGCAATATTAGCTATTTTGCCGTCCGAGGTAATAAAAAGAACGTCAAGAGATATCAGGGTATTCTTCATCCAGAAAGACCTTGCAGTTTCATCCGGGAAAATGAAAAGCATCCCGCAGTTTTCACATATCTCAGTCCTATACATAAGCCCGTCTCTCCATTCTTCTGGAGTTTGAGCAAGTTCTACTGATAATTCGACGATTTTGTCGGCGGTCAGAATTTGAAGTGAATTTTCAGAAGAACTAGCTGATTTTCTGCGGATTTGCGTGAGGAAAACTATGCTTACAATGAAAATTAACAGCAGCAAAGCAAAAGCTAATGGCTTAATGTCTTTCAAATTTTTCTTCGAGTTCATTTTTTGTTATTTCCCAGATAATTGGTCTCCCGTGAGGGCATGAATAAGGATTTTGGCAGTTCAGCAGCCTTTTTACTAGATCATCAATTTCGTCTTTCACTAGCGGCATGCCAGCCCGAATGCTTGAATGGCAGGCTAAGGTTGCTATCAGGTGATTTTCACTTTCTTCAAAACTTTGTGATTTTGAGAATTCATCCACATTTGAGATTTCTGCGATCAGGTCCTTCAAAAGATCGGAAATCCGGCTTCTAGCTAATAATGCAGGTATTTCTTCAACTTTCATAGTAGATTTCCCGAATATAGATATTCTTATCCCGAGCGAGGCTAACTGATCTCGATGTTCATTTGCAGCCAGAAACTCAGGTTTAGATAATTCAATCGTTTCCGGAAGCAAAAGAACCTGTTTTTCTATGTTTCTTTTCTGGATCTGTTCCTTAAGCTTCTCATATGTGACTCTTTCCGCAGCTGCATGCTGATCGATCAGTAGTAATTTCTCCTCTTTTTCAATAATGATATATGTACCAAAGACTTGAAATGCCCTCGGGGCGGTATAAAGTTTAAAGTCAGCATTCTTTGGCTTCAATATCTCTTTTGTAAAATCAATAGCCTTTGAGCTTGAGATACCCTTGTTACTGCCGAAGAATTGTCCTTTGGAAGGTTTAAGCTGTATATGTCTTTCTTTGCGGAAGTCTTGAGTCAACTCCCGGTACTCTTTCAGAGCCTCACTTGTATCCTTTTTGATGAATTTGAGCAGTGCCTGGTTTGCAGCCTGCTTGACTGAGTTGAAGATCTGTCCAGAGTTTGAGAATCTGACTTCGGTTTTTCGCGGGTGAACATTTACGTCAACTTCAGAAGGATTTATCTTTAAAAAGAGGAAAAATATAGGATAGCGGTTTTTAGGTATCAAAGTCTGGTACGCATCATATACTGCCTTTGAAGTAAGTTTATCAGCGATAGGCCGATTGTTCAAAAAAGTTAACTGATATGATCTCTGGGCTCGAGCGATTCGGGGGTGTCCTAAGAAACCCTCGATATGAAGGTTCGGTGAACGGTAATTAATACCTACTAAATTTGATGAAATGTTCGTTCCGAACAAGTCATTTATCCTTACTCTAAGTTCATCATTAAAACTCTCCTTTGATACTGATGGTAAATTGTATACTAATTTTTTATTATGAGACAGTGAAAATCGAATGTGCGGATATGCAAGTGCGTAATTTATAAAAGTAGATAACATATGCTTGAATTCTGTCGTTTCAGACTTGAGGAATTTCCTTCTGGCGGGGATCTTGTGGAACAAACGTTTCACAAAAACAGATGTTCCATGTTCTCTTGAAGTCTCCTGCGGCTTGTTCTTCTTTCCATTTTCTATCGTGATCGATATACCGGTTCTGTCCGAATCTGTCTTTGACTGTAGAGTCAGCTCTGAAACTGATGCGATAGATGCAAGCGCCTCTCCACGAAACCCCATTGTCAAGATACTTTCCAGATCTTGGATAGTAGTAATCTTTGAAGTTGTATGTGAGTCACAGGCTATCTTTGCATCGTCTTTACTCATTCCTGATCCATTGTCAACGACTTCTATCAGCTGAAATCCGGCCTTTTCAATATTGACTTCGATATTGGTAGCTTTTGCATCGATTGAGTTCTCGACAAGCTCCTTTAAAACTGATGCCGGCCTCTCTACGACCTCTCCGGCGGCTATTTTGTTGATTAGTAATGGTGGAAGCTGGATTATCATGTCAGAATTGTTGTGCAGCTAGATGGTTAAATTACTAAGACTCATCCTATCATAAATTAGGAGTTGCGAACAGGGGATCAGCGGACAGTAAACAGTAGTCAGTAAAGAAGTAAACCGTAATCCGAATACCGTAACCCTTAATCCGTTATTTGTAATCGTTAATTATCTCGATCAACTTGGTAGATTTATTCGCAGGATAAAGTAGTTATTAATAGTCATAATAGTAATTAGTTCATTTGTGGTGTATTCATCGTTAATTTATTGTCAATTCGTTATAAATTTCTTATGCTTGTCAGCGAATCGTATACTGTAACAATTAATTCTTGATTATTTACAATATTTTAATCCGCTTAATTGGGGCTGTGAGGCTATAAAGCCCTCCAGCCCATCAGCTCATCAGCTCATAGGCTCATTAGCTCTCAAGTTCAAAATTCTGATATAATATACTTGAAAGTAGGTATTATCTTGGAAGAACCTGGGCCAAGGACATTTGTTGAAAGTGAAAGACAGATTATCGATATTCCGGCTGATCTTCAGAAAATCTGTGAGGTATGCCCTACTCTCTTTAAGGTTTTGACACACTATCTGGGGCAAGGTGCTGGACTAGTAAGAATTACATTCAAAACAGATACTTTTGCATTTATTGCTGTTGACAGGCGTGTTCTAGCAATGAGGATAAAAGAAAACAATATAAAGGGAGAGTATGTTCCCCAAGTTGCGATGGATATGAATTTTGAAGGTGTGAATGAATTAGTTCTGGATAGATGGGAGATACTGGTTTTATTGCATGAAATGAAAATGGTTGCAGATGGCAGCTTTAGGCGCTTTATGACAGGAATTCGTAGATTTTAGAGTAATTAATATGGAGTTAAATGATGAAAAAATTGTTGAATATATATCTCGGGAAGATCTAATGGCTATTCGAGAGAATTGTCCAAAACTCTGGAATTACTGGCTTGGAGCTGGGATAAGCGGCAGGTTATTTAGAGTGATATTGATCGGAGATGAAGCAGATTTTGTAAGTGATCGAGGTTTTAGATTTGTAGTAAGAATGGGGAGAGATCTTCAAACTGGAAAAGTAACTTCTGTTGTTCTTCATGACCTGAGATTTGATGTGCCAACTATATTATTGGATAAGGATAAAGTGGCAGCTATTGTTATGGAATTTGGAGTTTTAAGGAGCGGGGAATTGCTTAAAGATACTTTAGTCTAACATACATACTATGGCCGAGGAAGCTGTTGTAACAGAAACTGCAACAGGCAAGCAATACTTTGTTATTGATCAATCAGATATGATCAGAAGGTGTTGGGACGATTGCTGTAAGGGGTTTGTGGGAAAACAGTTGGTTCGTACTTTGGGTAGGAAGAGTCTTCCTATAGAAATATGTCTGGGAAGAACTGGAGATGGGAGGGTTGATATGGCGGCGTTCAAATTTGTTGATAGTAATACAGAACTACGCTGTGTTTTTCAGATAAATAAGGATGGGAAAACCGCACGTTATTACTGGGTTCGAATGGACGCAAGACTTAGTGGTTCAGATTCAAGGTTCAAGATAGACGAAAGCGGGGGGCATACGAGAATTCCCATTAATAAGGGGTATTTTTGGAAAAAGTTAGGTAAATTTATTAAGAGACACCAAAGGATGGCGGTTTTTGCAGACGAAAGTTCTGAGTAATAGTTGAAGTTTTTAAGCTACTAACATATGAGGTCGCATTCTACAGATCACTCTGAAAAAAGTTAAACGAGGGGAGATTCAAGATTCCATCTTGACTAGTCGGCAGGCAGGCGAGCGCAATTGTACCAGTTTTCTGAATATGCGATCAGTGGCGGCATTCTTCTATTGCTTACTTGATTCAGTCAGAGACTGGATTCTACAAGTACCTTATCTTTGCACCAAGGCCTTGGAGTCTTCCGACTATATTCTCATAACCTCTTTCAATATGCTCTACCCCACTGATTTCTGTAATTCCATCTGCAACTAATCCGGCTATTAAAACTGCAGCTCCAGCGCGTACGTCAAGTGCATTAGCTTTTGAGCCGGTTAATAAAACCTAGGCGAAATCCCAGGGCTGGCTTACTTTTTGAGGCCCGGATACTTCAACAGCATTTTCCGTTTTTGTATCTATAGCAGTTTTGTGAATAGCAAATTCGGGAGTCTTTTCGCTTTGTATATACCTGAATTTTGCGCCAAGCTTAGATAGCTCCTCCCAGTGTTTCATCCGATTCGGATATAAAAGCTCGATTATTCTGCTCGTGCCATTGATCTGAGTGACTACAGGAGAAAACAGGACCTGCCACTCTGTCTGAAATGCAGGGTACCGCCCGCCTTCGATTGTCAGCGGTTTGAGTTTATGTGTATTTGGCTTTACCAGGCATGAACTTCCAGAATACTCAAGATCAAAACCCATCTCGTCCTTGACTTTATCCATCTGCTCGAGCCTCATTTTCTCGTAGTTTACATTCTCAATCATAATCTCGGATTTTGTGGTGAGAGCTGCAGAAACCCAGGTAGCAAAATCATTTCGATCAGGGATTATGGTGTAAGAAATTTCTCTTAGCTCAGAATTCCCATCAATAATCAAATCATTATCTTCCTGTTTGATTTTTGAATTCATTTCAATCAAAAAGTCAAGTACATCAGAGAATTCAGGCTCACGTGTAATATTTCTTATTCTGCTCTTGCCGTTTTTGAAAAGAGCTGCCAGCACAACGTTTACTGTAGCAGCAAAGGAATTTACCGGAACGTTATATGAGAAAGGCCTGTCTGAGACAATCTTGAATTCGTAAGCTTCAGCTTTTTCTTCACACGATATACCGCACTCTGCAAGAGTATTTATGACAGAGTCAAGTGATCTTGCTCCAATCTTGTCGCCTCCGTAGTCTTTTCGAGTAGCATGCTTTTCTATCTCGCAGGTACCAGATCTTGAAGCGAGAATGGGGATGAGGTGTACAGCTCCGCTTGTGTGAAAGAATAAATCAGAGTTAATTCGATGAGGTTTTGTAACATTCCTAGTATCAATTGAAAGAATTCCTGATTTGTCTCTGATAACTTTTCCGCCTTGGAGTTCAACGATTCGGATAAGGTTTTGTGCACTTGAGATATCAGGAATGTTTGAAAGCAGATATTTGCCATTTTTGAGCAATGTGAAAACGATATGCTTCATGGCCGAGTTCTTAGCCCCCTGAAGCCTGACGGAACCATTCAATTTATTTGGACCTTCGATGATGATTTTGTGCATAGGAATATTATAGCAGAGAAGGTAGCAGACAGCATATAGTTAAGTAGTGAAATAGTAAAGTAGTTGTATAGGTTGGGTACATGTTACGAATTCGGGTGGTTATCAAGTAACATCATATATTGTTCCATTGGTGTTTTCAAATCTAGACTATGATGAGGTCTTTCTTCATTGTATACTTTAACGAAATCATCTAATCGTTCTTGC
>JAHIVN010000114.1 GCA_018816645.1 Patescibacteria group bacterium | reverse complement strand
TTATAGATCTAAAAAATAAGAACTAACTAATACCACAAAATAGTAAAAATGCAAACAGAAGAATTAGAACATATTCTAAAAATATTCCCTTTGTTAGGGTTCTATCAAGCCGATGATTCAAGATAGAAAATAAGAAATAAAAAAGTAGGAAGACTGTTACGTTAACACCAAGCATTATCACACCAGCGCTATGCAGGACCAAAAATGATAATGCGACAACAACAGCTGAGCCAATCACATACCCTCCTTGGATTATCCCTAGTTGACTCTTTCTGTATATAAGAAGCATACCAAGTATTGTAACAAGTAATGATACCAGAAAAGCGCTTATCCAGATATCCAGCCCCCAGAAAACCTCGAGATTTATGATCAGATTCAGCCCAAAGAAAAATATTATCAGCTTCATTACTTCATATACATACCGAGTTTTTTCCTCGGTTTTGAATTCGTCTTCATAATATGAACGTATGTTTATGAATAGAATCACAAATACAACTGACATCAAAGCTATAACAATAATCCTTATCAAATCATCTTTATGAAAAAATATAAAACCTGAAACCGAAAATAGTAGTAATAACGGAAGCATTATATGATTTAACAGATGTCCCCAGAGCGAATAGACATTCACTGAGGGCATATCTACTTGCCGGAGAACCTTTGTTGCATAGCGCCAGTTAAGATATATCTCCAAAAAAACCACTAACGCAGTGCCACATATTGCATATAGAAACTCCTTGGTTCCATAGTCTTTTAAAACCTGTAGCCCGAATAGCAAACCCAGTCCAACCAGCAGTGCATAAAAGATACTTCTTCTATTCGTAATTATGTACTTGAACACGCTTACTCTCTTAAAAGAGTTAAATATTAAAGAATCTCGCCTCCGCCACCTAAAAGACTCGCAAAAAGCAAAACTATAAAAACAGGAATATGCAAATAGTTATTTGACGCCCCCTTAGTAAGTCCTGTCTTTGCAAGCATAATCTGCTCAACGATAAGGATAATTATCATAATGAGAGTGATGAAAAAGTTCACTTGTCCTCGAAGCGTCCTTGTAAAGATCCTCTCCCATATATCATCAAGGAACCACTTTTGAGATTTCACCGACAGATCACCACTTAAATCAGGACCCAGTTTTTGTAGAAGTTCTTCCAACTCACTAGCTGAAAATTCCGTTTCAGTTGAATTTCCGGCTTTGTCGAGTGCAGACAGGTACAATGAATGTAAGTTCGCAGGATCAATTAGTAAGGAGGCTTTCCACGATTCATCGACAAGAGCAAATATAATCACATCATCATCATATTTTCCCTTTACCTCACTTGGATTATCTTGGACTTCTATCAGAAAGTGGTATTTTCTCCCAAGGTCGTTGATTTCGTAGTATTCTACCTCAGCACTGTCTACGATAAAACTTGGAGCAATAGTATCCACAGTTATTATGACCTTGTTTGAGCTGTCACTGGCAACCTTTCCATCTCTCAGTGCTTTTGCTGAAAGAATGTGCTTCCCCTCATCGTAAGGCTCAGTTGTAATAAACTCAAAATTATCATCGTCCTTCACGTCAGCGTCCCCTTTCCTATCACTGCTGTCATATATTCTCACTTCCCGGGCTTTTTCAGATACTCCACGAACAGTAAACGCAGCATCCATTAATATCTCACCATCAGTTGGACTTGTCAGGGTTGGCGGTTCTAGTTTCAAACTTGGGTTGTCGAATAAATCCTCATCTCCAGTAGTTGGAAGCTGGCTTTCGGCTGGGAGAACTGACTGTTGTAGCTCAAGTGAACCAAACATTTGAACTACTATGGTTGTTTCCTGCCCCTGAAAATCCCCAGTTACTGCAGCTATCCCAATATTTGTATAATTCACATTGATGATATTATCTCTATGAGTCGGACTTGCCATCCAGGCACTATGGATCGGGGCTGCACTCGAAAAGTCCTTTGCAAGATTTTCTCCAGCATATACATAGGAGTATCCTGCCTGAGAGATAAATATCCAGGGAGACTCTCCGTTTGGCCCATAATGAGCCCAATAATCCTTTTCAAGCATATCCTGTCCTTTGGCATAGGCAGCCGATACCAATCTCGAATCGACAGTCAAAGTCCCAAGATTCCTTGCACTTCTCTCAGCATTTGTATAATTTACAAGTTCACTAACATTAATATTTGATGCATATACAAGAAATATATCCTTTGGAAGAATTCTTGTCGCGAGCAGATTAAAAATACATACAACAAGAACTGCCCCCAACAAGAATCTGGAAGTCACAAATCTTTTGATCTTGATCACGTTGCTTTTGATAAGTTCATCCATAGATTTTTCACTCTAAAACGAAATCTTCAAATCTTTGCACTCTAAAATTGTCACTTTCAACTACTACCTTGACCCGGTATTTTCCATTGGGAAGCAGTTTTTTGAAGTAACTTGGATTTGATTGATTTACATCCTTTTCCATCTTTTCATAATCGATCTCTCCTCGAATCTCCCAGCTAACTGTATAGGTTTTGCCCGCCCAAGCCGTTTCGTCAACATAAGGAACGGTCATAAATGAAACAAAGTGATCCTCATTTAGCTTTCCAACATCCTGGATTTCGACAAGAATATCTTTTTGGGCACTTGCCTTCTGAATCATATTGATTGATTTTGAGGAAGCAAAAAGTGTAAGCGGTATCGATAATACTATAAATAGGAACACAAGCATAGAAAAAATCGGCTTCCCTCCAAATCCGTACCTGATTTTTGTCAAGATCCTAACTTTTTTTGAAAGATGAACCATCGCAGCTGTAAGAAAAAAAACGATTGAAAAGATAACTACTATTATGACAAGAAATAATGGGAAGGGAATATCGATTGTAGCTGGGTTTTTCATCACTTAGAGAATTGTCGCTGGCTAAACTATTTTCATGCAACAAGCTAATGAGTCAGATTTTTCATTCTAAACAAACTTATGCTCGCCTGAAGCCTTTGCTCCTTTTGGATCATCTACGGTTCTTCTGTACTGTTTTAGCTGCTTAGCTAACTCCTCAGGATCAGCTGTGATAAGCTGGTGTTCGTTTTCAGATGCTATGACCTGAATTGCGACATGACTTGGGCCTGCAAAGAATAGACCTTCCCCAATTCCTGAAGACAACAGAAATGCCTTCTCTCCATCTGAAAGGTAAAAGACCTTCTGTATCCTGTCAACAGCAGCGGGACTCTGCTTCAATAGAATCTGTATTGCAGAGTTGGTAATGATTGCCTTTCCATAGTCAGTATCCAGAAAATCCTCGACATCTTGGGTAATAGTTGTAAGACCAAGCCAATACTTTCGAGCTCGTTTTGCTATCGAGTGGATAAACTTAGCAGCATCTTCATACTGCATCATCCACCACGCTTCATCAATAATAAGTAGTCTTTTCTTTCGATCCTTCTTTATCTTTCCCCATATAAAATCCAGCATCATATACATAGCGATTGGCCTCAGATCGTCGCTCAATTCTCTTATGCTGAAAACAGAAAAAGTATTGTTGATATTGACATTACTTCTACGATCAAAGATTCCCGCAGCACTGCCTCTGACAAACTTTTCCAGTCGTATCGCTATCGAATGTGCTTCTTTCTCGGCCATAGCCTGAAGAACTTTATACAGGTCTTCCATAAGAGGAGGTGCATTTTTATGCGTCGCTGGATCTGGGGTGATCCCCTTCTCTTTATAAGTGAGAATTAGCGCCCGATCTAGAATAGCAACTTCCTGAGCTGTTACTGCTCCCCCAAGCATTATCTTGATAAGTCCATGAAGCGACTGTATCTTTGTCCTCAGTTCATCTTCCCCTTCCTCCCATACACCAGATAACTCAAAAGGATTGAGCTTCTTTTCGCCATCCTGAGAGAAAGAAATATACTCGCCGCCTATAGTCTTGCATAGTTTCTCGTATTCACGTTCTGGATCAATGATAATACTCTCTATGCCAAACATAAGTCCTCTCAATGCTTCCAACTTTACCAGATAGCTTTTGCCAGCTCCTGATTTCGCAAATATGACTGCATTAGCATTTTCAAGTTTGAACCGATCAAAAATGACGAGACTCTTATTGTGTTTATTTACTCCATACAACACCCCTCGATTCATAGTCAGATTTGAGCTCACAAAAGGAAAGGTCGTTGCAAGAGAGGTACTATCCATATTTCTTGTATAGTATAGCTTGTCAAGCCCGGAAGGGATCACGCTCTGAAAGCCCTGTTCCTGCTGAAGTGTAGCAGGTTTCACTACCACACCTATCGCTCCCATAGATTGTTCCAGATTCTTGTAAACTTTTTCAAGCTCTGCAAGAGATGATGCCCCTATAGTAACGTACATAGCAAAATGAAAGAATTTCTCGGTTCCCTTTGCCAAAGACTCCTGAAGCTCTTTTGCATCTGATAACGCAACCTTCACCCTCGGATCAACAGCCTTACCTGCCTCAATGTCAATGTTTATGGTGGCTTCCATTTCTCCGATCTTCCTTTTCAGCCTTTGCATAACCAGATTTGAATCAACAGGATAGTAGAATGTACTGATATCAACAGGAAACTCAAAGTTGATCAGAGATGACAGCCAATTCGCTCCAACAAATTTAGGATACCCTGTTGCAAATAATGTCCGGTAGTATTTGTCTCCGACCAGAATATGATTGAAATCCACTTCAATCGCTGGCGGGGCTATAATATCTTTTACATCCACAAGACCATTTAGAAACTTGTTTACCGCCTCATCCTCAGATTTCAGATCGATCCCTACGCTCGAAATATACGACTCCTTCTCTACAACCTCTCGGGCAAGCTTCTGAGGTACATCCACAGTTTTTTCATCCTTTGGAATAGTTTGCTCGCTACCCATCTTGGCAACAGGCTTTTGCTGATCTTTCTTTTTTTTGCTTTTTATAAAAGGTAATAGTGCCATATTCGTATATTTATGCCTGGGTTTTAGTACCAATAAGTGATGCATCTACATCGGCTCTAGTGATCTGTAATTTCTCGAGACCTTGTCTACTTGGATTGTAAACACCATAGAAAAGTTTAACTATCTCAGACGATCCCAGCTGTCTTGCAAACAGTCCCAGTTTCTTTAATTGTTTAATAATATGATCTCTCCTTGGAAATAATTTTGTCTTTGCTCTATCAATAGCTTGATCAACATTTACTAAATCCTCTTTTCCTTTCCCAAATAATTTCTTAAAGAAACCTGGTTTAATAGACATACCTGTATTACTCGGGATTACGATAAAAAATCTTTTTTCCAATACTTCATTTGTCACAGTCAAGTTTCTAATAAAATGTGTGTAAATCTCCATCTGTTTACGCAAACCGTCGCTCACTTGTTTTTTCATCTGTTCCTCTAAAAGTTCTACATAATCACTCAGATCTGTTCTGTGTGTACGAATCACCATCTGTACATGAAAAGAAAGAGAATTTAGAAGTCCTGAAAATGACAGTATCTTCGCATCCTGCTCTCTCTCAGACAAAAGGTCAAAGTTAAGAGAGGTAGTCTCCAGAATTAGAGAAACGACTCCGTTCTTTAGAATAAGTAAATCCTCCTTTATATCAGCAACATCAAGATGCTGTTGTGTTGACGGTAAGCCTTTTACAATTGCTACCATGTTAACAATCGAAATTCAAATATAACTAATAAGACAGGAACTCATATGTAGGCATAACATTACCCTCAAGTATGACCTCATACCTGCCAAAAGACAAATCATTTTTAGATAACTCAATTACATAGTTTCCACTATCAAGTGCTGTAGTTGTTACGAACTGTCCAAGCGAGTTAGTTTTCATAGCTCTGACTGGTCTTCCTTTCTCGTTTTTTACTATAACCACAACTCCAGGAAGAAGCTTACCGCTTTTCGACTTTACTATACCACTTATCACATTTGGCTTCCTTGATAACGATGGTCCATTATATGTCAGTGGACTCAAAGCACCGCTATCACCATCCTGCTGGACAGCTTGTAAACTCGAAACTGTTTGTGCTGCCGCTCCACCAGGAACCATCTGTATAGATGGTTTAAGATCCGGTAGTGTTTTCGCTTCCAGCTGTTTTTTTATCAACTCCAGATCTGCTAACATCTGTTTGTTTTGGTTTTCAAGCATTGTATATTTTCCTTTCACTTCAGTTAGTTCTCCTTCCAATTTACTCTTTTCCTCTGAGAATTCAACAACTTTCTGTCTTAGTGCCTGATTAGCTTCTCCCAGCTCATCGAGTTGTGTATTTCCTGCAGGTGACTGGGAATTTGCATCCAAGGAACCGTCTATAACTTCTCTTTTGTCAGGAAGAATATCACTGAACTGTTGTCCCTTATTTTCAATCTTCTCGACAGGCTGACTACTTTGAGTAGAAAGATCCTGCTGTCCTAGCACTCCTTGCACAGGAACAACAGCAGAAGGTGATGATTGAGTTGTCTGTATTGTCGGCTTCGATTCAGTAGCCTGAACATTTGAGGTGTTCTGAGCTGACTGGCTCTGCCCGGTCTGATCGAGTTGTTCATTTAGAAAGAAAGTTTCTGGCTCTTTGTCGACCTTTTGTAAGGGCTCTACAACTTGGAAATCAGGTTCGGTCGCAGAACTCTGATCATTAGAGGGGTCAGCTGAACCAGCAGATCTAGAACCTACACCACTTTTCGACCCATCATTTTGTAACGGGTTGGGAACATTGTCTGATAATGGTTGCCCCTGCTGAGCGGTCCCGGACGAATTATTTTGCATACTATTACTCATATTTCCTTGAACTGAAATAGGTCTATTTGGCTCCTGGTTTGTAGAAATTCTAACAAATCCTTGTGCACTCCCGGGAACATTGAACATTTCCCCTTTAGCTGGTTCACCAGCAATCGCAGCCTGCATTTGAGGTGGCGGATCCTGATTCGTCACGGACGGCGCTGGCGTAGAGAAATCTCTAAACGGATGTTCTGGAATCGGTGCTTTCTCCTCCTTCACTTCAACTTTCTTTTGTTCTGGAGGACTTGCCTGCACATTTGAAAGACCAACTGGTGCTGGGACAGGAGTTTGGGTCTGCCCAGGAACTGTCTGAGAGAAATTTGCCGCCACGGCTACATTAGACGGTTTGTCTAATAAGACGTGAGAAGACTTCTTTTGTTTCTGCCAAACTCTTTTTTGAGAAGAAAACATCGCTGTTAAAAAGTTGCCGAGCCACACTTCAAAAGGCTGTTCATTTACCCTTATAAGAGCAAGTGATAAGCCCAGCATAACACTTAAACTGGCAAATATCCAGCCTAGAAAAGTTGACTGAAGCCCTCTAAATAGATAAAAGAAAATTACTCCTCCAATACCTCCAGCGACAATGTAACCGAATTGCTTTGCAGTCAAGCTTCCAAATAGCTTAAACTCAACGTCCATTATATTTTCTGGGACAGGATGCTGCTTCATTAGGAAATCCTTAAAATCTCTCGTCTTAAAATATATCTAAGCGCCTATTTATCTTTAAAAACACATTTTTGCTCCTAATTATTATATAGTACCGAAAGATATGACAGTACTTTGAACTAGTTATTAGTTTAACATGTCCATATCATTTTGGAAAGAATAAATTCTGAAAAAGTAGATCTTCTATATTTGTTGAAAAGATTTTAACAGATATAGAATTAGGTGCTTTAATAAGAGCTCCCCCGAACCGGAGTTGCCTTTCCCCAAACAGATGCAAAGTAACTGCCCATTGCCTTTGAAAATCCTCTGTTCCGAAATAACATAGTTACTCTCTTATCGATTTCTTTCTCATTATTGATCGAAAGCAAAGTGTCCTTATCATCAACTACTACTAGATGAAAGCCCCAATCCGGGAAATGGCGAACCTTCAGGCCGTTCTTCTGCAAATTTTCCAAAAACTCCTGGTTTTTTTCATCAAAACGATGAGCTATGAATTGTACTACGACTCCGCGTTCGACAGCTCTTCTGTTTGCAAGTATCAACTCCTTTGTTGACGGCTCTCCAATTGAGATAATATAAACCTTCTTCTTAGCTCCATTGATAAGCTTCTCTGAGGTTTCAAAAAGCTCACTCTTTCCTCCCAAGACATTCACACGAGAATAGTCGGCACCAAAACCTTGTCTTGTTTGAGATATGATAAAATCCAACGCATGCTTAGTTGAGAGATACTTGGCTCGTAGATACGATGACAATGCAAGCTCAAGAGGAAGTACGGAAAATTGCATCGGAGTTGTTTCTTCCAGAGTGATCAACTGTTTTTCCTCCAGCTTCTTGATTTCTCTATATACAGTATGCGGAAAAACTCCCAACTCTTTTGAGATCGCTTTTGCTGTTAGGCTTCCCAAATTAACAAGCAGAAGGTACACCTTCGCCTCAAGGACCGTCAATCCGATTTTATTCAACCTGCGCACTAATTTCAAATAATCGGGTTTCATACCCAATAGATTCTATGTAAATAAGTACACGATTTTAACATAAAAATGTTAAAAAATGCTAATGCTAGTAAAATGGGTTTATGAGTAATAAAACATGGCAGAAACTACTAAATCGGTCTTGCTCATTTGCCTTCCAGGCAGAGATTCCTGTCACAAATAGACAGGTAATGCATAGACAAATCGGCTTCAAGGTAAACAGTTTCTGCTGTGAAAACCTGGAGTTTGGGGTATACTACGTCAAGCAGGAATTGGAAGAGCTAGGAAGGTTTATAAGTAGAAAATACTCCCAGGATGAAGAAGCGTTATCTAATATTGTGCCAAAGGCACGAAGGCTTGGAAGACACCTTTTAAAGGTTTCTCGAAAGACAAGTTCTGATCTACTCTCAAAAACCGATAGTGAACTGATACAAAACGTCTCTGACTTTCAAAATACTTATCGTCAATTTCTATTGTACCTGGTATACCCGCATGCGATCGAAAGTTACCTTACTAGAAAAGTACAAGAAGCGTTGAAGCAAAGCGGAAGACCTGATCTACAAGAACAACTTATAATCCCGACATGTGGCACAGGAGAGACATTTGATTTTCTAAAAACAGCCCACTCCTTGGAAAACGCAAGCTGGAACGCAAAAGATTTGTGTCGACTTGCTATTCTCAAAAGGAAATATGAATCGATGCCGCTTTGGGACATCACTTCAAAGCCTTTGTCCTTGAACTACTTCAAGGATGCTATCTGTGCACTTCTAGACAAATATAACCACATCGAGAGAGAGCTCGTCAGATTCAGAATTCGTGAAAAAAGAATAAAGTCATCCTTCAGTAAGGCCCTAAATAATTCCGGAATAAGCATAAAAGACCGGAAACTCGTTTGTATACTTCAAGAGTTTATATTTCTCAGAACATTTAGAAAAGATATCATCTCAAAAACACATTTCATTCACCGCCCGCTTTTGGAGGAGATCGGCAGACGACTGGACACGCAGGATGAGATTTTCTACTTAAGTTACGATGAAATAAAAGAGTTCCTCCGAACAAAAGATGCCTCCTACTTAAATGAAGCCAGCAGAAGACGGGAAGCCTGGTGTGTTTTAGCCTTCGGAAGAAATATCACTTTTTTGTCAGGCAGAAAAAATATCGAGACAAAGATGAAGGCTGCAGGCATAAATATCAATACTTCAACAAGAGCTGGTACTAAAATTTACGGACAGACAGCATGCAAAGGTAAAAGAATAGGAATTGCCTGTATAGTGAAAACGCGTAGAGAAATGAAGAAAGTCAAGTCCGGGAACATACTCGTGACACCTATGACTACCCCAGATTATCTAGTTATCCTAGGTAAGGTTCGGGCAATAGTCACAGACGAAGGTGGAATTACCTGTCATGCTTCAATAATCTCGCGTGAACTAGGAATTCCATGCATCATCGGAACACAAATTGCTACAAAAAGAATCCAAGATGGAGATCGCGTAGAAGTCAACGCAAACAAAGGCTGTGTGATAATCAAAAATGAGTAGGCCAATTTACATATTAGATAGCATCCCTCAGACTGCCGGACTTGGGGGAAAGGCACTTGGACTTTCCTTACTTCACAAATCTGGGTTGAATGTTCCTCCTGGTTTTGTAATTGCCCCTGACACCAACATAGGCAATTTCTCTCGTATAATCCTAAAGGAATTCGACCAGCTCAACTGTTCATCGGTCGCTGTCAGAAGCAGCGCAAACATAGAAGATTCCAAAGATTATAGCTTTGCAGGACTGTTCTGCAGTTTCCTAGGTGTAAGAAGGTATGAGCTACTAGAGAAGATAATGGAATGCAGAGAATCAATTTCAGAAAGGAAAGTGATTGCATATTGTAAATCTACTGGAACTTGTCTTCAAGATATTACTATGTCGGTAATCATACAAAGAATGGTAAACAGCAGGATATCAGGAGTTGCATTCTCTTCTAACCCGTTAGACTACAAAAAAACAGAAGTATTGATTGAAGCAGTAAGAGGACAAGGAATAGTCCTTGTTTCAGGGGAAATGACTCCAGATACGTATTTTGTTGATAAAGATTGCTTTAAGATAAATCAGACAAAAGTCGCCGCTCAACACAATGAGCTCACGATATCACCAACCGGTAAGCTTACCGAATCGAGGATTGGAAATCGAATTGCAAACAATCAAAAACTGAATGCTAATGAAATCCAGGAATTAGTCAAAGCAATAATCCAAATAGAAAAAAGCTTCAAACATCCTGTAGATATCGAATGGGCATTTGAGGCAGACAAACTATACATACTGCAATCCAGGCCTATTACTACAAACGATAAATAATGAAGTATATACAGATAGAAAGTATCTGCTACAAAAGCTCAATTATTTCATACTCACTCTGACCAACCGGCAGATCGACCTTTATCTTATCCCCTACCATCTTACCGACAAGTTCTTTACCCACAGCAGAATCCGAACTGACTTGACCTGAGAGTGGGTCTCCCTCTCCCATACCAACGATCGCAAATACTAGTTCTTTTCCACTTTTCAAGTCTTTCACCTTCACACTATCCCCTATATCGATCTTGGAGTCGCCTGACTTATCCGGAGCAACCACATACGAACTTATCTGCTCTTTCAACTCTTTTATCTTGCTTTCATTTAGCTGATAGTCCTCAAGTGCAGCAGTATAAGCAGAGTTCTCAGAAAGGTCTCCTACAGATTTTGCCTCGTCCAACTTGTCTGCGATTTCTTCCCTTAGTAAAGTTATCCTGTGCTCTAGATCCTTTTTGAGCTTATCCAACCCTTTTTGAGTAATTACTCTTTTTCTGTCTTTTATGCTCATAACAATACAATAATTAAATTCAAATAACTAATTCTATGAAATATAATCTTATACCGAAGTAAAAGAAAACTTTAACAACTCATCTTCAAGAAGCTCTGTTTGAAACAAAATCTTGTTTCCATCCACTTGCCCACCTTCTCCTCCAGAAAAAAGTCTTAAGCTCTGGGGGAACTCTAGACTAAATACTTCTTGATAAGAGAAACCAAGTGGTTTTTTGAAGATTACCGTATAATTATACTCACTTTGGTTGGGTAATACAACTCCCTCACTTTTCCCACTAACAGTCAGAGTAACCTCCTCTTGAGCCGAAAGATAGAGCTTGACGAGAAGTCTTTCATCGAGAGTGTCGATATTTTTATCTAAAATGCCCGAGGCTGATGTCTCTAAAATATCGAACTTCGAACCGAAAGACAATATTGAGTATCCGTCAAAATTTACTTCAGAAGCATTCCTAAAAGTATACTGATACCGACTCTCTACATCTTGATCTGACATAACAGATTCCACATCGACTTCGACAGCCAAGGGTCCAGCTCCAGAATCCGATACAAAGCTTAGGTCAACTAGATCAAAGCTATTTTGATCCTGCAGGATCATATTTGTTTCATCAAAATAGTTTGTAAGACTATTTTCAGAAGAATAAAGTTTCATGTTGCTTTCGGTAAAATTCTGTCTAATCGCAAGCAACTGCTCTTGAGAGGATTTATCATTTATAGCAAGCAGTTTTAGCATTGTTTTTGCTAGCAACTCTTTGTATGAGATTTCCCCACCTCTCACAACTTGGTTATAATTTGATGCATTTAATGTTCCAACCCCAGACAGCTCGATTGACCCTCCTGCCGAAACAATATCTTCTAAAGCCTTGAAGTTTAACAATACTACATGATCAGAAGCACTCAAATACTTTCGCTCAATACTAAGGTTGAGCAAAGCTATGAAAGTTTCATCATCCAATATCCTTGTCAGATTCTCGAATCCCAAACCATCTTTTGGATACAATTCGCCTAATTGACTTTTTATCAAAGCAATCTGGTCGTTATCCAGGTCAAGATCGAATTCATCCTTTGAAAAAACACCTACGTTCTTGATTCCTCCATTCTCGATATCAAAAACCCCGACAGCTTCAATAACCCCTCCCAAGGGTGTCAACTTTTCCTCATTTACCAGGATCAAGGCATAGGTTTGAAGTTCTTCTACACCCAGCAATGTTGGAATTGCTTGAAGAATCTCTCCGGAGGATCTTATATCCTGCCTTACTTCAGTTATATCATTGTGAAAATCGCTCAGTCTGCTACCTAGTATAGGAAGAGAGGTACTAGCGTCTGAGAACAAAGGGATTTCGGCAGAAATCATCTTCAAACCAAAGGTATAGTCTTTTTGAACATCTTTCAATCCTTCAAAATCATATTTGGGAGTACTTGAAGTCAGAGTTAAATTGTCACTTCCTTCAAGAGTCACATTTTGTTGATAGTTATCTGCAAATAGCTGAAGTTCGGCAAGTACATGTACTATGCTGTTACTTCCCTCAAAGATATCCTTGGAATTCAACATATCCTTGCGATAGCTGTCCAGTCCATCATATAATCCCAACGAAGAAACATAGTTCAAACGGCTCAGATTCTTATCAAGGCTTTCTAGAGACAAGACTGCTTTGTCCAAACCTCTTTCAGCATCTTTGTAATCATGCTCCGTCAGGTTTACTGAAATCTCTCCAGTTAAGTCAAAAATCTCCTTGCTCAACACAAGACTTCTGAGTACCGGTGCAAAAAGAAATATATAGAAGGACAGGAATATCCCCGAAATCAAAACAAAAAAGATAAAGCTTGATAGTTTTAACCGGCCAAACACACTCGACAAATCCAACCTTCGTTTTTTTATTAACTTCTTAAATTTATCATCTTCCCTCTCTCCTTCTCTCCCTGATTCCTTTCCTGAAAGCAGAACCCTGTTTTCCTGCTTGTTTACATCCCCGCTTCCAAGAGCTTTTCGACTGTAAGAACTATACTGTATATTATCCAGAACTGAATCCGGCATTTTTTCCTCTTTTACCTCAAAAAAGAAATCCCGAATAAAGGTGAATATTGATTTCTTTGCTCTTTTCTTTCCCTGTAAACGTTCTTTGGAGACTTCCTTATGTACTTTATCAGAAGGTTTTACTTTACCAAAAATCTTATATGCATAATCTATCGTCTGTGCTAAAGACCTTTCTAGAGAAATCTTTGGCTTCCAACCTACACTTTTGAGGTTTCTCCCTGGGTCAAATACACCAAGGTGGGACTTTCCCTTCTTTTCAACAAATTCTATCCCCGAAGCACGTGGTTCAAGATCCATAATCTTATATGCTAAATTCAGTACTGTGATGTCTCTGGGAATATACAGGGCATAGAGTCCACCTTCAGTATTCGAAGTAAACTGTGCCTTCACAAGACCATACGCAGCATCAAGAACATGAACAAAGTATAAATTTTCCAATCCATCTCCATCAACTACTAGTTTTTCTCCCTTTATTGCATCTTTGATATACCTATTTACAAGAGTATCATCTTCCAGGTTTATTCCCTTCCCGATAATCTCCCCCATTCTAACAATCCTAGCATTCAGCCCTCCTTGCTTATAGTACTCCCATGTCAGGTTTTCAGCATATCTTTGTGTCTCGATCACTGTATAGCTTAGATCATGCGAAGCGTCAAAAGAATCTTCTTTCCTCGACTGAAGAATTTGTTCAAGTTTCAATGATGACGCAAGAAGAAACTTCGATTTTTTCTCGACACCAAGCTGGAGAAGCTTATCCAAGCGGTTCGAACTTTTAAGGAAATCTGTAGTCGAAATAACCTGATCGGGATCAACACTACGATAGTTTAAATAGAAAATGTAGTCTACTCTGCTTATAGAATCGATTAATGATTCTGCACCGGAAATTTCTACAAAAGAAAACTGCTCGCTTTCAGCGACGGGCTCAATCATCTTTTGGTTCTTTTTACTATACTCATCTACGACAATAACAAACGCCCCTTGATCAATCAACAGCTTCACAAGTTCTTCCCCCAACACATTTGCACCCCCATAGATCAAGGCAACAGGAATATTCTTATTTCTTGAGACTTTCTCGAGTACTGGCATAATCGCTAAACAGGTAATTTATATAAATCTACTTCTAAAAAAAGCTCGTATCCTTTCAGCAATAATCTTTCCTCATCATCTCCGGGTAGTACCGGAAGCTCCATCGACTGGTAACCGCTCTTTGCTACAACTAACTTATGTTGTCTATCAAGAGTCAATGGATAGCTTCTAATTGGCGAAACTATTGGTACGTCATCATTGATCTGAATATTTGAATTATCGGGAATCGACTCGAGACTGATCTTTACATCACTCTCATCGGCACCGCTCTTTCGAGCATATAAGACCCATCCCGATGTAGCATCCTCACTAGGCCCAAGCTCCCAGCTGATGACAGTATCAAACCCCTTCTCAAATGATATTGTTCTCAAGAAATTCTGATAGAACGAGTCGTTCGATGCATCGCGGACAAGCTTTACCTCATGCTTTCCTACCTCTATAGGAAAGATCTCCAAATAAGAACTCTCGCTTGATACTGTACCCTTTTCTTCACCATCAATATAAACCTTCATATCACCTCCAAGAGAATAAACCTTGAGTGATGCATAGTCTACTGCCTTTCCTGTGATTCCGTCCTTCCACTCACTCAAGTTTTCCCAGGGAAGAAGTAACGCTAACACTACGGCGATAATAATGATAAATAAGCAAAAACCAAGCTTTTTCATGAATTTAGGCAGATTATAAGATAAAAACTCCTTTACCTGCTCATTATACAAAAAGGGAGAAATTTCGCAAATAAAATAACAATTTGACGTGTGGAAATAAGCTGGAATGAAAGACTATCTCTTGGAGTACTGCTCTCTTTTTCTTGCCTTCTTGAGTCCTGGCTTCTTTCTCTCTTTGACCCGTGAATCAACTGTCAACAGCTTTAATTTATTTAATTCGAGCTTGTAGTCCTGATCTAATCTAACCAAGGCTCTTGAGATCGCAAGCTTAATTGCACTCAACTGACCTGTTACGCCACCTCCTCGAACCTTTACTGTAAAGTAGTATTTTCCCTTGTTTTCTGTAGCTTCAAGTGGGGAGTAAAGTACCTTCAGATATCTCTGACTGGTATAGACCTTCTTAATTTCTTTTTCATTTATTGTATCAGTTCCCTTTCCTTCAAACAGTCTAACAGAGGCAATTGCTCCTTTTCTTCTGCCATATGCATAAACATACTTTCCTAAAGTCTTTTTGTTAATTTTGCTCTTTGCTGCCATTTTTTGATATTTCGATTATTTTAGGTTTCTGTGCCTCATGTGAGTGCTTTTCATCTGGATAAACATAAAGTTTCTTTATAATCTGCCTTGCTAGTTTATTTCTTGGCAGCATTCCCTTTACAGCAATTTCAATAACTTGATTTGGATTGCGTTTCATCATTTCGCCTAGAGTCCGCTGCTTGATGCCTCCTGGGTATCCCGAATGTCTCCAGTATATCTTGTTGTCGATTTTCTTAGGATGAACACTTAAATTCCTAGAGTTTATTACTATTATATTATCTCCACAGTCAATATGAGGTGAGTACTCTGCTTTGTTTTTACCGATTAGGATTCGTGCTATAGTAGTAGCCAATCTACCCAGACGGACACCATTGGCATCAACGAGATACCATTCCTTTTCACTTTTCGAAATTGCAGTTGTCTTTTTCATCAGCTTAAACATTAATCTATTTAGATACCAGAACGTGATTTACCCATAATTTCTGGAGATGTTCTATCTGCACCTTTTGCTATTCTCGTATCAGATCCTTTCTTGCTACGATCAGTAAATTTACCCCCTATCCCTTTTACTCTATCTAGAATATTCTTTTTATCTGGTTCTTTTGTTTGCTTCTGATCTGCTTCTTTTTTCTTCGATTTAGAAGACTTCTTTTTAGGTCTTCTTACAGCTTCGGATCCTATCAGAATTAGCTTCGCCATCTCAGCTCCATCCCCTTTTCTCCTCCCAAGTTTCACAATAGTTGTATAGCCACCGCTACGTCCAGCAAATCTCTTCAATAAAATATCTTTTATCTTCTGAACAGCTAGTTTGTTTTTTAAAAGCTGCATCATCCGCTTAGTAGAATCTCCTCTTTTTCTCATTCCAGCAGAGATTACTTTGTCTACAAAACTTTTTGAAACTTTCGCCTTCGTTACAGTAGTGACCATATATTCATTCAAGATCAATGATACTGCTAAATTTGAGACAAGAGCTTCTCTGTGTGATTTAGTTCGACCTAATTTTTTAAGGCTTTTTTTCTGATGTCTCATAAAAAGATATCCTAGTCTTTAATATCTAACTTATAACTTTTCATAATGTCTATCAGTTCTTCGACACTCTTCTTCCCTAGCCCTCTGATTTCCATGATTTCTTCTACTGTCTTCCCTTCCAGATCAGTCAGATTCTTGTACCCTGATTTTATAAGACTATGTGTTAGTCTTGCTGAAAGGTTCAACTTGTCTATGTCCAAATCAGAACTAAGTGATTCTTCTTCATCCTTCTCAGAGGCCTCTTCTACTACCTGTTCTTCTTCGGCTACTCCCGTGATTGCAGTCACAAGCCTAGATGTAACTTTATTGTAGATGTTTGTCGCCTGATCTAGCACATCTTTAGGAGCAACAACTCCGTTTGTTTTTATCGTAAGTATTATTTCATCTAGATCCGTCTGTTGACCAACTCTAGCTTTCTCGATCTCAAAAACAACCTTTTTTACAGGAGAAAAATTTGAGTCAACCGGAATCACTCCAATCTGCTTCCTCTTACTCTCATCACTAGCATGATACCCTACTCCCTGCTCAACGACGATTTCTATATTCAGCTTGGCTGAGGCTTCTGTTAGTTCTGTTATTTCAATTTCTGGGTTAGCTATCTCTACTTCAGCTGTCAGCTTTATATCTTTTCCCGTTACTACCTTTTTACCTTTTACGTCTAGCGCTAAAGTTTGAGGTTCAGTACTATAACACTTAAAAGCAAGCTGTTTTAGTTTCAGGATGATATTTAGAACGTCATCTAAAACACCTGGAACAGTCGAATACTCATGTTTTGCTCCTTTAACGGAAACACTTGTAATAGCTGCTCCCTCAGTACTCGATAAAAGAATTCTTCTAAACGCATTTCCTATAGTGATCCCATACCCCTTTGGAAAAGGTCCAAAGCTATATTTACCCAAACCTTCTTTCTCCTCTAAAACTTTGAACTTAAATTTATCGACTGCAAACATATTCTGACTTTAATAATTAATTTTTTTTCACTGAAATCTCTATTAGCGAGAATAAAACTCAACTACATAGCTTTCGTTTATGCCTTTATCGATCATTTCTCTTGACGGCTCCATCTTAACCTTTCCACCACTGGCCAGTTTACTCAGCCAGGCAGGGGATGTTACTTTCTTAGCTCCATCAGACAGAATCTTTGCGAACTCTTTTTTCTGGCTTTTTGATTTCAAATAGATTTCATCTCCTACACTAGTTATAAATGACGGAATATCAACCTTCTTCCCATTCACATCTATATGACCATGTGTTACCAACTGTCGTGCAGCTCTTTTCGTAGGAGCAAGTCCTAAACGATAAACAACATTATCAAGCCTTAGTTCAAGCAACTGAAGCAACCTAGTACCCGTATTACCCTCTGATTTTTCGGCAAGTTTGAAGAACCTTTTAAACTGCTTTTCTAAAAGACCATATATCCTCTTGACCTTCTGCTTTTCTCTGAAACGTACAGCATATGCAGTTGGTCTCGAAGTGCTCATACCATGCTGCCCAGGCAATGTAGGTCTTTTCTTCCAGGTATCATCATCAAATAAGGAATACTTTTCCCTTCTGCATCTTTTCCATTTTGGACTTAAATCACGAGCCATTTGCTTTTATATCAAAAATTAAACTATCTTTTCCTTGGTTTCTTCCTTGGCCGGCATCCATTATGTGCTACCGGTGAATGATCAGACAAAGATGTAATAATAAGACCAGCTGTTCTAAGCCCTTTTACAGCTGATCTTCTCCCCATCCCGACACCTTTCACTACAATAGAGGCTTCCTGGACACCAAATCTTGAAGCTTTCTCAAAAGCATCATATGCCGCTTTTGTTGCCGCAAACGCAGTTCCCTTCCTAGACCCTTTAAATCCAACACACCCGCAGCTACTCCAAGCAAAAACATTGCCAGAATAATCCTGAAAAGATATGACAACATTATTGTAGCTGCAGTTCACAGTAACTTTTGCCTTCGGATAGCTTTTTTTCTTTTTCTTCTGAGATCCGGAAGAACCAGTCTTTACCTTATCAGGACCCGCTTTAGCTGATTTTTCTTCTACTTTATTGATTCTTTGCTTTCCCATTTAAAGAAATAATAAATGTTAAGTTTTCTCTAATTTTCTCTTGAGACCTCCAACTGCGATATTTCTACCCTTACGAGTTACAGCGTTTGTCCTTGTCCTCTGTCCACGTACAGGCAGTCCAAGTTTATGCCGGATTCCTCTATAACACCTGATATCCTTTAGTCTCTTGATATTTCTGAAGTTAATCTGCCTCAGTTCTCCTTCGATCTTGTAGTCTCTCTCAATAACTGATCCGAGATTCCTCACTTCAGCATCACTCAGATCTTTTGTTCTTTTTTCGGAATCAACCTTCGCCTCTTCTAAAATCTTCTTTGCTAGTGTATCACCCAAACCATGCAGATACGTAAGTGATACCTTAATCTTCTTCTCAAGCGGAATATCTACCCCTGCAATCCTAGCTCTTTTTAGTGCCATCTGAAAATATATATTAAACTATAAATTAACCCTGTCTCTGCTTATGCTTCGGATTCCTCTTGCAATATATGTAAACACGCCCTTTACGTCTAACTATGTAACAATGTTCACATCTCTTTTTTACACTGCTTTTGACTTTCATAAATGCTAGTATCTATAGACTATTCTTCCTTTCTCTAGATCATAAGGGGGAATCTCTACCTTGACCTTATCACCTATCTTGAGTTTAATGTAGTTTTTCCTCATCTTTCCAGACAAATATCCAACAACTTCGTGTTCCTGTTCCTTACCCTTTAATAGAACCTTCAGCTTGAATTTTGTTCCAGGCATATCCTCCACAACCTCCCCATCTACCTCAATCTTCATTTTTGGATCCCAAAGATTCGCCATAAATAGCACCTTTTAAATAAAAATTTGAAAACGGCTGAATCTGATTATAGCAAAGCCATAGAATTGATACAAGCCTTTTTGCTAATTCTTATTAAATTTATATAGAGTCAGAGGATCAGTGCTTTGTCAGTATTTCAGGACCTTTTCCTGTTACCAAGACAGTATGTTCAAATAGTGCAGACAGTTTTCCGTCCATTGTTTTTGTTGTCCAGCCATCTTCTAAAAAATTTATTCCTGGCGCCCCTTCATTTATTATCGCCTCAATCGCAAGAATCATTCCCTCTTCTAAATCCAATCCTTGCCCCTTATCTCCAAAACCTGGAATTTGAGGCGATTCGTGTAACTCTTTTCCAATTCCATGACCAACCATTTCACGTACCACACTAAACCCTGCGATTTCTGCCGTGTTCTGAATTGCATTGCTTATATCACCTATTTTATTACCCAACACAGCTTTTTCTATCGAATTGTATAGGCACTGCCTTGTAACAGAGATCAGCTTTGCTGCGCTCTCGTTAATGTCTCCAATTCCCTTTGTTACGGCCATATCTGAACAATATTCTTCAAGAACAATCCCCATATCGATACTTAGAATATCTCCATCAGAAAGGATTTCACTTTTAGACGGAATACCGTGGACCACAGTATCATTCAGTCCAAAGCATCCAACTGCTGGATAATTCCTATATCCTAAAAATGCAGATCTAACATTGTTTTTTTTACAAAGATCTCCAGCCAGAGTGTCTAGTTCTACAGTTGAAACACCTATTCGAGCTTTTTTAGCTAACTCCTCCAGAATACCAGACAATATAATTCCTCCTTGACGCATTATCTCTATTTCATTTTTATTTTTTATCCTTACGGTCATAGAACAAACCTGGACCTTTTATATTTGCAAATCCCTCTCTAAGGTAAGTGCTATCTCTTCAACTGTCCCATTTCCATCGATTTCCTTTAGAACAGATAGTCCTTCGTAATATAATTTTAATGGCTCTATATTGTCTTCGTATTCCCTTATACGAACCTTTATGTCCTGCATATTATCATCTACCCGAGCCCCTCCCTTGTCTTTTGGCAGAACAACGCGCTTGAGCAAACGATCAATTATGTTATCCTTGCTGACTGAAACCAAATATACTTTATCTATTTTCTTCTTGTTCTTCGAAAGATAGTTGTTCAACACAACTGCTTCTTCCACCCTTCTCGGCGCGCCATCGAGAATGAAACCGCTCTCACAATCCTTCTCTTCTAGCCTAAATCTAGTCAGCACTTCCATAATTTTTGAAGGAACTAATTCACCATCTTCCGCGTACTTTGCAGCTTCAAGTCCAATTACAGTCTTTGCCTCTTTCGCATCTCTCAAAACCTGCCCCATTGATATAGCAGGCAGTCCCAACTTTGAAGCAAGATTTTTCGCCTGAGTACTTTTACCTGACCCAGGAGGCCCTAAAATAATTATTATCATATCTAAGTAAACTTCTGAAAACTTCCACTGTAAAAAAGAGTACTTACTATTTGTATGATTCGTAACTCCTTGATACTACCATTGATTTCAATCTCCGAATAGAATCTAGTATCACCCCAACTACGATAAGAATACTTGTTCCGCCTATACCCGAAAAAATGGCGAGATCAGTATCTCTTCTTGCCAGCGATGGAACAAGCGCAACTGTAGCTAGAAAGAGCGCTCCGATCACAGTCAGTCTTATAACAATACTAGTAATATATTTCGCAGTTGACTTGCCGGGCCGAATCCCTGGAACAAAACCTCCTGATTTTTTCAAGTTTTCTGCCTGTTCATCAGGCTTGAGGGTAACAAAAGTATAGAAGAATGTGAATATTATTATTAATAAAAAGTACAAGAGATTGTAAAGCCATAATTTTTCGTTGGAGTATATAAGTGTTAACTTCTCGCTAAGTTTATAAAAGAACGAGCTTGGATTTGATGCACTTATGAAGAATTGCGTAATGATTTGTGGAAACGAAAGCAGAGAAGCAGCAAATATCACTGGCATCACACCAGCTTGATTTATTTTCAATGGGAGAAATGTACTCTGGCCGCCATACAACATGCGGCCTCTTACACGGCGTGCATACTGGATCGGCACCTTTCTTGTCGCCTCTGTGATAAACACTATCCCTCCGATCATGACTAGCGCCCCGATTATCACGCTTACTAGAAGAACCTTATCAAAAATAATCGTATCTATGTCCCGAGAAACAAGTCCCGGCAAAGAAGCCATAATACCAGCAAAAATTATAAATGAAGCTCCATTCCCGACTCCTTCTTCAGATATCAGTTCACTAATCCACATCAGTAGAACTGTTCCTGCAGTCAAACTCAAAACCATAGTCACAACCTCTAAGGTTGATGGCTCTCCGATCAGATTTGGAAATTGCTTTTTCAGAATAGTGTATATGACAAGCGACTGCATAATCGACAAAGGAACAGTCAGATAGCGCGTATATTGACTGATCATCTGCCGGCCACGTTCTCCTTCCTTACTCAACTCTTCGAGTCTAGGAATAACAGTTGTCAAAAGCTGAACAATAATAGAAGCATTGATATATGATGCAAGTCCTATCGCAACAATCGAAGGATTATCTAGCCTGCCTCCGGTCACAAGTGTAAAAATATTCCCAAATGGATTATCACCGAAGAATTCTTTAAAAGCATCACCATTAATTCCAGGTAGTGGGATCGCAGCAAGCAGCCTAAATGCTAAAAGCATAAGCAGCGTAAACCCGATCTTCTTTCTGATATCGGGGGTTTTCAACATCTGACTCAATTGTTGGAAAAATCGTTTTATCAACTTTTTACCCTATAAGTACTTAGTAAACTTTTCCTCCTGCCTGTTCTATCTTCTTTGTTGCGCTTGCCGAGACTTTAATTCCCTTAATTGAAAATTTCTTGCTGATATCTCCGTTCCCAAGAATTCTTACCAGAACTTTTTTTGAACTCCCCTTGATAAGTCCAGTTCCCTTGAGGTATTGGACAGTAATAACTTCACCTTCCCGTAAATTTTCCAAATCAGATAAGTTTAGGATGAATACAGACTCCTTTGCTTTCTTATACTTTCTCTTATTCGATCTTTTACCGATACCCCTGAGCTTTGGTAGCGAGTTGAGCTTTGCTTCCCTTATCCATGCTCTCTGTCTCTTGAAGCCACTTCGGCTGCGTTGGCCCTTCATACCTTTGCCGACAGTATGTCCGCCTTTACCAGAACCATAACCGCGGCCTACAATTTTTTTCTTTTTCTTAATTTTTGGTGACTTAATTTGAAATATCATCCTTGAATCTACTTAACTTCAATGTTTTAAGTGCCTCAAAAGTGGCATATACATTAGGAATAGTATTTTTACTTCCCAGCACTTTTGATAAAATATCTTTTATCCCTGCAGCTTCTACAACTGCTCGAACAGCCCCTCCAGCAATTACCCCTGTCCCAGGAACTGCCGGCTTCAAAAGAACATTTGCTGCTTTAAATTTTTGTTTAACTTCGTGTGGAATTGTTTGTCCCTTTAGCAATACTTTGAACATGTTTTTCTTGGCCTTGTTAACAGCCTTATCCTGTGCACTTCTGACATCCTTTCCTTTTCCAATCGCAACTCCAATGTTACCCTTCTTATCCCCGATCACAACCATGACACTTAGTCTTAGCCTCTTACCACCAGCCTTCACTTTTGATACACGTCTTATCGATACAAGGCGAACATCAAGATCCTCATCTTCCCGCTGTCTCGTACGACCCCTAGGTCTTCTTGACCTTGATTGAATCCTACTTAGAGCGCGCTTTTTCCTTGCGTCTAAACTCGTCCCTTCATTTCTTTCTTTACTATCATCTGGTCCTTTTGCCTTGCTTACTACTGTTTTCTTGATTGCTCCTTCTGTAGCCATTTGTTGAACTCTATTATATAATATAACTACTTAAAATTTTACACCCTTTTTCCTCAAACCCTCTGCCAGTGCCTTAACTCTACCATGATACCTATACCCACTCCTGTCAAAGCAAAGCTCCTTTATCCCTTTCTTATTTAATTTCTCTCCCAACTTCTCCCCTACAATTTTAGCCTTATCTGCCTTCTTACCTTTGGTCAGCTTAAGATCACTTTCACTTGCCAAAGTTTTACGAGATACATCGTCTACCGCCTGAGCGTAGATGTGTTTATTTGATCTGAACACATTCATCCTTGGCTTGGTATCTGTTCCTTTGATTTTTTTTCTTATTCTTTTTTGTCTTTTTGCTCTCCGGTTCATTTTATGTCTAAAGTTTTAAAAATTATTCCTCTCCTCCTCCTTCGCTTACTTTTGCAGTTTTTCCAGCCTTTCGTCTAACATATTCATCTTTATACCTGATACCTTTCCCTTTATACGGCTCCGGCTTTGCCAATCCTCTTATCTTGGCAGCCATCTGACCTACAAGCTGCTTGTCGATTCCTTTGATCTTTATATTTACCTTGTCATTGACCTCAAATTGTATCCCTTCTGGTGCTTTTACAATATATGGATGAGTTGCTCCAGCCGTCAGCTTGATTTCTTGTCCACTCACTTCAGCCCTAAAACCAATTCCCACCATCTCAAGATCCTTCTCAAATCCTTTTGTGACTCCTAACAACATATTATCTATAAGAGTCCTATACAAACCATGTAAAGATTTCAACGATTTTGAATCATCAGTTCTTTCAAGAGTGATCATACTTTCCTTGATCTTGCACTCAATCCCTTTTCGCATATCCAACGCCAATTCACCCAAAAAACCTTTGACTATCACCTTCTGTCCCCCCATAATACTTGTTTCTTCAATTTTTACTTCAACACCATTAGGTATCTCTAATGGACTTAAGCCAATTCTAGACATTAAAATTTACAAACTAATTAATCTACCAAACTTTACAAAGATATTCACCACCTATTTTCATTTCCCTCGCCTGCTTACCAGTCATTACACCTTTCGAAGTGCTAAGAATCGTAATCCCAAACCCGCCAAGGATCTTGGGAACATTTCGATACCCAACATACGTCCTCACCCCAGGCTTGGATACTCTTTTCAACCCTGTGATTACAGGCTGCTCTTTCGAATATCTCAACGTTAAGTTTATACTTTTTTGAGGGGCTGACTTCTCTCCTACTTCTTCATATTCTGCAATAAACCCCTCGTCTTTGAGTATTTTGGAAATTGCCTTCAGAATCTTGGACGAAGGGACACCGACAACTTTCTTCTTCCTAAGCTGAGCATTTCTTATTCTTGTTAAATAGTCTCCAATTGTATCAGTTACCATTATTAATACAAATAAAATATTTATTATTACCAACTAGATTTCGTAACCCCAGGGAGCTGTCCTTTATGGGCCAATTTCCTGATGCACATACGGCACATACTAAAATATCGAAAATATCCTCGCCTCCTCCCGCAAATAAGACATCTATTATATACCCTAGATGAATACTTTGGTTTCTCCTTCAATCTCTTTTGTTTCTCAACTAACGACTTTTTAGCCATAAATTAAGCAGAGTAAACTAAATTTTTTCGTCTTCAGCATCCTGTTTACCTTCGGCTTTTCTCATTTCCTTCATTTTTAAAGCTTCTTTTTTCTCTTCCTTGAGTGATGCCTCCATCCTTTCAAGAGCTTTCATTTCCTGCTCTTTTGCAAAGGGCATTCCTAGTTTCTGCAACAGAGCCAAGCCTTCGTTATCAGTTCGTGCTGATGTTACTATTATAACCTGCAAACTTCGGATTCTGTCAACTTGATTTGGATCTATTTCAGGAAACACAGTATGATCAACTATACCTAAAGAATAATTTCCGAATCCATCAAATGCTTTTCTGGAAACACCTCTGAAATCTTTCAATCTAGGCAACACAATTGAAACTAACTTCTCAAAGAAATCCCACATTCTCGCTCTTCGCAACGTTACCATCATTCCTACAGCCATCCCCTCACGTATTCCAAAATTTGATATTGCCTTGTCGGTTTTTGTGATTTTCGGTTTCTGTCCGCTTATCAGCGCCAGATCATCAGCCATCTTCTCTAAAGCTTGAGGATTCTTCACGGCTTCGCCCATCCCTATGTTGATAACAATTTTCATAAGAGCAGGAACAGCCATGGCATTCTCAACTTTTAGTTCGGTCTTCAATTCTTCTACCAGATTTTTATTATATTTATCTTTTAGGTTGTTCATATATTTTTCAGTCTATTTGTGCATTGCACTTCTTGCATGTTCGTTTTTTTGACTCTCCCTTTAAAGAAAATCCTACTCTTGTTCCCTTCTCGCAGGAAGGACAAATTAACATAACCTTACTCCTATTAATGGGAGCTTCAACTTGAATTATCCCTCCCGGATCCTTCTGATTTCCGGTTTGCTTCTTATGCTTCTTTACATAATTTATTTTACTGACAACTAATTTTGCCTCATTTATCAACAAAGCAACAACTCTCCCGGTTTTCCCTCTGTCTTTTCCTGATAGAACTTTTACTTTGTCGCCTATTTTTATCTTCACCTCTGAATAAAGCTAATTTATTATAAAACCTCAGGTGCTAAACTAATGATCTTGCTAAAACCTCTCCCTTTAAGTTCACGTGCTACTGGACCAAGCAATCTTGTTCCAAGTGGGGCCTTATTTTTTAGGTCAATTATGACCCCAGCATTATCATCAAATTTGATATACGAACCATCGTTACGTCTCACTTCTTTTCTTGTTCTTACTACAACTACATGTACCTTCTCGTGTTCATTTACGCTTGAATCTGGAAGTGCTCTTTTCACTGAAGCACTTACTATGTCGCCGATGCTGGCAAATCTTTGATGACCTCCACCCTTCTGGTATCCTCGTACAGATATCACCATAACTTCTTTTACTCCTGTATTGTCAGTAATTTTTAACCTACTTTGTGATTGAACCATTACAAAGCTACAAAAAAATTATTGCTTAGAAAGTACTCTCCACTTTTTACATTTCGACAACGGCTTACACTGCTCAAGTTCTATCGCATCTCCAACATTTACCTTTTTGTCAGAGTGAGCCAGATATTTCTTAGATGAACTCAATATCTTCTTGTATAAAGGGTGCATTTTCTTGCTTACAACCCTGACTACAATCGTCTTATCCATTTTGATGCTTGTTACAACTCCATTTAATATCTTCCTCTTGGGAGAAGCTGCTTTTACATTATCTTGTTCTTTGTCCTGTTTATTTGTCATCTTTTGTTTTCTTATTTAAAGTTTTATCCTGATGTTTTATTGTTTCTTTCAAATCAGACTTCGCAGCAGCAGTGTTCTTTGCTGATATCACAGTTGTCTTTTCCTTCTTCAAATCCGCCTCATCTTTTACTACTTTGGCTCCCTCCTCACCTGACGTTAGCTTCTCAGTTAATACTGTAAGCATCACCGCAACATTTTTTCTACCTTCTTTTACCTGAGAATAATCCTTCTCTTTTCTCGATCTGACATTATATCTCAACTCCTCATTCTCCTTTCGAGCCTTTTCAATTTCATCACTAAGTTCTTTAACTGTTTGTTTCCTGAATTTTGATGCTTTCATAAATACTACTTCGTTATAATTTTTGTTTTAACTGCAAGCTTCTGGCCTGCTCTTTTCAAGGCCTCAATGGCTACTTCTTCATCTACCCCGCCCAATTCAAACATAATTCTTCCAGGTTTTACTACAGCAACATATCCAGCAACATCTCCTTTACCACCCCCCATTTTGACCTCAGCAGGCTTCATGCTGTAAGACTTGTCAGGGAAAATGCGTATCCACAACTTACCTTTTCTCTTTGTGTAATGCACTATCGCCTTTCTAGCTGACTCAATTTGATTTGATGTAATCCAGTTTGTCGACATAGCCTTCAGCCCATATTCCCCGACTGAAAGACGATTTGCTCTATGAGACATACCTCTCCTTTTTCCTCTAAATTTCTTCCTGTATTTTTCTCTTTTTGGTTCTAACATAGGTCTTACTAAATAAATTTCAATTTCTAATCAGTTTCCTCTCCCTTACCCTTATATACCCACACCTTTATCCCTTGCTTTCCGGCATTTGGAACTTGAGCCTCAGCTGTTGCATAATCCAACCTGGCTTTCAATGTTTGTAAAGGAATGGTTCCCCATTCAGTCTTTTCTGTTCGAGCTATCTCGGCCCCCTTTATTCTTCCTGCTACCCATATTCTTATACCCTTAACTTTGTTTGTACTAACAGCCTTTTCTAGTTCTTTTGACATAATAAACTTGGGCACTATCCTTCTTTCTAGCTGTTCGGCTATCCTATCTGCAATCAGCTGAGCTGATGTGTCAGGATCCTTTACCTCTACTACCTTTAGTTCAACTTTCGATTTCAGCATTTTATTTATACTTTCCTTGATTTTCTCGATTTGTTCTCCTCCTCTTCCGATCACAACACCAGGCCTTGCAACCCTTATCTCAATCTCTATCTTGCTTACAAATCTGCGAATGATTACACGCTCAACACCGGCTGCTTTAAGTTCTTTTCTCAATAAATTGCGTATACGGAAGTCATCAAAAACAGTTTTACCATACTTTTCTTTTGGCATATACCAAACTGACTCCCAATTCTTGTTTATGGCAATCCTAAATCCCGTTGGATTTATCTTCTGTCCCATTTTTCTGTCAATTTTATCAATTTAAATCATTTACTTTTCCGCTACGCCAATAGTAATATGGCAATTCCTTTTCAATAGTTTCTTATACCTGCCTCGTGATCCAGCTCTTCCTCTTTTAAGTATCGGCGCATCATCAATAAATGCCTCAGCGATTATAAGGCTTTTCTTATCAAATTCAAAGTTATTATCTGCATTTGAGATTGCAGAGTTCAGTGCTTTCTGAATTGGAAGAGCCGCACTTTTGTTCACAAACTCTAACAAATGAACAGCCTCAAGAGCATTTTTTCCTCTTATCAAGTCTATCACAAGTCTGGCCTTTCGAGCTGACATATTGATATACTTTGCCCTCGCGTAAACTGTTTTGATTTCCTGCTTAGAACTAGGGTCCTTTTTCACATTCACCTTTTCAGATTTCGCAACGTCATCGGACTTCTTGACCGTAGCCGTTGTCTTCACCTCTGCATCTTGCATCTGTACCTTCTTCTCTTTCACTTCTTTTTTCTTTTTTTCCTTTTTCTCAGCCACTGCTTAAGTTCGCTAAAATATAAAACTATTCCTCGGTTCTGCCAACTGTTCCTGTTGACTTTGCAATCTTTCCTTTTTTACTATGTCCTGAAAACTTTCTCGTAGGAGCAAATTCTCCTAACTTGTGTCCTACCATGGATTCAGTGACAAACACAGGAAAAAATGATCTACCGTTATGAACCTCGAAGGTTACTCCTACCATCTCAGGAGAGATAGAAGTCGATCTCTTCCACGTCCGAATAGGCTTCTTTGAGCCCTCTTCATTGGCTTTCATTACTTTTATAAGTAACTTCTCATCTACAAATGGTCCTTTTTTTGATGAACGCGACATACTAATTATCTAAAAATTAATTGCTCAGTTTCTTTACCTCTTTTCTAGTTTTACTTTTCCTCCTGGTAATAATATATCTGTTTGTTCTTTTATTTCTTCTGGTTTTGACATCTGTTCTATGACCATAAACACTCTTTCTTTGTCCTCCCACTCTATCCTTTGCTTCACCACCACCGTGCGGATGTTCGTGAGCACCCATAGCCTGTCCTCTGACTGTAGGCCGGATTCCTTTATGTCTTTTCCTTCCGGCTTTCCCGAGTTTGACATTAGAATGATCATAATTTCCGACTTCTCCTATTGTGGCATAACATTCTCCAGAAACGAGCCTTATTTCTCCGCTTGGCATCTTGAGCTGTATATAGCCTCTGTCTCCTCCCATCACTTGGGCAGAGTTGCCGGCAGAACGACACAATTTCGCCCCAGCCCCTTTCTTCAGCTCAACATTATGAACTTTCAATCCACTCGGAATATTTGCAAGCTTGGTAGCATTTCCAACCCTTACAGGGATATCTTCTCCTGCGACAACTTCCATACCTACACGTAAGCCTGCTGGATGGACGATATAACGCCTTTCTCCGTCTTTGTATTTTAAAAGTACAATATTTGCTGATCTGTTCGGATCATATTCGATAGCTTCAACAAGCGCAACAACATCTCTTTTATCCCTCTTAAAATCAAGCTCTCTATACATTCTCTTCACCCTTCCACCCTTATGTCTCATCGAAATGCGTCCTTTATTCCTGCCCGCACTATATTTCACCTTTCTTACTAGTTTTTTATGAGGCTTTTTCTTTGACAGTACAGAATTCGTAAGCAGTACCGTATGCCTCATGCTTGGTGTTGTTGGTTTATGTTTTTTTAGTGACATTTTTTAGTTATTCTACTTTAAAATCAGCAATACTATCTGAACTTGCTAAAGTAACAATGGCCTTCTTAACATCCTTTCTTCTTCCACTTAGTCTTTTTCTTCCCCAAGTCACAGACTTACCAATTATTCTCACAATTCTAATTTTCTGGACCTTTACCTTGAACTTTTCCTCAACTGCCTTCTTCACTTGAGCCTTGCCCGCCCGAAGATCAACCTCAAAAACATATTGATTCTTCTCTTCTATGAGCTTTAGGCTTTTTTCAGTTAGGACAGGTCTTATTAAGATTTCGTACTTTAAATTTTTAGCCATTTTATTTTATCTTTAAAACTTTCTGAATTTCTTCCACACTTTTTGCACCAATACCATCTATCTTTTTCCCAGACTCGAGTCTCTCCTGCAGTTCCTTTGGTGATTTAATTCCCTGTTTCTCAAGAACAGTTGCAATTCGGGTTGTCAAGCCAATCTCACTTAGGGTTTTCTCCTTGGATACAATCTTTTTTCTAGTTTTTACTAAATTAGCTTTTTCATCTTCTCTTGGCTTACCTTTTTCCGACACTTGAGCGTGTGCCCACAGTTTTGATATCGTATCCAAAACATTTTCTAGAATAACCAGATGGTCGTAACTTAAAAGTGTATAGGTATTTGCTTCATTTACTGGGATCACCCCGACATTTCGTAGGTTCCTACTTCCCAAATATAGATTTCTATTCTCTCCGTTATGTATATAAAGAACTTTTTTTCCTCTTGCAAGTTTGGAGTTCATCTCAGAAACCTGCTGTGTTAATTTCGCACCATTAATTTCTACACTATCTAACACAGTTAGAACTTTCTTCTTTGCAAATAAAGAAAACGAACTCCTGATTGCAGCCTTTTTCATTTTCTTGTTCAATGTCTTTTTATAAACTTTGTTATTCCTCGGCCCAAATGCAACTCCGCCGCCTTTCCAGATAGGACTTCGGATTGATCCATGTCTTGCTCTCCCAGTACCCTTCTGTTTCCAAGGCTTTGCTCCCCCACCTCTTGCTTCTCCACGAGTCTGGGTATTTGCATTTGACTGCCTCTGATTTGAGAGGTAGACATAAACTGCCAGGTTCATCAAATCTCGGTTTATATTTGACACAAATACCGTATCATCCAGATCAACTTTTCGATCAAGCTTTTTTCCTTTTTGGTTATAGAGATCAAATTTCATTTAAAATTCTATCTACATCAAACTTAGAATAATTATCAACATATGTATTTAATTCAATTTGCAAATCCGCCGACTCGATTTCTAAGCTATCTGACTCGTCAATGTACGTTTCTAGCTTCTTATCGAAATCATCCTTCTTTTCAAGATTCTCCATCGAATTCAGGAGTACTTCAAGAGAGCTTATCAGACTATCAGTTCTAGTCAAAAATTCGTTGAGTCCTTCATTCACACCATTCGCAGAGTAAATTTCCTTATATTCTTCATCTTCATCCCGGACATCTTTAGAAAGATTTTTCAGTTCTTCCAGTCCAGACTGCAGCGAAGTCAAATCACTATCAGTTTCATCATATTCAAGAGCATTCAGGTCAACATTGATTTTCTCCACCTCAGACAAAATATTGTTCGCTGAGTTTGTCACAAAATCAATATACTTTTCCGAGTACTTTACATCCTGATATGTTCTTACAAACAAATATAAAAGAGCTGTAAACAAAATTATTAGAATTGCTACTAAAACTTTTCCAAATGTCTTCATATAGCTATAAAGAAAAACTGTTTATTACCTCAAATATTTTCAAGGACTATAAATAACCAGCAAATTTAGATCTTAGTTTCTTTTTCAAAAAGAACTATCGGCGCTTATATATTTTCAACAGTCCGTTCCTAGCTCCAGGGATCGAACCTTTCAGACACAACAAAGACTTGCCTGGTTCTACTTTTACTATCTCAATATTTTTTAAAGTAGTCTTGGCACCACCAAACCGGCCGGGCATTTTCTTTCCTTTAAACACTCTCCCGGGGTCTGTGCCCGCACCAATTGACCCAGGTGCCCGCTCTCTGTCTGACTGTCCATGGGTACGAGGCCCACCATGAAAACGATATCTCTTTACCACTCCCTGGAAACCCCTTCCCTTCGAGTCACCGGTCACTTGTACCATATCTCCTTCCTTAAACATATCTATCTTAACAGCATCACCTACGTTATAATCATCTAGATTCATATCACGAGTTCTTTCGGGTCTGAACTCATACCTTTTTAAAGGAACGTCCTTTATACCTCTTATAGATTCTGTTTTCTTTGGATTTCTCTTTTTTCCTATCCCTAATATCAGTGCTTCATATCCATCCTTCTCCTGAGTTTTTTTCCCGATGACATACACACCAGAGACATCAACTACAGTGCAGGGAACCACCCTCCCTTTAGAATCGAAAATCTGAGTCATGTCTTTTTTGTATCCTAGAATCGCACTCATTATTTCAAAAGTAAATAAATACTTAATCTATACTCAAAAAAAAGAGGGGAAAAAGCCCCTCCTCAGAAATCTGACTTGGTAACTTGTCCTCATCTTTTAAGAAAGTTAAGAACAGTATTGACCAAAATATTGTATATTTTATTATTTAATTTCTATCTCAACACCTGCAGCTAACTGCAAGTGTGTTAAGGAATCAATTGTCTTACTGTTTGGTTCAACTATCTCGATCAGTCTTTTGTGAATCCGCATCTCAAACTGCTCTTTTGATTTTGCGTCCACATGTGGTGATCTATTCAAGGTAAACTTTCTCTTTCTTGTGGGCAAAGGAATCGGACCAACGGTTTTTGCCCCTGTTCTCAAAGCCGACTCTATGATCTGTAAAGCGGCATTATCAGTAACTTTAGGATCATAACCTTTTATCTTTATGCGTATCTTCTGCATAATAAGTTAAAGAGCTATTAAATTATGCTAATTTACAACTATTTGATAATCTTTGTTACTACACCAGCACCGACAGTTTTTGATCCTTCGCGTACAGCAAATCTCATTTTGTCCTCGATTGCAACCGGCACCATAAGCTTGACTGTTACGTTTACATGGTCTCCAGGCATTACCATCTCCGTTCCCTTTGGAAGTTCAACCTCTCCAGTGATATCCGTTGTCTTGACGTAAAACTGTGGCTTGTACCCTGTGAAGAATGCTGTGTGTCGTCCTCCTTCTTCTTTTGTAAGAATATAGATCTCAGCCTCAAATTGTGTGTGAGGCTTAATGCTGCCTTTCTTTGACAGCACTTGACCTCTTTGTATTTCTTCCCTCTTTACACCTCTCAGAAGAACACCTAGATTATCACCAGCGATTCCTTCATCCATTGACTTATTGAACATTTCAACCCCTGTAACAGTCAGCTCCCTGCTTTTCTCATCGAGACCAACCAGCTCAACAACATCGTTAACCTTCACCTTTCCTCTTTCTACTCTGCCTGTAGCAACAGTTCCTCTTCCTTCGATTGAGAACACATCCTCGATAGCCATAAGGAAGTCCTGATCAACTGGTCTGTCCGGTGTAGGAATATCCTTATCCACAGCCTCCATAAGCTTTTTCATGCTTTCCAGTCCTTCTTCTTCACCCTTCTCTGCTTTTAATGCATTGCCCCGAATCACTGTTACCTTGTCGCCTTCGAACTCATATTTTTTCAACAGATCTCTCACTTCCTCTTCAACCAGGTCAATAAGTTCTTCATCCATACTCTCATCAAAGATATTGATGTATACAACAAAGTCTTTCACTCCAACCTGTTTTGCAAGCAAAACATGCTCCTTGGTCTGAGGCATAGGACCATCGGATGCACTGATGACCAAAATGGCACCATCCATCTGTGCAGCACCAGTGATCATATTCTTAATGTAGTCCCTATGTCCCGGACAATCAATGATTGCATAGTGCCTGTTATCAGTTTCTGCTTCAACATGTGCTACTGAAATTGTCATTGATTTTGCTTTTGATTCAGGAGATTTATCTAGCTTCGTCTTCCACTCCTCTTTACGATCTCCACCAAAGACAGTTAGTATCCCTCGAAGAAGTGTGGTTTTCCCGTGATCGACATGACCAAGGGTCCCAATATTTACATGAGGTTTCTCACGTTTATAAGTTGCATCTGCCATTTCTAAAAAGACTAATAATTAATTTAATATAAAGAATCGTAAAATCAAATTTATCTAAACTCTGAACATAAGTCAAGACATTTTAACAGAAAACAAAAATCTTCTCAACTCCCTACAAAACCTCGATAAAGCGAAACGGATTCTAGCAAAAGCTGCTAAATATTGCAACAGTCTAATAGCTTACAAAATACATCTAGATTACACCTATACCTACCAACATCCGTTAATCTATTAGCTTAATTCGCCGCCGAACATCAATCCTCCTTTTTTCCTAGCACTTCATCCGCTACATTATTCGGGACCTTTTCGTAGTGACTTGGTTCCATATTCGGACTTGCTTTTCCTTTTGTCATAGATCTCAGTTCACTTACCCATCCAAAAAGTTCTGCAAGAGGAATTTCAGCACTAATCAACTGAACCTTCCCTTTATCCTCAATTCCCAAAATCTTCCCTCTCTTTGAACTTATGTTTCCAGTTATATCTCCTGCATACTCTGTTGGAGTAATAACCGTCGTCTTCATGATCGGCTCGAGAAGAATCGGACTTCCCATTTTCATACCCTGCTTAAAACCTTTACTTGCAGCAACAATAAAAGCTTCACTAGACGAATCAACATCATGGTAAGATCCGTCAAACACAGCAACCTTCACATCAACAACCGGATATCCGCCGAGGACACCGCTCTCGATCGCTTTCTTTACTCCTTTCTCAATGGCAGGGATATATTCTCTTGGGACTGATCCGCCTTTTGTCTCATCTACAAACTCAAAACCCTTTCCTCTCTCCTGCGGCTCAAGTCTTAGATAACAGTGTCCGTACTGTCCGCGTCCACCAGATTGACGAATATACTTACCCTCGGACTCAATAGTTTGTGTAATAGTTTCTTTGTAGGCAACTTGCGGTTTCCCGACATTCGCCTCGATTCCATAGTCACGCTTCATCTTCTCGACCTTGATCTCGAGATGAAGTTCTCCCATACCCGAAATGATAGTTTGTCCCGTTTCTTCATTGGCACTTAATTGAAACGTAGGATCCTCCTGCGACATTTTATGAAGAATTGTTGACATCTTTTCCTGGTCACCTTTTGTCTTTGGTTCAATCGCCATAGATATCACTGGTTCTGGAAATGAAATTGATTCAAAGACTATGGGTGCCGAAGAATCACAAAGAGTATCTCCGGTCAATGTATTTTTTAATCCGACAATAGCTGCAATGTCACCAGTTCTAACTTCATTCACTTCTTCTCTGTGATTTGCATGCATAAGAAGAATTCTCCCTATTCTTTCAGTTGTACCCTTTGTACTGTTTAGAACAAATGTGCCTGCTGCAAGCTTACCTGAGTACACTCTAAAGTAAGACAATGTGCCGACATGCTCATCAATAACAATCTTAAAAACAAGTGAGGAAAACGGTTCGCTTTCGTCAGCTTTTCTTTCTTCTTCTTCCTCTGTTTTAGGATGCATGCCTTTTACCGGAGGTAAGTCCAGCGGCGAAGGAAGATATCTGCATACTCCGTCCAGAAGCATCTGAACCCCCTTGTTCTTTAAAGAGGATCCAGCAAAAACCGGGTAAACTTTATTCTCAATTGTTCCCTTTCGAACTGCAGCATGAATATCATCTTCCGAAATCTCACCACCCTCAAGGAATTTTTCTGCAATAGCATCATCTAGATCAGAAACCTTTTCCAGAAGTATTTCTCTATACTTCTCCACCTGATCTTTCATGTCGTCTGGGATATCTGTTACATCAAATTCATCTCCCATTTCACTCTTATACATATATGCCTTTCTTGTGATAAGGTCTACCACACCCATTAGTGCGCTTTCTTTCCCAATTGGCAGCTGAACAGCTACAGCATCATCTGACAGTTCCTCTTGTATGCTCTTGAGGCTCATCTCAAAGTCTCCGCCGATTGCATCCAATTTGTTTACATAACAGAGCCTAGGGACTCTGTACTTTTCAGCTTGAAACCAAACTTTGCTTGACTGAGGCTCAACACCTTCTTTCCCATCAAAAACAACAATGCCCCCATCAAGTACTCTAAGCGATCTTTCTACTTCAGCTGTAAAATCGACATGTCCAGGCGTATCTATGATGTTTACTCTGTGAAGAATCTTATTTATCGTCCAAAAGCATGTAGTTGCAGCAGATTGAATCGTGATGCCTCTTTCCTGCTCCTGCTCCATCCAATCCATCTCTGCTTCACCATGATGGACTTCACCAACCTTATGTTTCCTTCCAGTATAATAAAGAACTCTTTCAGTCGTGGTTGTTTTCCCTGCATCGATGTGAGCAATAATTCCAATATTTCTATACAGCTTCAGGTCGTTTACAGCCTTGTAATCAAATTTCGGAGTAGACATCATATGCAATTAACAATTTATAATAAGCCAAAAAAACGGACACTATGTTCCTAGATGTCCCTTTAAATTTGCATAAAAACTTAAAGTTCACTAACAGGGGTCTTTATGATGATATCAGAATTTCTCAAAAATGCAAACGCTTGTATAGGTTGGGTACATGTTACGAATTCGGGTGGTTATCAAGTAACATCATATATTGTTCCATTGGTGTTTTCAAATCTAGACTATGATGAGGTCTTTCTTCATTGTATACTTTAACGAAATCATCTAATCGTTCTTGC
>JAHIVN010000113.1 GCA_018816645.1 Patescibacteria group bacterium | reverse complement strand
TTTAAGATAGATTATATCATCCTAAAGTTGTCTAGACCCTAAATAAATTTAAAGAGGTCAATTATTTTATCTGAAGCCATAGAGCTCCTGCAATTTAATATGTGCTAAAGCCTTTTCCTTAATTACTTCTCCCCATCACAAAAACTCTGTATAATGGGCAGACTAGAAACCTATACAAAATATGCAAAACAACAAAAAATCTCTATCTGTCTGTACATTATCCGGAACAAGCGGTATTGGCCGCAACTGTTCATTTATTGAGTACAACGATAAAATAGTAATAGTCGACTTCGGCTTCGAATTTCCCGAAGAGCAGATGTACGGGATCGACTACTTGATCCCCAACTACGCTTACCTAAAAAGAAATAAGAATAAAATACAGGCAATCCTGATCACACATGGCCATCTGGATCATACAGGAGGACTTGCTTATGTCCTGAAGGAGCTTGGTTTCCCGCCAATTTATGCGGGGACATTTGCAAACAGCTTGATAAGAGAAAGACTGAAGGATTTTGGCTTAGAGAAATCAGTGAAATTTGAAAATGTTCAGAGAAATACTATAAAGAGCTTTGGGGAAATGCGCATAAAATTTATTGGTGTAACACACAGCATACCAAATGCGTTCTCCATATTCATAGACACACCCAATGGAAATGTCTTTTTTTCCGGAGACTATAAGATAGACACCGAGCCAGAAAATGAACCTGAAACAGACTACAAGTCACTAGAACTTCTTCAAGGAAAAGTCGATCTGGCTATGATGGAAAGCACAAATTCCGAGGAAGAAGGAAAGACGATTTCGGCAAAAAAAGTTGGAACCACTCTAGATGCCATAGTCAAAAATGCGAACGGGCGGGTAATTGTAACCGCTTTTGCCAGCCTGGTTTCTAGACTTTATTCACTGATACAAATCGCCAAAAAGTATAATAAGAAAGTTTTTGTCTCAGGCCGCAGTCTCAACACCTCGCTCAGAATTGCCAAAAATCTTGGCTATGTAAATATCCCAAAGGACTTGCTGCAGCCCGAATCAAAGCTGAGTCAATATAGTGATAAGCAGGTACTAATTCTGTGTACTGGGAGCCAGGGAGAACGTTATTCTGCACTGAACAGAATCTCGCTGAGAGAGCATAAGTACATCAAGATCAAGAAAAATGACCTTGTCATCATGTCCTCATCTGATATACCGGGAAATATTCTGCAGATAGAAAATATGACAGATAGGCTGATCACAGAAGGCGCAGATCTTGTAAAAAGCAATATGATGGAAGTTTATGAAAGCGGTCATGGTATGAAGATTGATATGAAAATGATGTACGACCTGATACAGCCAAAGTTTGTGATACCGATCCACGGCAGTATGACTAAACGATATCTCAATGAGAAGAACTTTGTTGAGTGGGGTATGAGCAAAGACAGAATTTTTCTTACTCAGGACGGACAGTTCTGGAATAGAGTTCCAAACGGCTGGACAAAGGGAAAAAGAATCGATGCAAAGCCCATCCTGATCGACGGCCTTGGAGTTGGAGACATTGGTGAAATAGTTTTAAAGGATAGAGAACAGCTTGCCAACTACGGCATGGTCTGCATAATCATGAATCTGCACAACAAAACTCTGCAGTTAATAGGCAAGATTAGGTTTGAATCAAGAGGTTTCGTATATATGAAAGCCTCTAAGCAGCTAATGAAAAATCTGGAGAATCTTGCAAGAGATACCCATAAAAAATGGTGGGAGAAGGGCAAGGGTAATAAACCGTTGAGCTTAAGTGAGTTGCGTGAAAATTTAGTCAGAGATCTCGGAAAATACATTTACAAAACTATTGAGAGAGAGCCTATGATCCTGCCTGTTTTCGTCTAGCAATAACGGATTTTAAATTTATTCCTATCCAGAAGAATCACACATTATTCAAAATCACTAGGGTCAACCCTGCTACACCCAGCATTCTTCTAAAATAATTAACTCCTTGTGTGAGTTCAAGATAACTCCAAGTGAACAAAAATGCAGAGCTCATGAAACTAAAAACACTGTGGATTTGCTCCGAAGTTTTGATTTGAGTTAAAACCATAAACACAAACCCGCCAATAAGGGAGATATTTGGAAACTGGCCAATCACAACTTTTCCGTTTTTGTCTTTGAAGAAAACACCAAGCAAATTCCTATATTTCATTATGTCAAGATTCTAGCATATTTAAACCTACTTCAAAATTGCAATAAATAATCAAACCGGTGTATAATCTGCCTCAGACATTGCTTTTTACAAGTAATACGTGTACATTGAACAATTGGTAAATGATCTTAGCCGAGGCAGCTTCCGCCAAAGGCGGACTAGCCTCTGGCTAGCAGTTGCTCAATGAGATCTTGGATTTTACAAACGAAGTGAAGTAAAATTCATAGTCGAATTAATCCCGCTGAGTCTGTCGAAGCGGGAGTAGAGCTAGAATAATAGCATCGTTAAAAATGCAGGATCTTTGTAAGGCCGAGGTAGCTCAGTTGGTAGAGCATGCGACTGAAAATCGCAGTGTCGCCAGTTCAAGTCTGGCCCTCGGCATTTTTTAACATGAGATGTTAACCTTCGGCTAAGGTATTTTCGACTCTGTATACAACCTGTACACCATCTTGAAGTTTGTACAAAAAGAACTGATATAATGTAACGAAACTCCCCACAATATTTTGAATAAAACTAGCATGATAGTACAGGCGGAAGAAACATTAGGAATTGCAAATTCAACTTTAGAGACTGCAGTTCTAGCTTCAGGAGTAGTTGTAGCTACAGTTGCCCAAAGTAGACCTACTGTTACTACTGCAGATAAATTAGATCTTATGTTAACAGAAGACTTAGAACGAACTACTGATGCGGTAAGGAGGATGATAATTCACTCAATGTTAAAAATCACTGCTTATGATATTGCTTCAGCAACGACACTAACTGTCAGAATGCCTAGGGGCGAGGTTTGCTTACTAACATATATTTCAGACGGGAGTCCAGTGGGACAGTTAACTGATTTGGAGATTGGAGCCCTATTAAAAATATTCGGATATAGTCCCTCTCGAACACTAGTAGGGAGGACATCCTTAGGTCCTGCATCGAATGTAGAACTTGAAAGCTTAGGACTGGGAGAAGGATGGGCGAGTCCTTTTGGAAAAAGAAGTGTTGTTACCCATGTGTTTTTGAACAGACCTTTTTACGGAGAGCATAACGATGATGGAAGCGGACAGGTTCTCACAATTGTTAACTTTGCATTAGACCTTGAAACGTCCTTACTTGTTAGAGGAGGAAACGTAGCGCAGTTGATTCAAGCTTACTATCGTGTAATTAGAGCTCCTGAGCTTTCGGTTATATTGAATACACCGTATTCTGATGATAGATTAGATGAAACTACATTAACGTTTGTTTATCCTGGAAAGCCTCTTCGAATATACTTAAATTAAGAGAGACTTCTCTCGAAATATAGTCTCCTACTTTATCCTCTATGCTTCACTCTACGACAATTCATTCAGTAATATAAACATCTGCTTCCACACCTCCGAGTTGCAAAGTCTTACGGGACTGTGCATTTTTTAATTTCTATATGAAATTATCAACTTTTTAGTGCATTATTCTTATCCATATGTTAAAATTCCCGTATACTTAATAGTTCTTCAATATGCACCGAGGAACGCAAAAACAGGACAATCAGAACTTATTTTCCCTCAAATTAATCTATCAATATTCAATCGCATGAAAAAGATACTAGTAGTTGTACTTCTTGTGCTACTCTTTGTTGGAGGCTTGATTGGGCTAAAAACATTTGTTCTGAATCTCCCTGATACATCACCTAAGGATGTTGTTAGAGAATACCTGGATAACATCAATGAGGGAAATTCTTCGGACAACGCACAATACCTATTAAGCTCAGAAGAGCAGACTCTTAATGAACTTCAGGAAGAAAGGTCTCATCTTGTATCTGTTTTTGTGGAAGAAAGGATTAATGCAGACGAGGCCACTGTTGTTTAGGAAATCGATCTGCTAATAACAAAGGTGAATGTTGAGTTTAAGCTAAAGGAGGTAGGTGATTGGATCAAGGGGTACTCTTGGAAGATAGAAGAAGTCATCTTTCCGGAATTAGATTATGGTAGCCAAGGAGGAACACCAGATGCCAAGAATTCTAGAAGAACACAAGATGTTGCAGCAATAAATGCAGCTATTGGGAAGTGGTTAGCACGGGAGGGTCTTCAGGCGCCAGATCCCTTTCTTGCATTAGGATTAACAGAAACTGGTGTAACAGAGATAACGCCTGCTGATAGCATTGTTGGTGAAGGAATTGATGCCACAAGTCTTGATCAAATTATTTCGACAGGATACATGCAAACTATCCCAGTCGACCCAGATGGTGTAACAGAGTATAGAGTAGGGGTTGATGATGTTTACAACCCAACACATATCATTGTGTGCACAGATCAAATCGAGAATACAACTGTATACCCAGCGAGTACATACCCAAACGGTATGTTTTGTCAGAGTAACTAGGACTGCTGGGCTTTGAGGCTAGAATCGAGTTTAGTAAATGAGCTTAACATAAGAAACAAACTTTTCCGCCCCTTACTGTTGCAAAGTCTTACAGGATTGCGCATTTTTATAAGCATGACATAATCAATTCTCCCAGCGTTTCTTAACGAGATTATAGGTCCTTCTGTTTTCCTCTAATGATGATTCTGAAGGATGCTTTTCCCGATGGTGTCTCTCCATAAATTCAAGTAATCTTTCGGCCTTACCCAATTCAAATGCAACTCTATATTCATCTCTTAACGCTAATTCATGCGCAATATTTAACCGGTCTTCTGCTAGAGCTTCAGGTGCAGGGGATAGAGAATAACCTGTCTTTGAGAAATACCAGAGTTCTGCAATTTCATGTGTAACAACAATATCTATTAGATCTGAATAATCATCATCTCCAAAAACAAAATCATCTTTATTTACATATATTCCTATTCCTTTGATTCTCTTTTTAGAATTTCCCTCGACAATTACAATCCTGCTCTTAATCGCTGCGATATGTAAGTCTGGGAACATCAATTTAAATTCTCTATCGTCAACAATACTAACTCGTTCACGTAATAGTTGATAAAATTTTTCTTTTATGGCTCCTGGAGGGCCTTGCACAACTAAATCATGACCTTCCCACTTTACATCAGGAGAATTTGTTTCTGTGGTCATAACAAACAAACGATATTAATAAATTTACCTTTATATCATATATCTAAATTGGTTCTAGTTCAATTATCTGGAAGCTCTACAAACAATTTTCTTTAAAAAAAAGAATTTTAGCAACTCAGCTATTCATTAGGCTTCATTTTCATATTAGATACGAACTTTCTCAATTTCTGGTATAATCCATTAAAACTTTTTTCTTTAGCGAGATATTTATGCCAGAAGAGGAGATATTCGTTAACAAAGTTACACTAAACGAATTGAAGGATATAGCACAAAGATGGAGCCAAGGTGGAGAAATAAGAATGTGGGACGATCCACTCATAGTTGAACTAGCTGAGAAGGCAGGCGTAACTCTGGAAGAAGGAAAACAATATGTTATGGTGGCGCACGGAGCAAGGGGAGGGTTCTATCAGCCTATTATAGATGAAATAGGTTTAATTGCTACTGATTCAACTGCAGGAGATTGGACATTAGTAGTAGCCGGTACGACGTTTTTTTTGAGCCCCTTAGATACAATTAGTAAAGCTCCTCCTGAAGAAAGAGCTGGAAAATGGAATGTATGGCTAGCTCCAGTAAATTCAAAGGTACTGGAAGATAAATTAGATGTCACTTCCCCTTGGTTTGATTATAAAGATCCAAGTGTGCTCGGGTGGTCCGAAGAAAAGATGCGGCAGTATTTAGTTCGCATGTATGGCAAAACAGACCATAAGTACCTATCTATGGTTAGATTTCTAAGGATTCTACCTGTGAAGTACCGAATTGGTAAATACTAATATCTTTTCCGACTTTATCATCTATACTCCTTTTAACGAAAACTCATTCAGTAACATAAACAGTTGTTTCCACACTTTCGAGTTGCAAAGTCTTACGGAATTGTTGCACATTTTAATGTAAAACGTAAACTTAGATAGAGAAATCTCTGACTTTCTGTCTCCGCTAAAGCTACGACAGACAAGTATCCGCTATGCTCCATTTTCACCCTGCTAAGTTGTATATTCGGTTGATATAATAGCTTACTGCTAAATTCTCTCCTTTTATCTCTGAAAATCATTAAACATGGAATCAGAAAAACTTGAAGTTGGAATGGAAGTTGAAACCATTCAGAGTTTACCAGATAATATAATAGTTTCTGTAAGGGGTACCTTAGAAAGAGAATTTACTTTAATCGGTTTTAGTATTGCTGGTCCTTCGGAACAAGATGTCTTTAGAGGTGTGCATCTAGATTCTTCAGTAAGTGAAATCTTTGATGCTACTGGTAAAACTTTTGAAGTTGTCACACGTGCTGTTGTTGTTACACCATATACCGACGGGTGAATTTGTACAAAGACTAGAACCAGTAGGAGAAGAATTTACATGGGGGATTGAAGTTTATACATTAAGACCTCAAGGTATATGTACTTTTAAGATAGAGCGTCTTCCATAAGATATTTGCACTATAAGAATACATTCTCTCAACTGTCCACTATACTTCATTTATATCTACTTCCAATCTGCTGTCGATAAATTTATCATTAAATATTTCTGAAGGAGCTAGTTTCCAGATTTGCACAGGTATTGCTTTATACATTCGGATTTTAGATATCCCCTGAAAATCTTTATACTGCTTAATAAATCTTCCTACTTGAGATTTTGACTTTACAAATCCAGTTTTTAGCATTTTCTTCCCATAAATTGTAAGGCCTTTGATAAGTTCAATCTTTTTAGTCACTATCTCTGCCTTAGCTTTTATGTACACTGCATCAACGTCATCTCCTGTTGCTCTTGAGTCGAATATTGAGATTGCAATATTAGGATTTTTATTTATATACTTCGAATGAATAGAATCTCTCGGTGAATACCAATAAAATGTGTACTTGG
>JAHIVN010000112.1 GCA_018816645.1 Patescibacteria group bacterium | reverse complement strand
TCCAGTACATCTATCACACTGTTTGCTATCTGACCATTAGCTGCTATCCCCACTGTTGCCACATATCCATCATTCCCTGGACCCGTATATGCTACCGCATAGACTCCCCCGCTTACATGTATTATGCTCGGATACGTTCCATTGACCGTATCATACTCCAGCACATCTATTCTACTGTTTGCTATCTGACCATTACTTGCTATCTGTACTGTTGCCACATATCCATCATTCCCTGAACCCGTATATGCTACCGCATAAACGTCTCCGCTTATGTTTATTATGCTTGGATATGTCCCATTGACCGTATCATACTCCAGCACATCCAAAATAGTATCTGCTATCTGCCCGGAAACAGACCCTTTAAGCTGGGCATAACTACTAACAACTTCTATCTTATCTGAATCATAATTGTAATTCGCAGGTGTATCGAATGACCAGCTGTGATCATCGCAAGTATTGACAACTTCTTTCAATTTGATTTCGCCCGTACTTGATATATCAACTTTTCCGTCATCGCTGTCATAACGTGTAGCATCAGCCCAGAAACTTTGTCCATCACCCCCTGACCAGTCAGTCTGCATCCAATCTGAACTGCTCCAATTCGAAATATATTCCATCAACTCCAAGGTATTTGCACGAGGCTCGTTCCAGCTGACTCGAATACTTACCTCTTTTGTATGCATGTCTAGTACAGCGCCCGGATCAGACGAAACAACTATATCTCCTCTTCCACCGGTATCCCTGTAAACATCGAGAAACTCTATCGTTCTGGTAAATTTACTAAACATATTGTCTACGCCGCTTATCGTCCAGTTGCCCGATGTATCATCCAGCCCATGTGTCATACCATCTACGCTTTCCAATATTCTCGCCCAATTGTTGTCTTTAATACTTCTTATCGCCTCAAATCCTTCGTTTCCATAAGCTGTTGCAATTTCGATATCACTGCTCTGCTGTTCTACATTATATGAGTCAATAACAAGAAAAGAGACTGAAGAAGAAATGAGTGCAAAGAGCGACATGCCGATAAGCACCTCTACTAAAGCCTGCCCTTTTTGTTTTTTTACCCTAGTAAGAAACATCTGTTGCTCCAATATTGTTAATTGTAATGTCAATGGTTTCGCCGCTTACATTTCGTAAAGTTATAGTACCGCTGTTATTTGTCTCTCCAGTATACTTCTCAAATACCAGATCACTTCCGCCCCCATTAAAACTTAGTGAAGTAATAGTTATCTGTTTCGATATTTTTGATACTTGATTATAGGGATCTACAGAATTATATACATCCCCTTTAAACAGAACATACTGATAAGGTGTAGTAGATGAATCAAAGTGAATCCCGAACTTACTGGCACCCTCACCAGACATAGCCTTCGATTGGGCTAAACGAATTGTAGAAAGTACCTGGGATACACTTGTATCCAAATCCCCCTTTGTATATGAAGTACGATATATTGGAACAGCCATTCCGATAAGAACAGCCAGTAGTCCAATAACAATGACTATTTCAACTAACGTTATACCCTTGTCACTTTTGAACAGGTTGTTTAAGAAGATTTTTCGGACAGTTTCCATAGATTTTTATTACAGTTAATATAGCATGAAACGTACAGAAAAATAAGTTTTTTATATTGCAGATATATCGATTTTGCTTTGTTATCAACCCCTCTTTATAATACCAACTCCTGCGTCTCTGATTACAAATAAACTAAACCCACGACCTTACGGCCGGGGTATTATGATCGGATTATTAAAGTTTGAGTATGCATGGAACAAGATCACAAAAATACAAGGAATCAAATGGGAACGCTCACGCAAGCTCTAGGCAGTGTCTTCTCACATAAAGAGAACAAAGCTATTCTGCCAGATGGGACTAGATTGCGACTCCTCAGCGCAGGAAAAGTCGGATATACCTAACCAAACGGTGAAAGAGGTCGTCTGACAGGAAGATATACTCAAGATGCCTCTTGTCCAATTGCTGACAGAGAAAATGGGAAAGCAATAAGTTCTGGGGAGCAGTATCTCCTTGATACCTCAGGCGATACCTTAGTTTTTATTGCTGAAGGAAAAGCTTATCCGGGACAAAGTGAAAAGCTCGCAGCTGCACAGCTTGAACTTCTGAGATCTTGCATGGGATGTTTGATGTATAAATTATGTGAATCAAGAGTAGATAGAGTTTCCAAAGAGCCCCGGTCACGCAGATATTTTGCTGCTATAAGGACTAAATTATCAAAATCTATCTCGTTCTTTAACAAAGAACCTTAGGACATACCGCCGCCGCCACCACCGCCGCCGCCACCGCTAAACCCACCTGAAAAACCGCCGCCGCCACTCCAACCGCCACCGCTCCAACCACCACCAGACCTTGCAGGATTAGAAGCCATAACACTACCTACTCTAGTATTCATACCAGACAGTACATTTACAAGATAGATTGTATTGAATGTATTCCAAGCACCTCTTCCTTCAAACCAGCCTGGCGGCTGTTTATAAATATCTTTAAAATTCTTTGCCCATTCCTTTTCCACCCCATACACCATGGCATAAGGCAAAAACTTTTCAAATTTCTCAGGAGTTAATTTCTGCATTTTGAAACGTTCAGCTGTATGCAGAAACATTCTAAATCCCTTTGCTCTCTCATAAACTTCTGTCCCTTTTGCTGTTTTGGCCGGCATGAAAAATGAAAGGACTAGCTTTACTATACCGGCCAAAGCAATTGATGGCCCACAAGTAAAAATCGTAATTACTGGAAGCACTGCTGTCAAAATTCCTCCAACAACAATCATTACTATCCCTAGGCCCAGATGCTGTTTTCTCACTGTATCAGGATTCTTACTGAAATACTGCCTTTCCACCATCTGTTCATATACGGCTTCATTTATCTTTGGGATTTTCAAGTAGAATTTGTTTTTCAGATCTTCTGTTTTTATAGAATCCTTGTCATCAAACATATCTTGCAGGATCTTCACCTCGACCTTATCTATTGCTTGATAATCTATTTTCCTCCCGGAAATCACAGGGGATGCAATAAACTCTTTTGTTCTAATCAGCTCATACTTCTTTTTTCCGATCTCCTTGATCTTGATAAATCCTCGTACAGCAGCATTTATAATAGTTGAAGTAATATCAGTAAGGTTTACTCGTTCGTCTTTGATAGAGCCTACAATAACCGGCGAAGCACCTCCCGGGGGTCTAAACCAGGGAACAATTGTTCCTCGCCCTCCAACGTCCCTTCCCTTTCTGTAATAATTCAAAACAATCAGTCCGATAATAGCCAACCCTCCAAAACAGGATAATACATTGCCAAGAGCAATCCCTATAAAGATAAGCTTTTGGGTTAGTGTCATCTCGAGTTTAACGTTCAAATCTCTTACCTCACCAGGCTCTAGGCTCAAGGTAAATTCCTGGGGTTTATATCCACTGCTTACAAACTTCAGTGTTCGCATACCTGGAGGGATTCCATCAAACTTTTCACTCACATTCTGGATTTCAATTCCATCAATCCACAAATTTTGCTTCTCTGGATCTAGATCAAGTTTCAAACTAGCGTATTTATCTACAACACCCTTCGGGAATTTCAATAAAGTTGTCATTTCTTCGTTGCTGGGAAGGTCACTTACCCAAACATTGAGAGTGTGAGAAGCCTGATCATAGTCATGCTGGAAATTGTAGTTGAAAATATTATAAAAAATTTTCAGATCACTATCTGTGAAATCTATATCTTCTGGGAAATGAATATTTAGACTTCCTTCATTCACTTGATAATCCCGGTCAGGATAAAAAACGTCCCAGTAGAATAAATCATAATCGTTGAAATAACCTAGTCCGCCGTAAACCCGATATTCAACTGTCCAGGTAAATAGCTCATTATTAAAGACTCTGCCCGAAGGAGCATATTCCCAGAGAATCTTCAAACGATCCTCGTAGGAATACGAAACCTCTTCTAATGAATATTCACTATCGAGAATTTTGTTTCCTTGGCTATCAAAAACCCCAGTCACAGCAATATATGAAAAACCACCACATTGAAGAGTACTCTCCTCCTCACATCTCTGCTGGGCACCGTAGTCATTTAGGGTTATTTCTCTCCAAATCCTATGATACTCTCCAGTTGCTTTGTATGTAATCGTTTCTGAAACATCAAAAGTGGAATCTTTATTGATAGTTACATCGACATCATAATTCTCTATAGACAGACTATCCGCATGTACATCACTCTTTGAGATAAAGAGGAAAATGCCAGGAAGAAGTGCGCAGATAGAAATGAGTAGCAATTTTCTAATCATGGTTGGGTTCAAAATATTTCGACAATCTTACTTAGTCTCTTCGGCCTTTTCGTCGTCCGAGAAATCTACTTTTACGGCCTTCTTTGCCTCTTCTTCAGCCTCAAAAAACTCTCGTGCTTTAAAGCCCAGCATTCCAGCTATGAGATTGTTTGGGAAAACCTGAATCTTGGTATTAAAGTCTCTAACCGAGCCATTGTAGTATCTTCTAGCACTTTGAATTTCTTCTTCTATCACACTCAACTCATCCTGCAGTTTCATAAAGTTTTCGTTTGCTTTCAATTCAGGATAGTTTTCGGCAACCGCGAAAAGAGTTTTTAGTGTTCCAGACAATTCGTTTTCGAGCCTGCCTTTCTCTTCTGGACTTTGTGCCTTCATCGCGCTAGTCCGAAGTTCTGTCACTTTTTCGAATAGTTTCTTCTCATGCTTTGCATACCCTTTCACTGTTTCTACCAAGTTTGGTATCAAGTCATATCTTCTTTTCAGCTGGACATCAATCCCACTCCATGCCTCTTCTACCAGCACTTTTAATTTAACCAGACCATTGTAAACACTGATAAGGTAACCCACAATTGCGACAATCGCTATTAGTGGACAACACAATATCAACAGGCCAACAACACCTGAAAGACCAAATATTTCCATTCTATTATTTTAATAAGTTAACTATAGATAATATACCTGTAAAAGCAATGAATTGTCAACTAAGTGAGAATAATGTGAAAAAGTAACAGAACCAACATGGCAAATAGTCTCAGACTTGGTGCCGGGAAAGGGAGTTGAACCCTTATTCTCGTGAAAGAACTACGTTCTGAACGTAGCGCGTCTACCAATTTCGCCATCCCGGCCCATTTCCATTGACCTCAATAGCCTCTCCTCATTACTCCTTATCTTTAAATATTTTTCGTAATCTCTTGTCTTTTCTCTACTTTCAAATTCTTGTACATACATTATTTCTACTAGTAAGTATGCTTTTGTTGACCGTACACTTCCTTTATTATGTTGCTTTATTCTCTTTCCCTCACCACTTGTCAAGCCGATATTATTATAGTTCTTCTTCCTACTTCTAATTATGTATACATAGTAATTCATATTTTCTCCCCTGTAGCGCGCCTGCCTGCGCAGGCAGGTCTACCAAATTCCGCCACTTCAGCAAAATATATTATTAATATGTGAAATGGCTTTCTCTTTTTCAGTCTACCCCCGCTTCGCGGGACTAATTCGGGTAAGTTCGTCCTCGACAAACTCGGACTCACTAACCCCTCATTGAGCAAATTCCGCCACCTCAGCTTCTAAGCAATCATTCACAAAACTTATAAACTTTTTTAAACCTAATAAATTGCAATCCCCTTAACATTACAGAGCTATTCAATCCGCCAGTTCGTAACAGATAGATACCTATCCTCAGGTGCGGTAACAATTGAAAGATCCACTCCCCTAACTCTCTTATGTACAATGTAAGTATAAACAGGATGATAAAGAAAAACTGCAGGAGTGTCATTCATTATTACCTCCTGAAATTTTGCGTATCCAATGTTTACCCCAAGAGATCCCATTCGCTCTTCTCTGTCAAGACTACTTCTTCCGTTCTCAAGAGCAACGTCCACAACGCTGACTCTTTGCAGCTTTTGGCCGGAAATAATTGCTCCTTGCGATTCTGAAACATATGATGATATATTCAACCCCGGATAATCAACAGCCTCGCTATGCCAGAGACGGATTCTATCCGGATCTATCGGAGTTTCTACACCATACAGTACAGCTTCGAAGTTTCTTGGCGCAACAAGAGCTTCGTTCAAATCACTACTATTTCTTGGGTCTAAATTCACTATAACACCTATCTTCTCGAGATCCTCCTTAATCCTCTCGGCCACAATATTCCTTTCATATTTATTCAGAAATGAAAGTTCAAATCGCAATACCTTATCCTCTTTGATTCGAACCATTCTTCCCTCTATTTCCTTTTCTTCCCACCCATCATCTTCCAGAATTTTTTTAGCTTTATCTACATTATATTCAGGGTATTTGATATCAGAATTATAAGCCCAAGATGTGACCGGAATAGGCCCATTTGCCTTTTCACCGGCCGTCTGTATAAGTTCAACTATTTTCTGTTTATCTATTCCTCTGACAATAGCTTTTCGGACCGATAACTCGTTGAAAACTTCTGACCCACCCTGTTTGAGATTAAAATATAGAGCAAAATATCTTCTATATAAAGTTGCGCTTTTCAGCTCTTCGAGATTTGTCCAGCCTTGCAGTTCATTCAAAACTGCAGTTGATGGATCTGCAAGCATATGAATCTCTCCAGCCTTGAGAGCTTTTACTGCATCATCACCATTTTCGAACATGATAATTTCAAGCCTTTCGATCTGAGGTTTCCCTAAAAAACTATCTGCATTTGCACGCATTGTGATAGTATTATCCTTAAAGGACTCAAAAATAAATGGGCCTGTACCAATTGGTTTTAAGTTAAAAGCTGCCCAACTGAAAGTAGAAAGGCTAACGTTTTCAAGAATATGTTTTGGAAGTATTCCAACATCGATATCTTCGAAAAAGGTTGGGACTATTTCTTCAAGTTTAAAAAGGATATTATAATCGTCCAGCTTTATAACTTCCGTACTTGATGCCAACTCTGCACTTTTGCTTTCAATTCCCATCTCGTTATCGGCTCCCAATGCCTTAAGCACTTCAAAGGTGGCAGTAACATCATCTGCGGAAAATTTCTCACCGTCATGCCAGTAAACGTCTTCTCTGAGGTGAAATTTATATTCTTTTCCATCTTCATCTATTTGTTCCCAAGAAACCGCAAGTAAACCCTCAACATTTCCTGATTTATCAACTCTGACAAGAGGCTGATAAATCATTCTTGCCAGATCCGTTTCTATTTGCCTATTTGTAGGAAGCAAAGGATTTATTTTGGCTATCGAACTATCTCCAGTAATTACTCCTTCTATCAAGACCTTATCCTGATAGCCGATAAGCTGGAACGAATCTGTATAGTTAGCGAAGCCTAAGAAGATAAAAATTAAAAGAAACAGTAGAATGTGGCTGAAGGGTCGAAATAGTCTATACATTGTATATAGAGCAGGGAAGAAGCCGTCCTTCGCAAACAGATAGCCTGGATAATTCCACATATTTTCACGAATCTTTGTAAAGATATTCTCTCTGTGCGGAATAATCATGATACTTAACTGGCATATAGATAAGCAAGTGCGATGCAGTTAGCCACAAATAGGATAGAAACTATAATCGTTCCCCTGTATAGAAGCTTCTCTATTCCCCTTTTGGACCGATACATTTCCCCTCCGATGTTCCCGAACATACTCCCCAGTCCCGATCCTCTGACTTGCAAAAGAACTGTTATTATAAGAAGTATGCTCAGTATTATCTGAATTGTAAGCAATATTTTTTTTGTATCCACATTCTTAATTGATAAATTTAAATATCCTTTTCTAAAAGCTTCATCAGTGCGGAGAATAAACCTGTAGCCAATCCTCCGACTAAAACATTTCCTATCATGCTAAAGTGAACATCTTCCAAAGATAGGTATCTGCTCGAAAAACCTACCAATTCACCGTCAGTAAAATCAATAAATGGTATCCCAAAATTTAATACAAAAAAAACAATAATTGACAACATCAACGAAATCAGCAGGACGCTTACAAATTTAATTGGAAAAGTAAAAAATTTAATCAACGGGACTACATTCACCATTACAATTCCGTACAAACCTCCGCAAACTAGATAGCCCACAATCCCTTCTTTAATAATAATTCCAGAAAAGAGGTCTGTTATCACCCAGAAAATTAACAGGTTTAATAGAACAAAAAATACTCTGTTTTTCATTTTGTTAATATATACTAGATAATTTGATCGAGAGTTATTATAACATTTAAACATGAAAGTTGAAACCTTGAACTGTTACTACCCACGTGTCAACTTTACAAAACCATATAAAAATGTAATCATAAAGTGAATTAAATTACCGTTTTATGGATAAATTAATTGGCAAGGTAATAGCACAATCTGAACCGACCTTTCCTTATGAAGGTCCTTTTGTTCCTCCCACACCTCCGGGACCAGGACCTAGCCCGTCTACAGACAAGGCGAATGTAAAGCTTACTACAGGGTCTTCAACTTTGCAGGTTGGGGCTACTACTACTTGTGACATAAATATTGAAAGCTCAGAAAGAGAGTTAAAAAGCTATAGCATAAAAATCTCTTTTGATCCGAACACCCTCGAGGTAGTTGATTCTGTGCCAAGTCAGACAGGCACCCAGGTTAGCTTTTTGGATCAGTTCTCAGTAGCCTCAAACAATACCGCTGACAATACAACCGGTGCAATAAATTTAACTGCTTCGATAAGCGGATCTGCGCAAACTATAAACCGAAGAATTGCCCAGATTACCTTCCGTGCTAAAAGAACAGGGACAAGCGTTGTTAGTGTTATGAAATCCCAAAGTTCAACATTGACTGACGATGGGGAAAACGTTATCGGGGCAACAACAAGCGTAAACTACTCAGTGACAGGTCAAACAAGTACTATCCCGACAACTATACCTACTACCACAACTTCACCTCCATCACAGCTACCGCAAAGTGGAATTTTCGACTCGCTCGCGGCTCTGGCTAGTATTTTTGCTGGTCTTTTAATGCTTTTCACAGGTATTAAGACGATTTCAGAGAAAAGAAAGCCCAACGATTTCGACTCCTGATGCTGTGCTTCTTAATTCAGTTGATATATACTTTTTCCAGATGTATTATCGCTTTGCATGAACCAACTTATTCAGGACAAGAAAATGTTTATGAACACCTTTGTAGAATTTTCTGCCTGGACAAGTCTTGATCGCTATGAAGTATATAAGCTGTTTGACAAAGGGTTTGCAAAATTTCAGACAGTCGTCGACAAATTTTCACGATTCAACACCCACAGTGAACTATCGTTTTTAAATTCTTCACAGGGCCGAAAAGTTATAGTCTCAAAAGAACTCTTTAAGTTAATCAATTACGCTTTGAAAATAGCCGGCGAAACAAACGGGACTTTTGATCCGACGGTAATAGATTTCCTTGAAACTTATGGCTATGATTCCGCTTACAACTTCCATAAACTTCAACATAGAGATCTGGTAGAAAAAGAGATAAAGAAAATTCTCGAAAACAGGCCTTCTTATAAAGATATAAAGCTATTCGAAAACACATATACGATCCAGCTTGCGCAAAATCAGCGAGTAGACCTGGGTGGAATAGGTAAAGGATACGCCATAGACTTGGCCTACAGGGAACTAGGTCCACTTGAAAATTACATCATAAATGCAGGAGGTGATATCAGGGTCAAGGGTACGTATAAAGATAAGGCTTGGGAAGTAGGTTTAAATGTTCCCGCGATCGGAAAGATTGGAAAAGTGCGATTAAACAATGAGGCTATTTGTTGTTCAGGTAGCTGGGCCCGAAAAGTAAAGTTCTTTCATCACTTGATAAACCCTCAAACTGGATCTCCCCAAAGTAAAGTCTTAACAGTTTTCGTTATCAGGGATTCTGCAAAGGAAGCGGATGCTTGGACGACAGCACTTTATGCTTCAGGAAAATCAGCTTTTAATCTTGCAAAAAAGTGTACCATAAAGGCGTTGATTATATACAATAAATACCTCATCAAAACAAATAAATTTCCCCATATTTGCTGAATTGAAAAAAAACAGAAATAGTGCCACAATACATGCCCAATAATTATATTTGTTTTTTACTGTTCTTATGAAAGTACTTATCGTAGCCGGAGGAAGCGGAAAAAGATTCTGGCCCATAAGCAGAAAGAGACTTCCAAAAATGTTTATCCCTCTCTTCAATAACACTTCAACATTCCAGATGCAGGTTAAACGGGCAAGAAAATTCGTTAAACCAGAAGACATTTACATCTCCACAAACGAAAAATACGTTGAAATAGTAAAAAGGCAGACTCCCGAGATACCAACAACAAATATAATCGCAGAACCGGAAAGAAAAGATTTGCTCGCCGCTCTCGGATTCGCCCTCGTAAACCTGAGAAAACACGGTATAAAAGAACCGGTAATATACCTTGCATCCGACCATCTCATTAAAAAAATGGGTGTTTTTGAGCGTGGGGTTAGAGCTGCTGAGAAGCTGATTAAGGAAAATGACAGAAGGATTATTTACTTCGGTGAAAAACCTCTTTTTCCGACTAACAATCTCGGCTGGATCAATACTGGCAATGTGATTCAAAAAGTTGAGAATGTACCTGTTGCAGAGTTTAAAGGCTGGATATACAGGCCTGGTATGAAGAAGTGTAAAGAAATGTTCAAAACAGGGAAGTGGGTTTGGAATATTAATTATGAAATGTTCAAGATCGAGTTTGTTCTAGAATTATATAAAAAGCACTTTCCCAAAACATATAAAAAACTATTAAAGATCGAAAAGGCTCTTGATACAAAAGATGAAGCAAAGGTAGTCAAGGAAATTTATCCAACACTAGAAGAGGCCCATTCAGACGAAGTCTGGAAAAGTGCAACACAGTCACAGGCTGTCGTTCTGAAACTTAACATGGGCTGGTCTGACCCTGGAACCCTTTTTGCCCTCAAGCAGGCTTTCGAAAGTCAGCCGAATGAAAATGTAACTAAAGGTAGAGTTCATAATTTTAAAACCAAAGATTGCTTGATCTATAACTATGAGAAGAACAAACTTATAACCACTATGAATCTGTCTGGTATGGTCATAGTCAATACCAACGATGTTTTGCTAATTGTCGACAAAGACCATGTTAGACTCCTTGGAGATATGTTAAAAGATTTCGAAGGAACCGAACTGGAGAAGTATTTATGATTAATAGATTGATAAATTGGAAAATTGTTATGCTTCTGGATATTCAACACTATTTTTCGATAGATCCGACTCTGAAGCTTGTAAGTGATTTTATAGAGAATTAAAATCCATAATTGTAGAGATTCACATCAGTGGACAAACACATATCTCAGGCCAGCACACCCCACTATTCAATACTCATCAAAATGAAATTCTTGATGCAATCCCAGATAAAAATATTCCTCTTATAATAGAAAATCATATTAATAAAGGTAAACAGATTGTCACGGAATACAATTACGTAAAGAATTACTTAACTGGTAAAGGATAAGTTAGAAAATCAATCGTTCAATCCACAGAATATTTACTTCACCTCCAAACCAATGTATATTATATTTGTCTTAAGTACTATATCTATAAAATACTTTTTCTATGAATAAAGTCTCTCCAAAAATATCCTATAAGCCCGAGCAGCCCAAGGTCTCACTAAAAAATATTCTTATTTTGAAAATTGTTATATATCTGGGGATATCTGTTGTGTTCATAGCTCTTGTGAATGTGAGAAAGATCACTGACTTTATAGGTACATTCGAGAAACAAGACACAACACCTCAAACAATAAACGAGTTCGATTTTACATACGGTCGTGAAATTTATAAGGTCGCCCAAAAACTTCCTCAATACTATGATAGGGTGGAAACCGTTAACTTAGAAAGTAACGATCCCATCTACGGTTTGAAAGTGAATGCTGAAGTTCTTCTTCCGAACGCTGACAGCTTTGCCAGGATAGTGCTTGTAGATAATCATGAAAAAGAATATCTCGCACATGAATCATATCTTCTACTTGAAGGATCAAAAACATTCAGTATAAAAAGTGCCTGTGAAGAAACTTGTCTACTAAACAGTATAGTTCCAAGTAAGCTACGTGTCGAGACAGAGTCAGGGGCTAAGGTCAATATTACAAAAATCAAAAATGTAACAGAAGTAACAAGCGAAATTAACCAGCTTCGTATAGTAGAGGAAAGAAATCGCATATTGGAAGAAAAGATAAAAAAATTGAATAGCGAAATCAAAAAAAATAATCTAAACTGGACTGCGGGAAGAACTGCATTTTCAGAATTAACGTACGCCCAAAAGAAAAAGATGTACGACGGAAGACTCCCGAATTTCCAAGGACTCGAATTCTACAAAGGCGGTGTCTTTGAAACAATAGCCGAAAAAGGAGCCGTCCTGAAAAAACATCCCGATTTTCTTATACGATCGGTTACAAACAATATTAACCGCCCGGACAAAACCTCCAAAAAAATCATCGACAAATTATCCACAAGGAGTGGTTTGACTGTCATTAAACCAAATTCATCCGTTCTCGGAATTGTCAAAGGATCGGGTACAGCATCTGCTTACGTTGACACTTGGGACTGGAGAAACCAGCATGGTGCTAATAATCCATCCTCACCCTATTTCGATGGAAACCTTGATCCTCAAGAAATAGGCAACGGATGGATCACATCAGTCAAGAATCAGGGCGGCTGCGGCTCCTGCTGGGCATTTGCTGCAACAGGAGCAACAGAAGCACTGGTAAATCTATACTACAACAGACACATTGACCTAGACCTGTCTGAACAAGATGCACTTTCCTGCAGTGGCGCTGGAAGCTGCAGTGGTGGCTGGCCAAGCTTAACTCTGGATTATTATACTAGCACCGGCGTAGTCAACGAGGGATGCTTCCCCTACTCCGCCTCAGACTTACCATGCAATAATAAGTGCTCAAATCCAACTGAGTTAGTCAAAATCGGCGGGAGAATTCCATTCGCTGACAAGACTGAAGACAACTTAAAGGAAATGATCGTTGAATATGGACCAGTCAGCGGAGGCGTATTTTCTTGGAGTCACGCAATGACTCTTGTTGGCTGGTATACAGACGAATATGGCGATACTGTCTGGACATTCAAGAATAGCTGGGGCAGAACCTGGGGTGAAAACGGCTACCTTTATCTCAAAACTGAAATCACCAATATTGGATGGACACATGCACTGCTTCTGCCAATATCCGATACAAGCAGCAGAACTATACAATGTATTGACGCTGACGGTGACGGTTATTACAACTGGGGATTATCCGAAAACAAGCCGGCCAGCTGTCCAGAAGGAATCTCCGACCAAAAAGATTGCAATGATTTTGACCCTACAACGATGGCCTTGGATGATGAGTATAATTGTGCCGACTTACCATCAGATATTTATTTCAACAATAGTGCTCACAATTTTTATGCTGTTCCTGTTGGACAAAGCTCCGAAGTGACTGAAATTTACATCGGTAATCAAGGAACTGGCAACCTGAATGTAACAAGTATCGCACTTTTGAACACAACCGATTTCACACTGAATCTAAATCCTGAGGGGAGTGAAAATCCCTGTAGCCAAGCAGATCCCACTATAGCACCCGGAGAAAGCTGTAGTTTTATTGTCATCTTCAACCCTACCACAGAAGGCAGCATTATTTCCAGCATTCGCGTAGTCTCAAGTGATTATAGAAACCCTGAAGCCTACGTTTCGATAAGCGGATCCGGTACATATGACCCTGAAGTTGTATGCAATTACTTCCAGGGAAACTGGTTCGAAGACGGGCGGTGTTTCGACATCAGCACAAGCCAATGTACCGACTATAGAGGGACAGTGAATGAATGTGACTCAAATTGTCCACCCGATGCTGGATATTACTGCACTCAACAGTGTGTGCAGAGTTGTGTATTTGAGTAGACAAACAATAACTTTATCCTTGCGTTCTTTAGGATTCCTATCTAGACAAAAAGGGCTGGGAATTTTAACTTGGCCATAAACAACATCGCAATAGTATCTGAATTCTGTATTCTGCCCTTTTGTATGTATTCGAAGATCTTAAATACTGGAATCTTCAGAATTTCAATATCCTCAGTTTCTTCAAGATTCTGCGCTTTAGATATTACAACATCCTCTGCAAGATAACCCTTCATTCTAACAGAACTTTTTGTCGGTGCCTGATACACTTCCCCAAGATATATCAAATTCTCTGATACTATACCCGTCTCTTCATCCAGTTCCATTCGAGCTGTATCTTCAGGACTGATATTGCCTCTTATTTCCCCAGCGGGCAACTCTACAAGAATATCGTCAACACCTTGCCTATATTGTCTCTCAAAAATAATCTCTTTTTCTTTAGTAATTGGAAGAATCATGCTGGCATTTTTATACCTGCTGGCGTAGTAGTCATCGATAATGCTTCCGTCCGGCAGTCTGATCTTCTGTTTGTATACTGGGTACCAGTGACTCGGCGAGACATCTTCTTCAGATACAACTTCCCACCTCTTCAATTTCCTACTTTCTGAAAGGCTTACTTTATCACAGCAGGGATTTGAGATTTTCAGCAGATTAGGAAATTTTATACTTGCAATCGCTATAGCAGCTATGGTATCCGAACCTTTGATCTCCCCTTTTCTGATAAGTGTCAATACATCTGAAAATTTTAGCTTATGGATTTCAATATCCTCTATTGAGTCAAAATCCTGCTGCCTTGTAACTTCGACATCTTTGGCAAGGTAAATAAAAACACTAGTTGAGCCTTTGACAGGAGCCGGGTATACCTTACCCAGATATTGAAGATTACGAGCTTGAATCCCAGTTTCTTCTAACAATTCATCTCTAGCAGCCTCTTTGCTCCTGCAACCATTCTTTATGCGTCTGGCCGGAAATCCAAGGAGAATCTCCTCAACCCCATGTTTATACTTCCGGACAAAAATCACTTCTCCACTCTTTGTTATTGGGACAACCATCGCAACGTTTCCTAGACGGCTTGTATAGTAATCATCAAATATCTTTCCGTTTGGCAATTGAAAAGTCTTCCTAAAGATAGGAAACCTAGGACTAGGAGAAACATCATCTATCGATATAATTTTCCATTTTTTAATCTTCGACATTTTCTACAGAATCGATATTAGCGGCTCAATAAATACACAATGGCTCTTTTAAATATCTAAGTCCAGTACCACACATCATTATTCCCCTATTCCCAAAATCTTCTGCAACTTTCAAAGTTAAATCCCTCACAAAATCAGTAATATCAACAGCTTTAACTTCATCCTTAGCCCCCAGTTGCTTGTATTTCATCATATTTTTCTCTAGCCATTCTATAACAAAAAGAATCTGCTTATGGGCCTTTGTATCTGCACCTAAGTAAATCATGCTCTTACTTACAACTAATTTAAAACTGTAAAAACTAATATTTGCCTATGAATTCTGATATTATTGGAGCCACACTTAAAATTTTTAATCCTCTATACTTCCACTTCTTATCCAGTAATATAGAGTCCGTTATAAACATTTTATCTATGCTGCTTTTCTCCAACTTCTTTGTCGTAGCTGGAACAATCAAATGGGTAACACAATCGTAATATCTTCTTGCTCCTTCATCCTTCAGAAACTTACTTCCCCTTAATCTCGTACCCCCAGTACTAACAAAATCATCAAACGAGATGACATTCTTGCCCCTAACTTCCCCCGTTAGTTTATGAAATGTAACTTCACCGCTCCTTCTGTCACGTGTCTTATCAAATTTAACAAGAGGTAATGATAGCGCCTTTGCAAATTCCTCCGACCTTTCAACCGCTCCCCTATCCAGAGCAACTGCCACCCAATCCCGAGAAAGTTTTCCGTTAAAGTGATCTATGAAAACAGTAGCCGCACTCAGGTTATAGACTTTCTTTGAAAACATCTTCAATACTAAAGGTGAATGAATATCAATAGTTGCAAATTCATCAATTGAAGTAGATTCTAACATTTTTATTACAACTTCAGAAGAAAGGGGCTCTCCTTCACGAAAGATTTTATCCTGAGCTGAGTATCCGAACCAGGTAATTATTGCAACTATCTTTTTTGCACCACTTCTTTTTACTGCATCTGCGATGAGGGCCATTTCCAGAATATGCCTTTCAGCGGGAAAGATGGCTGATTGAAGGATAAAAACGATTTTTCCTTTCACCTCCTCGAGGATACGCACTCTCAACTCACCATTTGGGAACTCTTCAAGTTCAATACTTCCAAGTTTCTCTCCTAACCCTTTCGCGACTTTTCCTGCTAATGGACGATTCGATGAACCTGAAATGAGAATGTGGTTTTTATCTTTGAGTTTTGACATTTGAATTCTTAACTAGTTTTCATATTCACAGCCACCATCACGATACCAATAATTACAAGGACCGAACCAAATATCTGAACTGTACTAAATTTCTCGCTAAACAAAAATACCGAAGATACTGATACCAGTAAGAACGACGATGCCAGCATGATTGGATACGCTATATTCAAATTTATTTTTGTGTAGACCAGTGTAGAAAGCACAAAACTGAACCCATAAAAACAAACTCCCAGTATCAACTGCCAGTTTGTTGCCATTGTCTTCACAGTCTCCACAAGAGCCTGTCCCTCGCCAAAAGCTACCTTGCTCGAACCGGCTTTCATAAGAAGCCCGCCAGCTGTATTTGACAGCGCAAACAGTCCTAACAAAACCCAGTAAATGATGTTTCCCATTTGAAGCAGATAATTATTTATATAAGGAACTTACCGCCGTTTTAATCCACATTTGTTTTTGGCTCATACCTGGCAAACATTTTTCCCCAATCAGAATTCTTCAGCCACTCTTTGAAAATCTTCTTTTCTTTTACATTCCATCTGTAATAGTCATGATACACCTCGGACCATAGAATAGGGATATTCACGATTGGTGTATGAAAAATGAGCTTCTGAAGAAATTTTGTTGGTCCATACCATCCAAGCCAGGCAAGCTTTTTATGCATCGTTGTCCCAACTTCGAACTTCCAATTCTCCTTTGCTGCATCGAGGTCTCCAATAATTTCTATCTCACTAGGATTTCCAACTCCCAACCCCTGCTCATGCGCCATGCGAATATACTTTATCTTCATAGGATCGAAACCCATCATACTAGCCGAGATAGCATCAATCGCCACTTGATCACAGCTTGCAAGGATAACATTCTTCTCTTCCGGAATAAGAGTTCGAGGCCCAGGACCATTGCCAGCCATTGTTCCATCCATTACTGCAAATATCCCCGAATGAATCTCCTTTTGTATAGCTAAAAGGTCAACCAAAGTCTCGTGAATATGTGTATGAGTATAATGTCTTTTCTTCGTCAACAGTCCTCCGAATGCATTCTTCATCGCCCCGGTGGTAGTAGTATAAATGTGACACTTTACCGTAGGGAGATGAATGATGCTTTTGCCCTTAAAGTACTCCGGGATACGAATACCCTCCGGAAAGATTTTGTGGAGAACATTCATCTTGGCTTTGGGTTCATAAACTTCCCACTTTATTTCATCGTCCTTGAAGTTAAACAAAACCGGAATGTGATACTTCTTGAAAATGTCCTTGTACTTATTCAAATCTTCACCCTTAAAAGCATTTGTTACTACCGTTTGATTCTGCACACAAGAAACTTTTTCATATCCAGCATTTTTCAAGGCTCGGGTAACTCCCTCAAGCTGCCAAGGAGTAGTATTTGCTGAAGGCATCGGATAGTGCCAGGAAATGTTATCTTTGAGAATTACTTCCTTATCCTTTGGCATCTCTTCCTCAAAGTCAGCAAGCTGCATAAGTTTTTCGTAATCATCAAGCACTGTTTCCGGTTTTGTTCTCAAGACCGCTACTTTTGGTTTGGTCATTTTTCCTGTACTGAAGTAAACTAGTAACCAACGATTGTAATACCATTGTTGGACAATTGTTTAACGATGGTTTAACAATGGTAAAACAATAGTTTGACAATAGTCATACAATCGTCCTCATTCAAAAAAATATAACAGAACCATCGATACAAGTCCCCACATTATTACAACGAGTGCTAGAGGAAAATCTGTCAACAAAGTTTCTGTCGGACTTTCACCCAGATCCTTTTTGTGAACAAGGTACAAGTATCTGAAAATTCCATAAATCACTAATGGAATAGTGAAAATGAAATATTGAGTATGAAAAGTGTTGAAAGTATAGAACACATAGCTCACAAGGACCGCAGGGATAATGATATTTGCCATCTGATCGAGCATTTCCATGCTATAGTGATCCAGAACTTTCCTCTTTTCACCTCCATTCTTGGATATCTCGACAAACTCCTGCCTCCTTTTCATAATCGCAAGGAATAGTGTAAGCAGAAACGTGATTACGAGAAACCAAGATGAGATCGAAACATTGATAACTATAGCCCCTCCCACGGCTCGAAGCACAAAACCTGTTGCAACCATTATGATATCGACTATCACAACATGTTTGAAAAAGTAAGAGTACAACAGATTGTTAATCACGTAGAATAGAAGGATTAGAGCAAACAGAGGGTGAATCACCAATGCCGTGATAATAGATGAAACTCCTAGAATTAAACTAATAATTATTGCTATTCCCTTGCTAAGTTCTCCTGATGCAATAGGTCTAAACTTTTTCTTGGGATGTTTTCTGTCGTTCTCGAAGTCTACTAGATCGTTGATGATATATATACTGCTGGCAGTAAAAGAGAATAGGAAGAAGGCACATACAGCAAGTGTGAGCGATCTGATATTTGTAAATTCTACAGCAAAAACCAGTGCTGAAAAAACAAATATATTCTTTACCCACTGCTTTGGCCTGAGTGATTTTATGATTGCCTTGAATGTAGTCATATGAAATAATAATGAACGTTTCAAATACTGTCTCTTTCCTGATTGACTTTAAATAGCTAGGTGATTTTACAACAAATAGAAGTTTTTGGAAATTCGTTTGCAAATTATTTTTTACCAGGTAGATAAATGACAGTATCAATAGTTGGAACAGGCTACGTAGGTCTTACCACAGGGGCACTTCTAGCAGCAGCAGGCAACAAAGTTTATTGTATCGATGTTGATTCAAAGAAAATTGAAACGATAAAGAAAGGTAGATCCCACTTCTATGAACCTTGGCTTGATAAGCTGATATCAGAAGCGATTAAATCAAAGAAATTAATTCCAACCACAAGATATCGGGATGCGATTCCCCAAAGTGAAATAGCGATTATCTGTGTCGGAACACCCTCGAAAGGAGATGGAAGTGTAGATCTCTCTTATATTTATTCGGCCGGGACTTCTATTCAAAAGTACATGATAGACGACCTAGTAATAGTTCAAAAAAGCACTGTTCCTGTGGGAACTGGAAGAAGACTGGAAAGAATTCTCAAAAACGGGGCAGGAAATAAGAAGTTTCACGTTGTCAGCTGTCCAGAATTTCTCGCAGAAGGTTCTGCTGTTTTTGACACCTTGAATATGGATAGAGTTGTCGTTGGCGGCGATTCAGAAATGGCAAAACAAAAGATTATCCGACTTCTAAAATCTATTGACGAATTCTCGAAGAAGATAGATACAAAAAAGTTTACCAAATATTCTAAAATCTATAAGAACAAGATAGTATTTCATAATGAGACACCATTTAAAGATAGAATCTTATCGGTAGGGCTTGAAAGTGCTGAGCTCATAAAAGTAACAGCAAATGCTTTTCTTACTACGAAAATTTCCTTTGCGAACTCGATTGCCAGAATTTGCGATCAAACTGGAGCCGATATACTGGAGGTTATGGAGGGAGTGGGGAGAGATGAAAGAATAGGCAAGTCATTTCTTTATGCAGGTCTCGGCTGGGGAGGAGGCTGTTTTCCGAAAGATACGGCGGGACTTATCTATCACGCTGATGAAGTAGGCTTTGATTTCAAGATTCTCAAGGCTGTCGTAGACCTCAATAATTCGCAAGTTTTATATGTATTGAGAAAGATCCATCGAATCCTCGGAGCTGATCTCGAAGGCAAAAAAATAACGGTTCTCGGTTTATCTTTCAAGCCTGGAACAAGTGATGTAAGAATTTCGCCATCAATAAGGCTTGTGAACAATCTTGTGCGAAAATCCGCAACAGTAAGCGTATATGATCCAAAGGCTTTGCAGGAAGCAAAGGCTGATATAGATGGCAGTGTTTATTATGCAAAAGGCATAGCGGACGCACTCAAGAAAACTGATCTTGCTATACTTGCAACCGACTGGCCGGAGCTTGTTGACTTGGATTTCAAGAAGTTGAAACGAGTTTTCAAGAAGCCAAATCTGCTTGACGCAAGAAACAAGTGGGATAAGGAACAGGTTGTAAAACTTGGATATAAATATTTCGGGGTAGGAAGATAGCGCATAAATTTACAAAATGATGCCGAAGTGGTATAAGAAGCTTGTCATATGAAGACACTGATAAACATAACAATATTATCACTAACACTAGTTTACCTCATCGAAGCTATGTTTTTCGATAAGAAGGTTACTGTCACTTTAATTCTAGCTACTTGTATTTTGATTATTAATAAATTCTTCAAGAATGCTCGATAAAGTCTATCTCATACTCGGATTAATTCTCGCTTTTTCCAATCTTTATTTCAGTCTCAAAGAGTTAGTTCCTAACGCTTTTGTCAATAAAGTAGACAGTAGGAATTTAAGCTTTGCATTATCTATCTCCCTTGTATCAGCTACAATAATTTACATAGGAATTAACTCTATAGGACCAATATCATTTCTCATCTCATTCCTGTCAGGGATCCTAATATTTCTCATATCTATAACTATTTTCCAGAATGAAACTAGAGACAGTTTGGAAGAAAAATAAAGCCTTAAATCTCAAAATATTCGGGATTTACTTCAAATATTATCTTGCAGCTATCCTGTGCCTTACTGTTCTATCGTTGATACTCAGTTTTGGTTTAGGGATTCTAACCTCATTCCGAGTTGTATTCGGGACAATTTACAGCTTATTCCTGCCGGGATTTTTATTAAGCCATGTAATTTTCAGAGAAGGAAGAATCGATCTTCTAGAGAGAGGTGTCCTCAGTTTTGTTCTTTCAATTTCCGTAGTGCCTCTGCTCATATTCTACCTCAATCTTGCTGGGCTCCGCATAAGTTCACTCAATACGTTTCTTACTATTCTTATCCTTTGTTTGCTTTCGTCCGCAATCATTTATCTGAAAAGCAAAAAGTCCAAGAAATACAGCGACCGCTAAAAACAATGCAAAACCGGCGAATCCAATTCTATCAAATATAATTCCTGCAAGATTTCCTGCTTTATAAACTGGCACAAGATTCAGATCACCAATCTGCACCTCCCCATCCAAAGTCAATTCGCCCCCTGAGTAAAAGTCATCTTTCGAATATCTCAGTTCAACTTTTTGAATCTTGGCAAACTTTATATAGAATTTTTGTCCCTTGGAGTTTCGGATTGGCTCAAATCTGAAATTCAACACATCACACTTATTGTCAAGCAATGACTGCTTTAATCTTGCCTCAGTAATGTAGCTGTTTTTTCCATCATATACTTCTATCGGCCCCGCAGGTACTTGACATTTCTCAGTTTGTAAATCGAAGCCTGCCCAGTTGCTCGCTTCCAAAACAATTGACTGTATTACTATTGTTTTACCAGTGTCAACCACATTGAAGTTAGCCTCATTAAATCTCTGCGGAACATAAACCTGCCCTAGATCGTACTCTCCTCTTCCCCAGAGATAGATGAAAGGAAATAGAACGACGAGAACCAATATAGCTGAGCAACCCAGTTTTAGTATGTTACCGCTAAGTTTCATAAGCAATATCTTTCTATTATCATTGCAAGACAGAACGAGTTAAACAAAAGGACTGCAATTATGATCCCTTTATAAAATATGCCTCTGAACCTGCCTGGAAGAATGCTCCTAAATCCAAGCAGCAGCAAAAGAACAAAAGACAAAAGCATGGGAAAATAGTATCTGCCTTGAGTCGGGAAATTCTCATAGCATCTGTAAACGTAGCCCTTCAGGAAAAGATATATATAGAATAACTCTAAGTTAATTACAGGAGCAAATAGTAATGCATGTTCAATTTTGAAATTCTTTTTCTTTATCGATACAGCCAGCCAGTATACAGCTGCAGTGGCACCTACCAGCAGAACAAGCCCTGCAAGAATATATATAATTTTTGGAAGCTGTGTATCGAGCCATCCGAAGTTGCCGACAAATCCCTTAAATATCAGGGCATATCTCGGGTAGATCAGGGTCCTAAGATAAGTGAACAACGACAGTCCGGTACAAGAAGATTCCGATCTGAAATAGTTATCACGAACAATCCCGGTATTTCCAGACGGATCAGGGAAAAGTCCTCCAAATTCAAAGGTATTCCTGACAAAATAAATAAGCGGTAGAATAAGCGGCGCAGCAAAAGCAGCTATCTTTTTAAAACTGATGTTTGTCCGAAGTTTCCAAATAACTACCTGCAGAACTATAGGAAAAAATACAAGAAACTGTGCCTTGGAAAGAAGTCCGGCAGCAGACCACAAAGAAAGTTTTACCAAATCAGATTGTCGTAAACCTGGAGACTTGAAAATTTTGATCAGGTAATATGTTACCGCAAAGAACGAAGTGAAAAGCAGAACATCGCTGTTGATACCGGCATTTCCAAACATCAGAGCCGGCCAGAAGGAAATCAGAAATGCCGCAACTGATTTAAACCAATTGTTCCTGCTGAAAAAGGAAGCTGTCTTATAAGTATAAAGAAAGTTAAAAACTACAAAAACAAGATTCGAAATCCTGATCAGGTACAGCACTTTGAGAATTCCAAGCGTGCTGAAAACAAGATAGATTGCTGCGCCCCAGATATAATATAGAGGCGGATGATTATAGATGTGCGCTGAGTTAAATCCATCAATACTTGTTGGTTCTGGGTTCTCAAAGTCAAAGTGATAAGTTCGATTATGGAAAATTCTATCTGCTTGTGTCTGCTCTATCAAATTTTCAATTGTTTCTGAACTCTCCAATATTTCATTATTTGAAATATCTTCTTCGTTCGGAAGTCTCTTGTTCTCAGCTATGAATTGAATATACCGCAAATGGGCTTGTTCGTCAGGTGTCTGAAACGGCGGAATTACAAAAATCCAGAGCAGGCTCAAGCTTACGAGCAATCCAAGTGCAACGATTATCAGCCTTTTTTCCATAAGCGTTTCTTGTTAGATGTGAAGATTATACTTAACTGGTAACGGGAATGAAAGCAGGGGAGGTCAACAATTGTAAAACAATTGTGTAACAATCGTTGGCCTTTCCCTTCACACTTGACATCTTTAGTATAATACTAGATAATACCGATCGAATTAGTCTACTATACATGAAGCTTACTAATAGATGTCAATACGCCCTACTCGCAATGCTCACTCTGACAAGAGCATATAAATCCGATAACAATAAATTCTATACAACAAAGAAAGTTGCGCAAGCAAATGACATCCCCCAGGAGTTTTTGGAAAAAATAGTAGCTCTTCTCTCGAACGCAGGACTAGTAGAATCGCAAAAGGGAGCTTCTGGAGGACTCAGACTGATAAAAGATCCTGCACGAATTTCTATCGCTGAAATTGTCAGAGAGATCGACGGGCCGCTTGCACCGATAAGCTGTGTCAGTAAATATAAATATGAATCTTGTCCCCTTGAGAAATCTAAAAGCTTGACATATTTATTTAAAAGAATCCGTAATATACAGTACAAGATTCTTTCAAAAACAACATTGGCTGATCTTGTAGAAACAAAATGACATTCGAGTTTAATTTATCAAGTTCACTATTTAACATAATTTAATTCTAAAACATGAAAAAGTTAACCATCGAAATCGAGGACAAAGAATATACGGCTCTCGAAAAAAGAGTTAAAGAGAAAAAGGAGTTTGACTCAGTAGAGGCTTATGTGCAAGATATCGTTTCGCAGGTTGTGGCAAGACTTAAAGAGGAAGAGGGTGGCGACGACGAAAAATTCTCAAAAGAGGATGAAGAAAAGGTAAAGGAGAGACTGAGAAGCTTAGGATACTTGGACTGAGAAACTGACAATAGTACTACAATTGTTATACCATCGTATTACTTTTTAAGGTTCAAAGCATGATTCCGCCGCACGGAGGACAACTGGTCCAGCAGATAATTAAAGATAAAGAAGAAAGAAATTACTGGGAAAAGAAATCGAAAGAACTGATTACTATTGTTCTTGAAGAAGAGCAGATAAAGGAAGTCAAGAACATCGCAAGAGGCCTATACAGCCCTCTTAACGGATACATGCGAAAAGGCGATTTTGAGTCAGTTGCCGAAAGTATGAAGCTTGAGAATGGGACTGTTTGGCCGATCCCGATTGCTCTTGATATTCCTGATACTTTGGCAAAACAGGTTCACATAGGCAGAAGAATAGCCCTCAGAGATTCAATGAAAACACTCACTGCTATTCTCGTCGTTGAAGATAAGTACAAGTTTAATAGAAAAGAGACAGCAAAAAAAGTATTTGGGACAACAGACACAAAACATCCTGGCGTTGAAGAATTGATGACAATACATAAAAATCTGGTAGGTGGAGATATACTACTTATTGATAACACAAAAAATACTTTCAATAATTACAACCTTGAGCCTATTGAGACAAGAATTCTTTTCACTGAAAAGGGATGGAAAACAGTTGTCGGGTTTCAAACACGAAATGCTCCCCACAGAGCTCATGAATATCTCCAGAAGTGTGCCCTCGAAATCGTCGATGGACTTTTCATAAACCCGGTTATCGGGAAGAAAAAGGATGGCGACTATACTGATGAAGCAATAATAAATTCGTACAACACTCTGATTGAGAATTACTTTAATAAAAATAAAGTTGTTCTATCAATCCTGCCGCTAAAAATGCGTTATGCCGGTCCAAGAGAAGCTGTCATGCATGCTATCATCCGTAAGAATTTCGGCTGTACTCACTTTGTAGTAGGACGAGATCATGCTGGAGTTAGCGACTACTATGATCCTTATGCCGCACAGAATATCTTCGATAAGATCCCCGATTTAGGGATTAAAATTCTGAAATATGAAGATGCATTTTACTGTGAAGTTTGTAATAATATGGCAACAAGTAAGACCTGCTCGCACAATGACAAGTTCAAGATAAAACCCAGCGGAACAATGATTAGAGATAAGATAAGAAGCAAAGAACGCATTCCTGAGGAAATCGTCAGGCCGGAGGTGATGAAAGTGCTGCAGGAAATGAAGGAAGTGTTTGTTTGACTATAGTTATACAATTGTCAAACGATAGTCGAACAATTGTCGAACAATCGTATATCACTTATTAACAGCACTACTCATGCAAAGAAATACCGTCTACATAGTCTCCGGCCTGCCTCGATCCGGAACCTCGATGATGATGAAAATCCTGACAGACGGAGGTCTCGAAACACTTGTAGACAATAATAGAAAAGCTGATAACGACAACCCGAAAGGCTACTTCGAATACAAGCCCTCCATGAAACTGCACAAAGATAACTCCTGGATGGGGAAAGCTTTAGGAAAAGTCGTCAAGATTATGGTAAATTTCACAGAGTTTTTGCCGGACGAATACAACTATAAGATAATCCTAATGCGAAGAGACTTAGATGAAATTCTCGCTTCTCAACAAATCATGCTAAAGGAAGAAGACAAGAAAGTCGACGATGCTGTAAGAAAGATTTTTACTCGTGATGTTGAGAAAGCTAAAAAGATTGCAGATGAAAAAGAAAATATTGAGATGCTCGAAGTATGGTACCCAGAAGTTGTCAAAAACCCTGGACATGAGGTCGAACGAATATACTGCTTCCTAGGACTCGATCTTGATAAAGAAGAAATGCTGGAAGCAGTTGACCCAAGTTTATACAGGAACCGGAGGGGGGCAATTCAACGATAGTCTTACAATTGTCCCACTATAGTTTAACAGTTGTTCAACAACCGTATGCAGCCAAAATCAAAACATATAACAAAAATCAATCAAAGAGTAACAAGGGTGGACAAAGAGAAGCTCCTGGGCCAGAAAGGTGTCGTTTATTGGATGACTGGACTTTCAGGATCCGGGAAATCGACAATCGCCATCGAAGCAGAACACATTCTGCATGATAAGGGAAAGTTTGTTGTTGTTCTGGATGGAGATAACGTAAGACATGGATTAAATTCAAATCTGGGCTTTTCTGAAGAAGACAGAAGCGAGAACTTGAGGAGACTTGCCGAAGTCGCCAAGCTTTTCGCCGAAAATGGAATCATCGTCATTACCTCGTTTATATCCCCAACAAAGGAAGCTAGGGAGAAGGCTCGTGAAATCATAAGTCAAACAGCAGCTTTTCATGAAATCTATGTGAAGTGCGAGCTGGAAGAATGTGAGAATCGTGATCCCAAAGGACTTTACAAAAAGGCAAGGGCAGGAGAGATAAAAGAGTTTACTGGAATCGATGCGCCATTTGAAGAGCCTAGGAAGCCGGAACTGGTAATTTATACAGGGAAAGAAGAGATAGCAGAAAGCGTAGAGGAACTAGTAACTTATATAGAAAGCCAGAAGTGAAACAATAGTAGAACAATGGTCAAACAATCGTACACCGGCTCTTCCTCCCCAGGTACCCAATATAATTATTCAGCTTCACACTCAGATTCCGTATTCCTAAATTGATAGTGCGAAATTCCTCGGCCGTAATGTAACCCAAATCACTAGCAACTTGAAGACAGAAAAACACTTCAAACAAAGAGCCTCTTGCTATGAAGCAGAATCTCCTTTGATCATTTGGCGTAAACTTGCCATTTCCTTCAGCTATGTTTGCACCAACGGAAATAACTGCCCTGGTCAGCTGGCTAGATAAATTGAACTTCTCTTTGTCAGGAAACTTCTCGCTCAAATAGTATACTTTCTTAACCAATCTTCTCGCTAACTGATAAACCTCTAAATTATCTAGCTTATAATGCTTTGGACTAGACATAGCTATTACAAGAGCACAATTTAACTGCTGGGGAATATTTGGGGGGGGTGAACAATTGTACTACGATTGTTGAACGATTGTCCAACAATTGTATAGGTTGGGTACATGTTACGAATTCGGGTGGTTATCAAGTAACATCATATATTGTTCCATTGGTGTTTTCAAATCTAGACTATGATGAGGTCTTTCTTCATTGTATACTTTAACGAAATCATCTAATCGTTCTTGC
>JAHIVN010000111.1 GCA_018816645.1 Patescibacteria group bacterium | reverse complement strand
TTTACTTAATTTACTCGACAATTGTCTAAATACCTCTTGAGCCTTTTTAGTATTCTTAAATATATGCGGTAAATAATTGTCAATATATCCTATCTTATCATTATGCTCTTTAAACAAATATCCCTGTTCATCTAACTCCATTTCAAAAGCCTGTTCCATTCTGTTCCTGTGAACTCTCGCTAAGTCATATAACCCCTTAGCTATTTTAACAGTATCCTCTTTTCCCAAGCCTCTCATCTTAGCTACTTGCAACATATCCCAAGAACCTACTTTACCACGCTCACCTTTGTCAAGAAATTCAATAGCCATCTTCTTATCAACATATTTATCAAAGAACTTCCTTGTCTTTTCAGAAGCAGTATATTCCAGATCCTTCTGTCTCTGCTCTTCAACCATTAACCGCACTAAACTCTCTTTCGTATCTGCACCTGCCTTAGTACTCGTAACACCAAAAGCTCTCTTAGTTCCTTTCCCTATCCCGGAATCTTTCCATGCTTTATTAAGGTCCTGAAGTATCTTATACTCTTCGCTTACTATTCCTAAGGGTTGACTTTTCTTCTCGGTCTTATGAACCTTCCCCCCACCTTTAGGCATATCACCTAAGACCATTCTTTTGATCTCAGGGGTTATGGTGAGGGATTGCTGTTTTAATTTAGCTATTTTTTTATTCCCAAGTTCATCAAAAGAAGAAGCCTTTAAAAAACTTGTTAAAGTATTTTCAAAATCATCAACATAAGAATCAACATCTCCCCTCATTCCCCATTCACTTCTATCTTCTGCCACAGCACCCTTGTAATTATCAACAGCAATTTCTAACTCTTTATAAGTCTTATCACTATCTTTTAATATATTATCAACACTTTCAACCAAATCTCCAATACTATACTCCCCAGTATTATCATATTTATAAAAAGCATCTTTCAACAGTATTATAGTTTCATTATCAGTATCACCAACAAACTTTATCTCCCCAATCTCTCCCTTAGTCAACTTCTTCAGGATGGATGGTATCTGAACATCATATAATGACTTAGCCCATTCGCCTCCGATTTTGAGGTCAAGGCCGGAAAGCAATCCATCTCCAACATTTTTTTCAATTTTTGCTTTTATATCCTTCCCAAATGTTTTTTCTATTTCTTCAAGACTATATCTTTTAGAAACATCCCCCATTACATTATCATCCAAATCTATTACATTTATCCAATATTCTCCCTCTGGTTCTTTTAGATAATCTATACCACTTATTTTCTTACTCAAATCATACCGATCTGCCTGCTGTTGTCCTGTAGTCCAACTGATAGCATCATATCCACCCTGTACGGCTTTCTCAAGTACCTTTTTGATTGCAAGTTCTTTCCAGTTTTTAAGGAGAGGATGGAAAGGAAAATCTTTATTTTTATCAAACTCTTTTAACTTATCACCAATTTTTAATTTATCAAAATCTAACCCTGTATCTTCTACAATCCTTTTATGATACCACTGATTATTAACTTGTATTTGAGTATCTGTTTTATCTGTTATAACAGGAGCTTCCCCTTTGGCTCCTGCACTTCTTGCCTTCTTCGCCCAATCACTCTGTATCTCCTCAACAAACAACACCTTCTTTCCATCTGCTGTCTTGCGGTCTGTTAATCGGGTATGAGCAAGAACATTAGGCTCATCCCAATGAGATGATTTAAAGCCTTCAGAAGCTCCTTTTGTCATAATCGCCTTTTGTAAAGTTCTACTTAATTTAATCCTTTCTGTATCTTCTTCCGGGGTATAACTATCCACTGTATGTCCTTCCCCGTACTTCTTAGCCATTCTTTTCTTAAATTCATTCCATTTTATAGATGATTTATTTTCTAAGGGAGCCTTAATCAACACTTCCTGATAATTCTCTCCTCCGGGAAGGATGTATTCTTTGAATTTAACTCCACCTTCATCCTTCTGTAAATACTCCCTTGCCTCTTCTCTTGTCTGCCCTTGTCCTGCCTCGTCATTTAAAAATATATCAATATCATCTTCAGAAGGTTCTCTCTTAACAACTTCCTCAACCTTCTGCTCTTCAGGAGTATATAACTGACTACCGAACTTCTTACCAACCTGCTCTATCTTTCCAACCTCACCTTTAGAAGCAACAAAGTAATCACCATCTTTAACCAGTACCTTATTCTCACTCAACGGATGCACATAAATATTCTCACCCTTTTCAATCTTATGCTT
>JAHIVN010000110.1 GCA_018816645.1 Patescibacteria group bacterium | reverse complement strand
TATTTTCGCAGATCCAGATACCACTGATAATCTTTAAGAGGTATCTTGTGCTCTTTCATTTTGGCTAATAAAGCATTATGATCGTCTTCTCTTTGGCTTCCCCCTATCAGTTCACCATAACCTTCCGGTGCATACATATCATTATTCAGGTATCTAGTTGGATCATCCGGATCGTCTTTCATGTAGAATGGTTTAATTTCCTTCGGATATTTCTCTACGAAAAATGGCTTTTTAAATGACTTAGAAAGAAGTGTGTCTTCTTCTGCACCGAGATCGTCTCTATCACCCAATTCTGCTCCCATTTCCTTTACTCTCTTCACCGCTTCTGAGTGAGGGATAATTGGAAAATTTCCTTCTAGAATAGGCTCAAGCAGGCTGATATCGCGTTCGAGAACTTCAAGTTCGTACTTGTTATTTTCGAGAGCTTTCTTCACTATAGCTACGGTCAAGCCTTCCTGAATCTTCATATTCTCAGCATGTTCGACAAATGCAGCTTCGGCATCCATCATCCAGAATTCTGTCAAGTGTCTGCGCGTTTTGCTCTTCTCCGCTCTAAAAGTCGGACCGAAGTCAAAGACCCGGCCATGAGCAAAAATGGCTGCTTCAATATATAGTTGTCCGGATTGGGACAGATAAGCTTTGGGTCCATTGCTTTCTCCTTCTTTCCATGCTGGTGTGTAAGGAACCTTAAATAAAGTAGTAGTCCCTTCGCAAGCCGTTGGTGTAAGGATTGGGGAGTCTATTTTGATAAATCCTTGAGAATTCAAATGCTCATAAATAGCGTTTATTACAGTATTACGTATTTGCTGTATCGCCCACTGCTTCTGACTTCTCAACCAAAGATGTCTGTTATCAAGTAGAAATTCTGTGCCATGCTCTTTTTTCTGGATGGGATATTCATCAGCTAGCTGGATGATTTGGATACTTATAAGATCCATTTCAAATCCGCTTGGTGCGCGATCATCCTTGCGAGGAGTCCCTGTGATGATTACAGAAGATTCTATTGTTAAAGAGTTGGATAGTTGAATAGTTTCTTGGCTAACTTTGCTCTCTTCCAATACTGCTTGGATAAACCCTGAGCCATCGCGGATCTGAAGAAAGTGAATTTTCCCCGAGGATCGTTTATTGAATACCCAGCCTTTTATGGTGATTTTATTATTTGTATCCTTTTGTTTTGATATATCTTTTATAAAAGTTTGCATACTGATATGTTGTAAGAATGTTAATAGATCTAAAATGCGCTGCTATTTTAGCAATTATTGGAGCGGATGTGAAACATCGTTCGTGTAAAAAACTTTTATCTTAACAGAGGTTACAGTCAGGACTTGATTAATCCCGTTCAACGGGAGACCTCAAGTACAGACCAGAGAGGACACAAGTTTGTATTTTACTCTACTGGTTTCTTGTACTCCTCATATGCCTTTGCGGCATCAGGAGCGACAGGTATGAGAAGTTCTAAAACTTTTACTCTGATATCTGCAACTTTAATCAAACCTTCTTCGGCTGAGTCAATTGCCCAGCTTTCTATCTTCGAAGCGATTTCATTTGCCTGGGCATCGTCTGCTCCGGCACTAATCATACTCTTTATAAGCTTTGAGCGGTCAAAATCTTCCTGTTGACCGTCTTTTTTCTCGACTTTGAGATCATTCATATTTTATTAAAATTAAAAAAATAAATAATAATAATACATATTAAACTTTTATCCAGGAATTTACAAATCCCTCTGCTTTGTCAATTTTATAACTTTTTGGTATATGAACAAATGCCAGTTTGGTATTTTGATTTTGTGAATGTAGGATATGCGAGATAAGGTAAGCGCTTCTATTGCATGGGCCGTTGGAGGGTTTATCAGATATATAGATTTTATTATTAAGAATAGGTAACTCCCAAGTTGCTTTATAATATCTAGGGGCGGTTGCAATTATTTCATTCTTTCCATACTTGTTCATAAACCTTTCTTCTATACGAATTCTTTTAGAATTTTTTCTGTAATCTCCCAAACCTAATATGTATTCAAAATGATGCTTTTCAATATATTTTACAAGACGGTCAGCACTGTTTTTCCCCCGCAGGTAGTACTTTGAGACCTCTGGGTAAGTTAGCTTGTTCGAAAGTCTAAATGTGAGATTGCGATAGTTGAAAAAGGTATAAATCAAGTTCATTTCTTCGAATTTCCAACTCTAAAGTGTTTTATGGTCTCAACGATCAGTGTTGCGATGATGCCTGTTCCTAGAATAAAGCCCCAATACTTCAATTCAAGAGGCTTTGTTCCTAGTATCGAATTGAGCGGGCTTGTATAAACTGCGAGAAGTATCAGGATGAATCCGTAGATTACAGCAAGATTTAAGTACTTGTTCCGGAAGAGATTCCTTGTTCTAAAAAGAGATAATTTCAGATCTTTGAATGCGAATATATAAATTAGGCTGACAACACCAAGAGTGGAAAATGCAAGTGTTCTAGCTAAATCCAGGTCATTTGTATTTATATAGGTTATCCGGAAGATGAGAAGTCCAGCTACTCCGACGAGTAAGCTGACTGAGAATATCAAGAATTTAACTGAACTATCTAAGATTTTATCTCTAATTATATTTCGAGGTTTTTCTTTCAGGAGATCTCTTTGCGATGACTCAAAACCAAGTACAATGTCCGGAGGCCCATCGCAGATCAGGTGTATCCATAAAATTTGTACGATGGTTAGAGGGATCGGAAGGTCAAGCAGCATAGATCCAAAAATGAGAATCATCTCGGCAAAAGAATTTGAAAGGACATAGCCGATCACCTTTTTGATGTTTTCAAAGATAAGCCTGCCTTCCTCGACTGCCGCAACTATTGTTTTGAAATTATTATCAAGCAGAATTAGATCCCCAGCCTCTTTCGCTACATCTGTAGAATCTCCCATTACAACCCCGATATCGGCCTTTTTCAGAGCCTGGGCGTCATTTACTCCATCTCCTGTCATAGCGACAACCTTTCCGATTTTCTGAAGAGCCTGTACTATTCTCAATTTATGATGCGGAGTCACCCTTGTAAATAGAACGATATTGTCAATCATAGAAAGCAGCTCTTTACCAGACAGTTTCTCTAAGTCTTTCCCCTCAAGGACGTCCTTCTTATCCAATGAAAACCCCAGGTTGTATGCGACTTTTTCTGCTGTTTTGCGGTAATCACCAGTGATAATTTTCACTTCGATTCCTGCTCCCTGAGCCTTCTTTATGACTCCTTGAGCCTCTTCTCTAAGCGGATCCTTTACTCCGACAAGGCCAAGCCAAGTAAAATCCCGCTTTTCTTTCAAGTTCCCTTCTTCTTTTGATGCGACACCGAGAATTCTCAGGCCCTCATCGGCCCACTCTTCTATCTTTCTCAGAATTTTTACTTCTTCCGTCTTATTGAGACTACAGAAACCAACGAGAATCTCGGGTGCTCCTACGATAAATGCTACTTCTTTATTATTGATTTTGTTTATGGAAAATGTATGTTTTCTGGAACTATCAAATGGTTCATCATAAATTTTTTCATTGCCGTTGATTAATTGTCTGCTTTTATGATTTCCGTTTTTGCTAGCATATTCCCAAAGCGCAAGTTCTAGATTCGTTTTTTGTTCATTGTTTAGAAGAATTCCCATCAGTGCTTTGTTGGGATCTGAAAATTCCCCTTTTACTACCTGCATAATGCCCTGCGTGAGTGTGCCAGTTTTGTCGAGACAGATAACTGAAGTCGCTCCTAACGTTTCAACAGATAGCAGCTGTTTGACTAAGCCTTTTCTTTTTAGAATTCTTTTTATCCCGATAGAAAGAATTATTGTTACAGCGATAGGGAGCCCTTCCGGGATTGCTGCGATCGAAAGGATGACAGATATCCGAAGCATCTTTAAGACTTCCTCTCCATGGAAAAATCCTGCGATGAATATCAGCATGCAGATGACGATTACAATGACGCTGAGTGATCTAGCAAATTTCTCGAGCGAAAGCTGTAGCGGGGTTTTCTCATCTTTAATTTCTGAAAGACTCTTCCCGATCTTTCCGATCTCAGTTCCCAAACCGGTTTTCGTGACCTTCATTATCCCTTTACCAGAAATTACTGTCGTTCCCATGAAGAGCCTATCATCGATTTTTTTAGATATAGCTTCTTCTTCACCTGTGAGCATAGCCTCTTTGACGAGAAGGTTCGTCCCAACGATGAGAATCCCATCTGCAGGTATTCTGTCTCCGATACCGAGAACTATGATGTCATCCGGAACGATATTCTCCACACCTATCAGTTTTCTCACACCTTCACGGATAGAGAGAGCCTTTGGACGAATAATGTTCTTCAGAGCAGACAGGGTTTTCTGAGCACTATACTCCTGGAAATACCCCATACATATATTCAGAAATATTACGCTGGAGATGAGAGTTGCGTCGAAGAATTCTCTAAAGAAAAGTGATACGAGCAAAACGAATATCAGAATGTAGATAAGCGGACTTTTAAACTGTTGGAGAAGTATGGTGAGCTTAGCAGCTTTTTCTTTTTCAGGTAGAATATTTTGGCCAAATTCCAGGCGTTTCTCTAAGACTTCTTTATAAGTGAGGCCAGTTAGTTTCATCGTATAAACTATATATGTACAAACTCTTTAAGAGTAAACATTATCACAATTCCTATGATAAAAATAATGAAGTGCAAGAGGTTCTTTTTTAGACTGACTTCTTTCTTCATTTCAGGAAGCAGGTCAGATGCTGCTATATAGATAAATCCCCCAGCTGCAATCGGGAGAAAGTATGGTGTGATATCGTTTACTTGTTGACCTATGCTGTAGCCTACTATACCTCCTAGGATCACAACTGCAGCAACCAGAAAGTTTAATAGAACCGCTTTTTTTTGCTTAAACCCAGCATAGAGAAGTACTCCGAAGTCACTTATCTCCTGAGGGATTTCATGAAGAGCAATTGCTATTGTCGTTACAATACCTAACTCAACACTTACTAGAAATGAAGATGCTATTATCAGCCCGTCTATGAAGTTGTGAATTCCGTCACCGATAAGATTCAGATAACCGAAATGGTGCTTTTCGCATGGCTCGTCGTGGCAGTGATGCCAGTGCAGAAGCTTCTCTATTAGAAAGAAAAGTGAAAATGAAGTCAGAACTAAGAGTGAAGCTTTTAAGGGTTCAAGTTTTTCATAGGCTTCAGGGATAAGATGTAGAAATGCACCTCCAAGCATAGTTCCTGCAGAAAGTGAGACAAGTAAGAGAAGGCTTCTTTGCAGAATTTTCTTATTCACAGAAATGGTGAAAATCCCTATGAGAGAGCCAAGAGTTATCAAAAATGTTGAGCTGAGAATATAGAAAATTGTCATGTTTTACTAAAATTTCAGATTATCTTATCATGATTCTGTCGGGCTGCCTATTAGTTAGGATATGTTATATGAGAACAATTCTATTAACTTAAGGCTCTAAAGACATTTCTCCAAGCAGAAGCATTGTTCTGTAAGTAGAAATGCAAGCTCCGTCGACATTGACTCCGGTAACATTTTTTATTTGTTCAGCTATATCATCCAGGCTGACGCCCTGCACTGTAGCTTTGAGTACGATTTGTTCCATAAAGGTCAAAGGAGTTCTTGGTCGATTCATAAATCTGTAAAATTTATGAATGGCCTCAACTTCTCTTGGAATTATTGTTGCCCTTGTTCTTGCTTCCCATGAAGCGAGTAATCTGTAGAATTCTGGAGCGTTTCTTGCCTTAAGAATTGTTTCTATTTCCCATGCCATTTCTTCGTCTTGTATGTAAACCGGTGCATATTGTGGGTATGTAGAATAATCGTGAAAAAGTTTAAGCAGAGTTCTACTCCAGCAACCAAGCATATATTCTTTTTGATAAGGCGATCCGGTGAGAATTGTTTGTAGAACGAACTCAGCTCTCATAGACATATATAGTTGTCTATGAAGAGTTGGATGAATGTCGAGTTGTTTTGCGGCTTTATCAACAAGACCGAGAGTCGTGTATGCTGATCCATGGACTCTTCTTGTCCTTGACCTTATCAATACAGCTGTAATGTCACGAAAGAGACTTGTTTTATGTGGAGGAGTAACCTCTCCATGAAGCATCAGCTTTCCAAGCACTCCCAGTAAGAGTCTTGCACCTGTATCTCTGCCAGCCAGTATCCAGTATCGGGTTAGATAATCGACAACGATATCTAATGATGAATCTCGATTTATTAATAATTCATCAAATCTATGTCCCATTGCCTCAAGCAGTCTGATATGTGGAATCTGGGGTTCTACGCTTTGGTGAGCTGGATAAATTGACTCTGGAGTTATAGGCGAGAGTGGGCCAAGCATGTGAGAGAATGCATCAGAGAGAAAAAAGCATCTTTGGGACACGATGTCCTGTATGATGATTCCAGCCGCCCTTCCTGCTATAGGTACAAAGGGCCAAGTAAGTACTTGAATTGCTGCTCCAAATTTCATTTGAATAGGCAATGATGCTATGTCGATGCTCTCTGCTTTTAACGCGCCATAAATTGGCCAAACTGGTATATTGTCAGTGAAGTCTACTATTCTTTCTGAAGGACTCAGAACACCTCTTGTACCAGGTTTAAACTCTTTAGGGAATCTCATTTTGACTTCTGGAGCTTCAGATTTTCTAGATCTTAAACCCCGACGTGAAATTTGTATGTATTCTAACTCTGCCATATTTCCATGAGACTATGGGATATTATATTATAGTTAAAATTAGAATAAAATAGATTCAGATTTTAAATGAAACGTGTTTAAGAAAGATGATTATTGATTTGAGTAGTTTGGTTATTGACACTTCATTGCAGCCTGCTGTTATAGGATCTTTTTTGAGATGGTGTTGCGACTTTGATATAATCTTCTCGGATAATTAAGTATTCTTGATATATGTTTACCCATATAGATGAGAGTTTAATGTTTTCTAATCGGAAATTTGAAGAAATTCAAAGCTTCGGAAACTGTACTACTGGGAGAGAAAGGCTGAGTAGAGTCTTTCTGCAGGGAGTTGATCCGGAGCGAGCCGATTTTTTAGCGGCCAATCTTTGTCATAGAAGCGAATTATGGGCATTTACAGGTTCTCCTTCTACACAAATAATGAACATGCTAGGTAGTTTAGGCTTTTTAAATCCCCTCCCCTTTGAATTTAGTGTTTACAGAATGACAGCTGAGTTGAGGACAGCAGTATTTGAGGAATTGTTCCAAATCATTGAGAGACATAACGAACTTTTACAACAAGTACAACCAATAGAATTACAGCTTCCACAAAAGGCAGATTTTGGTCTGAGGATGGAATATACTTCTTCCAGTTGGGGCGGGATCGGCGCTATTCGTTTTTATATGAAAGATACCCAAACAGAAGATTGGATTCCGGTTTATATTCTTAGGGGAAATCCTCACGCAGATGTCTTTGATGTTATCTGTATTCAGAGCTGGATCTCTGAACTTGAACCTTCTATCAAGTATCTGACTCTAGGAAAAAGCAGTATTCTTGGTAATATTTACGGAAGATTAAATATTCCTATTAAACAAACAGTTAAGTCTTCTTCACGACTACAGCGTAGGTTTGTACGCAATATAAATGCAGGCAGACGGGATCTTTCAGAGGTAGATATAGAGGATGCAGTACTAATATTGGGAATAGCATATCTGGCAAAGTTTGACTTTCATAAATTTAGAGGTTTATCTCAAGAGATTCGAACATGTTTAGATGATCCAGAGATAATTGCAATGTACTCGGTTGATTATAAGCGGCTTTTTGGCCGTTGGTTTCAACCAGTTGCTGATCAACAATATCCTTGGGCACAAAGCATAGAAGCAGACTCTCTGGTTCAGGAAATTCCAGATCGATTGTTGGAACTGTTCAAGATGTTTCGGTGATATGCCTCCGACTTCTCTGTCTGTTGGTAAGCATTATAAAAAGGTGCTACCATATTTCCTGGTTAAATTTTAGTATTTATTCAAAACATGAAAAAATTCAAAAAAATCGCTGAGGAAGAGATGAGTGCTTTTGAGCAGTTTGTGCAGAATCTTGAGTATCCGATCTCAAAGGAAGATCTTATGACACAGGCAGAGAAAGGTGAGCTGGAAGAATATATCGTGGAACTTCTGTCTCAACTTGATAATGGAGTTTATAATGATCCTGATATGCTGTCAGAAGCTATAGGAGTGTTGAATGAGTAGACCTATTATTGTATGTTGTTTCCAGCAACCCAGCCTGAGCTCCATGCCCACTGAAGATTGAATCCGCCGCTCTGTCCGTCTATGTCGATGACTTCGCCACAAAAATACAGCCCTGGTGTAGTTTTTGATTCCATAGTTTTTGAGTCGATTTCCTTCGTGCTAACACCGCCTGCAGTGAATTGTGCGATTTCCCAGCCAAGGACATCAGTGACCAGTAACCGGTAATCAGTGACTAACTTGATTATTTTGTGGATTGTTGCGTTTGAGGTCTGCTTGCTTTTTTCTTCCGGATTTATATTTTCATTTTTGAGAATGGTAGGAAGTACCTTTTTTGGAAGCATGCCGGTAAACTGGTTTCCTATTCCTCTGTCAGGGTGAGAAGAGATCCTCTCTTTCAGAAGTTTATAAAGCTGTTCCTCCGTGTATTCGGGAAAGAGGTTTAAAGAACAGGTTATTTTTGCGGATTTATTTTCTTGCAGAATTTTTGAGACTTCTCTGCTTGATTCAAGTACCGCTGGCGCAGACAAGCCCAAATGTGTAAAGAGAACTTCATCGGTAACTTCGGAAACCTTTTTATCGTTGAGGTATATTCTCAGAACAGCATCTATCTTTATGCCTTGAAGCTTATTGCATACAGGGTTTTGAATCCGAAATGGCACTGAAGCAGGGAATGGATTAACGATCTTATGCCCAAGCTGCTCGGCAAATCTGTGGCCATCCCCAGTTGATCCGGTTCGCGGAAAGCTTTTGCCTCCAGTAGCTATTATGACTTTTTCGAAATAATGTTTTTTGTTCTGGTAAGTGACTATTTCAAAATGTGTTTTACTGTTATCTGTTAATTGTTTACTATAATCTATTCTCTTTATCTTCTGGTTGTAAAAGATCTCAACTTCCAATCTGTCCAATTCTTCCTCTAGAACGTCTATTACCGATTGGGCTTGATTGCTTCTTGGAAAAAGCCGTCCTCGGTCCTCCTCTATCAATACTAAACCCAAGTCTTTGAAAAACTGGATTGTGTCCAGATTTGAATGCTGGGCAAGTACAGAGGCTGTGAACTTTGGGGTGGTGCCTTTGTAGTTTTGCCAGGTAACGTTTGTGTTTGTGATATTGCAACGTCCGTTTCCTGTTAAAAGTATCTTTTTCCCAAGCTTATCGTTTTTTTCGAAAATGGTTACAGAATTTTCTTTCCTTGCTGCTGCTATGGCAGCCATCATGCCGGAAGCTCCTCCCCCGATTATTGCTACTTTGGTTGACATAGATTTGGGAAACTAATTAAGATGGGTAAAGTATATAGTAAAGAACAGACTACGTACAGGAGTTGATAAATAATCAGTATTTATAGTTAAGTTTAAATTGAGTTTGTTCTTGATGAAAAGGTAGAACGAAATCCAAATTATTTGGAAGATTAATATTAAGGAACTATACAGGTACTATTTCTCTTATGTGCATTTCTGTTGTCTCGGTGACGATAAAGGACTCTGATGTTCTAGTATTAGTAACTAATCGTCCTTGAACAGTATTGTTCTGGAGTCCTTCAGCCTGAATAGCCGGACCCACAAGGAGGACATCCTCATTGTAAATGCGATCTTGACTAGGTGTAAATATGATTTTATAAACCGTATCTGGATTTCCAGAAACTCGGGGTACTGGTATAGAACCGGTTTCTGGTCCAAGGATTAAAATAACAGGTGAACCCTCGTATAAGGCAAGCTGTTTATGAATAGGTGCTTTTTCAGAAAATTCAGTCATTTAAAGTAGATTTAAATTATATGTCGATTATATCACATAAATTTGCTATGGGTCGAGCGTATAATAAAGTTGAAAAAAGATAAGTAGAAAACAGATTATAGAGAATTGGTAAGGCCTAAATAGAAAAGATAAAGTATCACGATCAACAAAGAGGACATTGTAAATGGCTTTTAGCTTACCGCTGATTGCTGAAAGCTTATTTACAGAAAATTCACATGACAATAAATCGAAATCTTTCCTGTCTGGCAGTTCACATCTTCACATACCTTTATACAAGGATTAATTGGGCCGGTACAGCCTACCGAACACCAGCTATTGCTGCAAGAAGGAGTTTCTTCAAAGTAGTATCCTTTATGTGAAGCTTTGACATATTTGCTCGGGCCAGCGATCAGATCGAGTGCTTGATGATACCAAGTGTATCCACGAGACGAATAAAACGGATTATCATAGGGATAGCGGATTGCACCTGAGCCGCTGCAAATTCCCCAGTTGAACTGTTCATACGGAAGATACGAGCAGGGATTCACCCAGTTGTCGCGTCCGATTGCGAAGCCAAAGTGAGTATGAGGACCGGTCGAACAGCCATTATTTCCTTCAGTTGCTATAACTTGTCCCTTTACTACATAGCCTTTTGGTTTTGTGGCACTGTTTACTATCTGCTGTAGTATATAATCAAGTTCGGCTTCTTTCTTCTTTTCAGCATCGCTTAGATTCGCATATTGATCGCCATAATAAGCAGCCGCTACCTGGGAGTCCTGGAGCATCTGACTTTTCTGTGAAGCCTGGGAAGCGAGCTGTTCCTTGTCTTTCTCGAGCAACTCTTTTTGTTTTGTTATCTGCTCGGCAAGTTTTTCTACTTCAAGCTTATCATCTTCCAGTTTTTGTTTTTCCTCCTCAAGTACGGTTTTCTGCGTTATCAAATTCGCAAGAGCATTTTGATCATAAGCTCCCAGGGCTGTGTGATACTGTATCTGGCTTAGGAAGTCTTCGCTTTTATCTGCTGTCAGGAGTTTATCTATCAGAGTATTTGTCTTTTCATCTATATAGATGGTTGAAATGATATCATTTGCAACTAGCTGGAGTTCAGTTACATCTCCTTCGATACCTTCCATCAGAAGTCTCGCCTCTGTGATTTCTTCTTCGAGAATTTTTATTTCGGTTTCCATTTTCTTGATATCGATTTCTTTTTCTTTGATATCTAGTTTTAACTCAGCGATACTATTCTCAAGAACATAGATCTGCGAAGCGAGTGAATTTTGAAGCTGCTTTTCTGCGGATATCTTAGAATCAAGATCAATCTTTTGTTGCTTTATCTCTGCCAGTTCTTTCTCGAGCTGTTCCAGCTGATCATACAAGTCATCATTTGTGGCATTTACTCCCCCAAAGCTTGAGAAAACAAACCCCAGGATGGGAATGAGTGCGAGAATAACAAGAAAGCTGAATATAGTTGTTAGCTGTTTCAAATTGTTTGTTTTCATAGGACTTATAATATTATAAAGCAAATGTTATCCTTTGAAAATAGCTTATTAAAGTCGTCGAAATACTGCGATTAGACTGTTCAGGCTGCCGATAAATGCACCAACTAAGATCTCTATGCCAAACCAGATCAATATAAGCTGGGGTGTGATTGCCGGCCAATCAAGGTCTGAAAAGAAATTTGAGATGAATCCCAGTGTGGCAGATTGATCTTTTACCAGATAAAATATTGTTCCTAGGCTGAAGATGATAAGGGAGGAAAAGAATGCGCCTGCTATCCCATAGATAGTTCCCTGTACTATGAAAGGGGCCCTTATATACCACTTTCCGCCGCCGACAAGCTGCATGATGGATAGTTCGTCTTTTCTGGATATGATGCCCATTTCAACTGTTATGAGTGAGACCAAAAATATTACTATTACCAAAAATGTGAAAAGTACCCCGCCAATGATTTTGACCCAGGTGAGCAAGTCCTTCAAGAGATTTGTTGTGTCTTCGTTATATCCTATCTTATAGATAAGTGCTTTGTCCTTATCAATCGCTTCAAGCTTTGAATTGAGCTCTGGAACGAACTCTATCTTCTTTGCTCTTATCGCAAGACTTGCAGGAAGTGCTTCTGGGGTTATAGCTCCAAGAATCAGCGGGTTTTCACTATGCCGTCGTCTCAGGAATTCTGCTGCTTCTTCCTGGGTTGTATAAGTGATATAAGCAGTCTTCCCTGAGCCCTCGAGCTCATTCTTGATTTCTAGGATAGTAGTTTCGTCTACATCTGTATTGAAAAATACTTCAAGATGCTCGCGCGTTTCTACATAATTCATAAATTTAATTGCAGCGAAGGCAAAAAGACAAAAAGAGGTGAAAACGAGAAATACAAGTGTCATAACAGCTGAAGAGCTAAGTGTCGTTGACCTGTTTCTTGCAAGATCCTTGAAAGTCGTATTTAGAATGCGTTTTATTTTCGGAAGCATATTACTAATTATAAATTTGAAACTTTTGATTCTATAAATACAAACATATGATACAAGATTTAGGCATTCTTTTCCAGTGCTTTTTTGATAGCCTTGATCTCCTTAAATGCAACGCCTTTGCTTTTAAGCAATTTATCCTTTGTCAGCTGCTTCAATTTTTGTACAGAAGAAATTCCCTTAAGTACAAGCTTTTCCTCAAGTGTCGGTGATAATCTCAGCTTGTGAAGATCAACCACATCGGACCCTTTTCTCTTCTGTTTCTTTTTCATTTTTTTAGGAGCACTTGGAGCTGATGACTGTTTGGTTGAAAAGGAAATTTCAAATTCTTTTTCCTCGATTTTCTTCTTCTTCTTTTTCTTTTTAATAGGTTTAGGCCGCAGCTTCTCAAGTTTCTTGGTTTGGGATACTGAAGGTGTTGTTATAGGAATTGTGGGACCTGTTTCTTTTGTGCTGTCAGATATGATTCGTCCCTGATCGAGTTTGACTACTCTCTTGCCCATCTTTTCCACAAACTCGCTTCCATGGGTTGCCATGATAATCGTAGTTCCCCACTCATTTATTTTTTGCAAAAGATTCACTATCTCCCAGCTGGATTTTGGGTCTAGGTTCCCAGTCGGTTCATCAGCTATCAGAACTTTTGGATTGTTTGCTATGGCTCTTGCTATAGCTATCTTCTGCTTCTCTCCTCCCGAGATCTCATTTGGGAAAGCATCTGCCCGGTCAGCAAGATCTACAAGTTCAAGAACATAGTTTACCGTCTCCTGTGTATCCTCCTGGCTCTTACCTGATACCTCAAGAGCAAAAGCGATATTCTCGTAAAGATTTTTGTGGGGAAGAAGCTTGAAGTCCTGAAAAACAACTCCTATTTCTCTTCTCAGTTTGGAGACTTGAGTTTCTTTCAGTTTGGTAATTTCAGTGTCATAAAAGTATATGTTTCCTTGGGAGGGATTTTCTTCACGAATCAGAAGCTTGATCAGAGTAGTCTTCCCACTTCCAGATGCTCCTATCAAGAAAGTGAACTCCTGTTCGGCTATTTCGAGGTTTATATCCTTCAGGGCCTCTCTTCCGTTATAGACTTTTGAAATATTAATAAATTCAATCATGGTTTCACTAATTGGTTAGAACAAACTTCGGTGTATAGTTTACTGTAGTTGGGGATAGATTTCAACTGGGGTGAGTTTACTTTAGTCATGAATTCTTTTGTTTTGGGAAGTATTTTCATATAATAGTAGGATCGTAAAGGTTTATTAGATAAAGTCAATTTAACATTTAAGTTATGAGTAGAAGAGTAAAACGAAAATCAGAAAAGATATACGCTTTTATTGATAGCCAGAACCTGAACCTCGGAACAAGTAAAAGTATTTATAAGAAACGTAAACTGATATATAAGGGATGGAGGCTGGACTATAGGAAATTTTTAACATATCTCTCTGATAAATTTCGAGTAGATAAAGCCCTTCTTTTTATCGGCTTTATTCCTAGCAATAAGAAACTGTATTCTTCGTTGAAGAGATGGGGATATGAAATCGTTTATAAACCTACCGTTAAAGATGGTTATGGAAAACCAAAAGGAAATGTTGATGCAGAGCTAGTATTACATTCGGCCAGACTTGAATATGATAATTATGATAAAGCTGTTATCGTTTCAGGTGATGGTGATTTCCACTGTTTGCATAAATTTCTTAAGGAAATGCATAAATTAAAAGCGATCATAATTCCAAATAAGTTCTCTGAATCGAGTCTGCTTAAAGAATTCCAGAATCTTAAGGTCTTTCTCTATAGGGAAAAGAGTAAACTTGAATTGAGATAAAATCGGGAGGCGTCACTCAGTATCACGTAGATACAGGGTCGTATTCTCCCTCATGATTGAATATATTATATACAATCTGAATAAAGGATGCAAAGAATAAAAACATTAATATCGTTACATCTATGCCAACTCATATAATTCCGTTTCCTTCAATTCTTGCCATATTTCGAAATATTGTATCAATTCGCTGGACTAGATTAGGAATTGCTGAACTAGGTCGCCATTCAATCAACTCAGGACAGGGGAGACATGTTCCAGTATAGGGCGATCGCTGTAGCAAAAAGAGTTACTTTGTTCTATACCATGTTGAGCTAAAGGCTCTTCCCGGGATATAGTTGTAGTCCTCTTCGTACTGATGTAGATCTCTCTCAAATATAGACTTGAGCTCTCTATTCTTTAACACTGGAAACAAGATTATTCTTCAGCCGGAACAAGTATCATACCTGCTTCGTAAATTAATCAGAAATTTGCCTATAGCAAATTAGATATAATTTCACACATTGCTCCAATCATTTACCCAAAACCTCCAAAGTTCTCTTCGTGACAATCTAAATTCTTGCAAACCAATTTTCTTGCCATGTCTATAGGTCCTACCTATAATGATCGCAGGATCCTCTCTAAGTCATCCCGCTCAGCGGGAATTCTGCCCCAAACAAGATCTGCCCGAACTTTATATTTTATTGTATTGTCATGGCTGCAAAAGAAGAAGGAAGTCAGTCGCTAGGTCCGTCACTCATACTTGGGCTTATAGGAGCTGTGTTTGTTTTATTACTCTTAGGCGCCGGTATCTGGGGAGTAAGCAAGATCGTCAGTAAAATCCGGGAGAACAGAGAAGACACAAAGGAAGAACAGGTAGCAGAAGAAGATAAGACATCTGATACAGAGACTACAGATACAAAGGAAGATACT
>JAHIVN010000109.1 GCA_018816645.1 Patescibacteria group bacterium | reverse complement strand
ATATTATTGCAGTTTCTGGATACAATATAACTGTTCTTATTTCTATTGTAAGCAGTATATTCTTAGTACTAGGCAGAAAGTTGTGTACTTGGTTTACTCTATTATTTATCTTCCTTTTTGTTATATTCGTAGGTCTTAGTAATATTCCTGTTATCCGAGCCGGTATTATGGGAGCAATATATGTACTGAACCGTGAGTTTGGAAGAAAAAGTGTTATTTATACAATGCTGTCATTTACAGCAGCGTTATTGATATTTGAAAACCCACTTGTATTTACTCAAATAAGTTTTTTGCTATCATTTTGTTCGACAATTGGCCTTGTATCTCTTAACAATAAGGTTTCGGGACTTATAAAATGGGTACCGGAGTTTCTAAGGGAAGATCTTGCTTCAACATTATCTGCACTTCTCACTACGCTTCCTATCACGGTATTTAATTTCAGTAAATTCTCTCTAATCTCACCTATTTCTAATTTGTTAGTTTTACCGGTTGTTCCGCTCATAACAGTCTATGGCATGGTTTATGTGTTAACTCTTCATACTTTTCCATTTTTAGAAGGTGTGTTCAGACCTTTGCTGTGGCTTCTGTTAGAATATGTAATTCAAGTGATAAATCGATTATCTTGTTTTAAGTACTCGAATATAGATCTATTTGGTCCTGCTGGCACACTACTGAGTTTGTTGCTAGTTGGTATTTATGTGGTCGTTTTAATAAGTTTTTTCAAGAAGAGGGAATAATATGATAAAGAAAGTTGCTTCGTTACTTTTTTACCGCTGGTTTCTAGCTTTGATGCTTCTGGTTATTTTAGTTATTGAGATGTACATGTTGTTGTCTGTTGATGGTTTATTAGCATTACATTTCTTGGACGTGGGTCAAGGAGATAGTTGTCTCATAAAAACTCCAGGGAATAAATTGGTTCTTGTGGATGCTGGCGAGGATGAGTCTGTTCTTCGTGAACTGGGCGAAACAATTCCGTTTTGGAGAAATAGAGTTGATATGTTAGTTGGAACTCACGCTGACTCAGATCACATTAAGGGGTTTGTATATGTTTTAGAAAATTTTGATGTAGGGATGGTATTAATAAATGACCTTAGTGTTTTTGATACCAGCCTAGATAGAATAAAAGAAATTGCAGAGTCGAATGAGATCCCGATTATGGAAATTGAACAAGGTGATAATATAAATATTGGAGAACTCTCAATTGACGTGCTCTGGCCGCCATCTGAAGAACTGGATATATTTGACGATAATCAAAAATCAATTGTTATTCAAGGTGAATATTCGAAGTTTTCCTTCCTGTTAACTGGTGATATTGAAATCGAACAGGAAGAAAGGTTAATTAGCGAGAAACATATTAACAAAGTGAATATATTGAAGCTTTCGCACCATGGAAGTAGGACTGCTACTTCTAGTATCTTTCTAGATGAGATCGGGCCCGATGCAGCTATCATCTCTTGTGGACTAGATAATAAATTTAGTCATCCGAATCTTGAAGTTATCCAAGCATTGGAGAGCAAGGGGATAACGTACTATAGAACTGACCAGCACGGAAGAATCAGTTTCAAGACGGATGGAATTAGATATAAGAAAATTGTTGAAAAATAATTCATTGGAATGTAAAATCATTCAAGTTTATTTACTTTGGAAAGTAGAAATATGAAAAAGCTCAATGTAGAGAAATCTTTTGTAATGATAAAGCCCGATGGAGTGGCTAGAGGACTCATTGGTAAGATTTTTCAAAGATTTGAGGAGCAGGGGTTAAAGCTTGTTGCAGGACGTATGGCTCTGGCAACAAAAGAACAGGTAGCTACTCATTATCCTGGTGAAAATAAAAAATGGCTTCGTAACCTTGGTGATAAAACTATTGAAAGTTATGCTGGAGATTTAAAGTCAGTTGAAAGGGACTTTGGGACTTCTGATACATTGGAGATGGGAAAGGTTGTATATCAGAAAATGATAGAATATATAACCTCAGATCCAATTATCATAACTGTTTGGGAAGGAAACGAGGCCATAAATAGAATCCGGAAACTAGTGGGAAGCACTGTTCCTACTTTTGCAGAGGTGGGATCGATAAGAGGATCATTTGCTTTCGATACTCCTTCACTAGCTGTAAGATCTGGAAGAGTCACGTTCAAGACTATAGTTCATGCCTCTGATTCAAAGGAGGAGGCAATAAGGGAAATTCCCAACTGGTTTGGTGCTAAGTACAAGTCTTTAAATGGCTATGAACGTGTAGATTATGTAGATATCTTTTAATATTTTAGTATTAAATAATAAATGAAAACCGAACGTACACTTGTAGTAATAAAACATGATGCAGTTATGAGAGGGCTTATGGGAGAAGTAATTCAGCGGTTAGAGCGAGTTGGACTTAAGCTCATAGCACTAGAATTCTTAGCTGCGACTCAAGATATGGGAGATAAGCATTATGCAAGTTCTGAAGATAATTTGAAAAGATTTGGTAACAATACACTGACGATGTGCAAGGAACAGGGGATTGATCCTGTAAAGAAATATGGGACGAAAGACCCGCTTGAAATGGGAAAGATAATTAAGCAGTGGAATGTTGAACTTATAACAAGAGGTCCGGTGCTTGCAATGGTATGGGAAGGGCCCGATGCAGTAAACATAGTACGCAAGTTGGCAGGCCCTACAAATCCCCAGATTGCTCCCCCCGGAACTATAAGAGGGGATTATAGTTGGGATAATTTCGAGGTTGCGAATGATGAGTTACGTTCAGTATATAATGTATTACATGCCTCAGGAAATGCTAAGGAGGCAGAATTAGAGATTAAACTGTGGTTTTTAGATGATGAGATATTTCCTGATTATATACTGTATGCTCATCGTGCGATGAGCAAGGTGAAATAAACTTTTCTATTTAGTATAATCTCATAATACTATATTGCACCGGTAGCTCAGTTGGATAGAGCAACGCACTCCTAACGCGTAGGTCGTGGGTTCGATTCCCTCCCGGTGCAAATTT
>JAHIVN010000108.1 GCA_018816645.1 Patescibacteria group bacterium | reverse complement strand
TCTTACTTTGACCTCAAACTTATTAATACGATGACGAAGCTTGCCCAAAAGAATATTATTTATTGCACTTACGGCTGCGTCTTCCATTTTTCCACCTTGCCCTACACGATTAGCCAAAACTAAAAGATTTTGGAATTCATTTTCCTCCATTACTTTTTTATATTCATTTGCATAGCTGATTGTATTGGCAGGACTCAAATCTTGGCCAAATTCAGCCAAATCCAATTCAACCACTGAGCCATCCACACCAGGTACACGAATTATATCCTTACGACCTTCAAGTTTCGCTTTTCTGCCGCGCTCTGCCATCTCAGAATAATACGAAGCAGATTCCAACACCCTTACATCTAGTATATGCCGGTAATCACCATCAGTGACACGTGATATATACAAAACCTGATTTCTTACAAACGTATTTAATCTTTCACGATAATCCTTATCGCTTTCGCCTTCTTCTTTGGGTAATACCGTATTTTTACGGAAGTATGCTTCATACAAAGCCTCACGCTCTTGCATATTGTTTTTTTCAAGCTCCTTAAAGTTTCTTTCACGAGCAGCTTTGGTTTGATAACCCAGATGTTCTGTAGTGGAAACCCGCTGTCCAACCGTGGAAGAACCCGGAGCTAACCTTTCGATTTCTGCCAAAACAGCTGCATTATCTTCTTTCTGCCAATCAGATGCATCTTTAAGCCAACCTTCTTGAGCTGCTTCCAATTCTTTGTAATAGTAACGTGTACCTGCAACAGCTAAACCAATCGGAAGCATCACGGTTCCTGCTGGAGCTGCCAGAGCTTTAAGTACTGTCCCTCCGGTAGCTAAATATGTAGTAACTATCGCATGTCCACCAATCGCCAAACCCATCGCACTCGATCCTCCTTCAACAGCATAAATATTATTAGCATCGGAATACAATTCCTGTAAAGCAGGATTACTGGTCTCTGCAATACGCTCTCCATTTGCCTGCCAATCTGCATATGCCATGTATAAACCGAATGCGTCTGCGCCTATTCCCGCAACATTGCCGGCAATGCTCCATTTACTTACACCCTTGGCAGCTTCTATAGCCCGATTGACCTCTACTTTATCGCCAATCTTCAGTGCCCCTTCGAATATTTTTTTAGCACCCGGACTGCCATTTATTAGCTTGACAGTGTTTTTATCCATTAACCCTTCTACCTCCGCATATTTTAGAAAATCATTTGCATTGCACTTGCTGCCACCAAAATGCTCAATTGCACGACCCAATTCTGTATCATCAAGATGAGAAACTGATTTACCAACTGTTTCTGCAACTTCGTCTGTATTACTTACAGCTCTTGCAGCATCATCCGCACCATCTGCAACCTCATCCACACTCTCTATACCATCCGAACCTATCTTTCCTGCAATTGCTCTATCCGCATCATCCGCCAGCTCAGCGGCATCGTCAGCTAAATCTGCTGGAGCATCAGATATTGCTTCAGATTCAGGTATTCTCACTCGACCGTCTGCATCTACGTCCGAAGGAGGAGGAGTTCTGGTAGATTCAGGGGCATCCGGATCTATTTTTCCAGCAACTGCTTCGTCTGCTGTTGAATCTACAATTCTTGCAGTATCTTCAACTGCTTCTGATGCATCATCTAATAGATCAATACTTCCCTTTTCTAAAACACTTTTTAAATGTCCGTCTACTATCTGCCTTCTTTTAATCTGCCTAATAAGATCAGGATCACCTACTTCCTCAATAAATGAAGGCACCTTGCCAGTACGATCATAAAAAGCATAAATACCTTTCTTAAGGTTTGATTCAACACGTTCCCATCGGTTATCCAGCGTTTGTATAAGAAGTGATGTACCTTCTTTTTTTTCAACATTTTTTATCATCCTATTATATGCAAGCCATTCATCATATAAACTATTCAAATGAGCCTCTTCCCATGTTCCAAATAATGAACCAATTTTTCCATACTTTACTCTTTTCCAGTGAAACTGAGGTTTACGCCACAAAGTTTCAAGTTCTGTACGGGCGATCACCCCATTTGGACCCCCGCTACATAGAGCAAGCCCTGTTTTAAGACCTGTCTTCCTATATACTTCATAGGGCCATTTTGCAGAACGCAACAATGCATTTTTTAAACCTTTTTTTATACCCAATTCAGAACTCAACCAAACAAAATCCATAACACCAAAACTTGCAGCATAAACTAAAGCAGTTTCAGCATATAATTTAACACATCCATCTATCTTATCTTTTGTATTGCCATCTCCATGGTACAAAGAATTTGCAGCGTTAAAAAGGCCCATGCCAACATCCAATGAATTAGATAAAATTTGTTTTCCGTTTTTATATAAATAACATGTTCCATCAATAAATATTACAGTCACACCATCTAAAATCAATGAGCTAAAAAGGGAATTGTAATATTCTTCATTTGATTCAAATTCATTATTTCTCTGGCGCTCCAGTGTTCTTCTTGTATTCTCGCCTGCATCAGCAAAAGATTCATTTACATTATCAACAACTGTTTTTTTGCCGCTTTCAAGTCCTTGCTTCGCTGCAATAGCAGATTTGCCGACTTCTTCACCCTTTTTTTTGAGATCTTCAATTTCTTTTTGCAATTTTGCAATCGTATCCTGATAAGGCTTAACATTTTTGATCATATATTCATGTGCTCTTACAATCCCATACCCCACCGCACCAACAACAGGTACCCAAAGTAGCCACCTCCACTTACTACCACCTTCATTAGTAGCTTTCTTCTTTTTCCTACTTAACCAGACTGCAAGACCAAGAAGTCCCAAAGTTGCAGTTCCAATTAAGGCGGTCTTTCCCGGATTATCTTTTGACCACTTACCAATATTATTCAGTTTTTCTTTTGTCCAATTCATAGCTTTTTTAATCTTGCCCTCTTCTTTTACACTTTCTTTTGTGTCAGCAGCAGTTTTGGAGGCAGCTTCTGTAGACTTAGAACGCTGAGGAGGAACTGAAAATTGACCTCTTGGCGCAGGTGCAACCGACTCCCTTAGTTCTTCCGCTTTTTTTCTTAGTGCCTCCATCTTTTTATCTGTAGTTCTCTCTACAAGATTGCCTAGGTTCTCGTATATTAGTTGTCTCTCTGGCTCTTTCAAATTTTCCTTTAGGCCATGTAATGCAGATTCTATATTCTTTACCTCCTGAATTGCCTCGGGTTCTTTTCCTTGTTCTACGGATTGAACAGCAGTACCAATCTCTGCGTTTAACTCGGCTGCTGTTTGTGACTTTTGTTTCTGAAAACAAATCCTTCTCGCTCCAGAGGACCACCGACTCAGCCGATTATGATCCATTGGATTTAACATGAGTTAAGCGGCTTGGCGGAATGCATCTACAGTAGCTTTCCCACCTCTCCAAATTCCTGCACCTGCCTCACCGACAAGTCTAAGTGCAAATTCAGCGGTATT
>JAHIVN010000107.1 GCA_018816645.1 Patescibacteria group bacterium | reverse complement strand
TATGATGAAATAACAACTGGCTACGAGTATAAGCTTATTCTGCTTCCACCAAAGGATAATGGGGAGATTGAAGACTACGAGCTGAACGGAATCCGCTACCTGACCGCAAGTGGTTGTATTAACTTTCTCAATGCTGGAATTTACAGAGACATAATTCTAGCTCAAACAGGTCAATCGGTTCTACCATCGCTTCTTCTTGGACTTGGTCTTATATCGACTGGATTTATCATCTTACTTATTAAAAAACGAAAAAAGAAATGATTACATTTATTGTATTTGCTACCGTTCTACTTGTTTACATAACAATCCTCTTTTTCCGGGGAATTTATCGGGAAAAGAAAGATAAAAAGATTGGAAAAAACGAGGATGAAATCCTTGACGAAGAAGATTTATAAACTGCTCAAATAAATTAACCTTTTATCAAACTATTATGAAAAACAGACTGGAAAAACTAAAGAAGACTACATTGGTAGTAACTACTTTTCTGTTATATCCCTTTATTACAGCTCAAACAGTATATGCACAAAGTGATCCAAGTGCAGAGATATCAGCAATTATCGAAAGGGTTATCACAATCGCAACTCGTGTAGGTTCAGGGGTTCTAATTCTGTTTATTATCAAGGATGCTTTTGAGCTACTGCAGGGTGCTGATAATCCCATGATGAGAGGAAAACTTGCAAGAGACGCTTTTTTCTTAGTAGTTGCAGCTATATTTCTTTTCAAACCAGACTTTATCTTAGAAGCAATTAAATACATAGCCAATGTTTAACTTTATAAACAACTACAAACCAATACAGGACGGTATGGCTGATTTAAAGCATAAAGTAGGTAATGCTGATAAAAAGCAAAAGGCTCTTATTCGCAAGCTTTTTATAGCTGGTGTCATTATGATGCTTGCAATTGGAGCGATTCAACTTTTTTTCACTTTTGTCTTTCGTGAGGATGTAGCTTCTCAACAGCAACCTGTTATTGAAGAATACGTGGTCGATGAACTACCAGAAGATTCAGGGGTATTAGATCTTCCAGAAGAAGATCCTGGACGAGGGCAGTCAATACCAAATCCGATTGACATGCTTAATCCCTTTTCAAGTTTTCAGGAATCAATTGTTGACGCTATCTCAGAAATACTTTTGCAAGGATTGGAATTATTTGATGATTATGTGGCGTTTACTCCGAATATTGCACAGAGGGACGGACAGATAGTAGATGCCAGAGGAAACAACATCCCGATTCATGTAAACAAGTTTTATAACGCTACACAAAGTGTTGCATGGATGCTGTTACCCTTAATAATTGTGATTACAGGTGTGTATGTAGTTCTTGAGGGCAGTTTCAAAGGAATAATGTTGCTTAAAGAGGTTGGAAAGAAAGTAATACTTTTTGTAATAGGCATGGTTGCCATGAGATTTTTCTTTGCAACAGCGATTGATCTCACAAATGCATTAAACAGGTTTGTACTGCAGAACCTTGTAGGTGGAGCTGACACATTATCAGAGTCCCTCTTACTCTCTCTTGGTCTTGAGATTGTCGAACAGAAACTTGAATTTACAATTCAGGGAACGCTAAACATTTTTGCAGAAATAATTCTATGGATAGGATTATTCTTTCTGCTGGTAACACTATTATTCCAGTTCATTATTCGCTTCTTTCACCTTCTTTTACATATGATCATGTTTCCAGTTGTGTTTGTTATTGGGTTACTTCCAAACGGAGGAAAGTTTTTCAGCTCATATCTGGAAGAAGTACTTAGAACACTATTTATGCAACCAGTGTTCTTAATTGGAATCGGTATTGCAATAGAGATTATTTCTAGTGTTGATGAGCCAGTTCCAAAAGTCATACTAGGGCTTGGATCATTAGCATTTCTAAATCTTATTCCAGCTATCATCAACAGGTTTTCAGGAATACTTTGGGGAATTGGTGGGTCTGTCGCAGGTGGAATAGTGGCAGGGGCAACTGTCGGACAGGCAAGGAAACTTAAAGAAGGTGTGGTTTCTGGTGTTTCTGGTGGAAAATCGTCATCAATCAGGAATTTGGCAGGAAAAACAATAGGTTCTGCAATTG
>JAHIVN010000106.1 GCA_018816645.1 Patescibacteria group bacterium | reverse complement strand
TTTTAATATGATTGGTGGTTCAAGGGGAGCAAAAGACCTAATTACGGAAAAGGTATTGGCGGCTTGGAACGGCAGGGAATAGGTGGAGCAATGAAAAAAACGTATTTGGAATTGTTTAAAAACACGTTTAAAGGAAGAAACGATGCATATGGTGTCGCAAAAGGACTTTGCGTAAAAGAGTCATTAACAGATGAGGTTTTATTGAATCATTTTATGTATGGGAAAGAGCACGTGGGTGTCTACCCGTTACTTCAGGACGGGACTTCTTATTGGATAGCAATAGATTTTGATAATTGGGATTTTGAAAATGTAAAATTATGCTCAGAAAGATTAAAAAATCATTATCAGCTTTCTAATTATGTTGAGGTAAGTAAAAGCAAGGGGTTCCATATTTGGCTGTTTTTTAATGAGCCCGTATTAGCCAAGAAGAGTAGGGTGGTAGTAAAGCATATCGTCGATGAGGTTGCTGAAGGTAAAATTTATGAATTATTCCCAAAACAAGACGTTATTCCTGAGAATGGGTATGGTAATTACATAAACCTTCCTTTGTTTTATCCGTTAGCACAGCAGGGTAAAACAGTTTTCTTGAACATGGAGAATGGAGGGGAGCCACATAAAGACCAGTGGGGAGTTCTTCAGTCTTTAAAGAAAGCAGGTAAGCAGACGATAGAAGAAATTATTCAGGTTAACAGCCTGCTCAACGAAGAAAAAGCGAAAATAATTACGCCTTCGACATCAGAGGAGAGACATGGGCTGCCTTGTGTTAGGAAAATGTTATCTGAGGGGGTTAAAGAAGGGTGTCGAGACAAAGTTGCCTTTGTTTTGGCAAAGCAACTAAGGAATACCGGAATGCCAAAAGACATTGCTTTAGATGTATTGATGGGGTGGGATAAGAAGAATCAACCGCCTTTAGGAGGCGGGGTGCTTCTGAAGAAAATTGATTCTGCAATGAAGGGATACAGAGGATATGACTGTGATGACCCTTTAATAAAGCAGTTTTGCGATAAAAGCTGCCCAGTATATAAGAAAAAAGAGAAGAAAGAAACTAAATTTGAACGAGTTGATAGCATTGGAAAAGTTCGAGATGTAATAACTACAAATTTTCCTAGCCTTTGGAGTCCCGTGGAAACGTGCTTGAGTGTGGTTTCGCAATTAAGGATTCAAGATATATCACATCCATTTAGCTTGGTGTTAATTGGAATGCCAAGTAGCTCAAAAACTACTGTTCTTTCGTTTTTCTATGACATTGATAACATAAGCTATAAATCTGATAAGTTTACGCCTCGGAGTTTTGTGAGTCATGCATCGAATGTTCAACGAGATAAATTAGAAAAAATTGATCTTTTACCAAGAATTCGCAATAAAGTGTTCATTACTCCCGAAATGGCGCCAATTTTTGGGGCGCAGAGAGACGATCTATTAGAAAATTTTAGTGTTCTCACAAGAGTATTAGATGGAGAAGGGTTTACATCTGAAAGTGGCGTTCATGGGGGCAGGGGATACAAAGGGGAATATTTATTTATGTGGCTTGGGGCAAGTACCCCGATCAAGCCAAATGTTTGGAAGTTAATGGGGAACCTTGGCGCTCGTCTATACTTTTATAAGATGGCAGATGAGGAAGAAGAGACAAGTAAACTAGTCCAGCAAGTTATTAAAGATAAGGTTTACAAACATAAAGTTCGAGATTGTAGTCAAGTTGTATCAAACTACTTAAGAACGTTTTGGGCCATACAGAGAGAAAAAATAGTGTGGGAAGGGGAGAGAGATGATAATGAAGTGCTGAACAGGATTGCGGAGTTATCGCAAGTGCTGTGTTGTTTGCGTGGAGCGGTAAATGTTTGGAAGTCTGATTATTCTGATGGAGATAAGCCTTTCCAATATCAACAACCAGTTGTTGAAAAAGCCTATAGGGCTACTCAGCTTCTATATAACTTAGCGAGAGGGCATGCGGTTTTATTTGGAAGAAACTATTTAAATGAAGAAGATTTGCCAATAGTTAAAAAGGTGGCGCTGTCATCCGCTCCCTACGAACGGGTGAGCGTAATGGATGCACTGATTAGGAATGAGGGGATTATTGATACGACAGGTTTGTCTGAGGCAATAAATTGTAGCGATAGAACGGCGTTGAGGATTATGGAGTCGTTTAAAGTGCTTGGGATTGTCGATTTGGATAATGTTGGGGCAAGCCATTTAACAATAATGAGATTAAAAGACAAGTTTAAATGGTTATTAGAAGATGAACAGTTTAATTTTTAGCTCGCTCGACACGATTTTCCCCCTGTGTGTGTGTCGAAAATGAGCTTACACAGGTGGGTTTTTGTGTCGAGCGGAGAGCAAGAAAGACAAAATTAGGAAAAGGAGGTAAAAATGTCAAAAAAGCAACAGGGCAAAGGGGCTATTATAAAAAAGATGAGCGTTGATGAGGTAAAAGAAGTGATTTCGACGTCTACGCATATAGATAGTGATCCAAGGGAACTATATAAGAAACTAGGGGAACGCATACCTGAAATAAGAGAAGAAGGAGAAACACCTGACGAAAATGATGAGTTATTAATTAAAAGGGCGGTTTATATTGATAATTTTGATAATTCTTCTATGTTAGTTGAAACTGTAGGACAAAATTATCGACCTTTTATTACTAATTTCGTAAATACTCTTATTGATGAATATGAATGTGTTACTCCAAGCGAAAAAGCACTGACTCAAATTGCGGCGTCTGCTTATGTCAGAATGATTATGGCTTCAAAAAAACTGAATGATGCACATTATTATGAGTACTTATCGCATGAGCGAAATGGATATTTAGCATCGTTGAGTAAAGAGGTTGATCGAGCAAGCAGGCAATTTGTTCATACTGTGCAGACACTAAAGCAGTTAAAATCCCCTCCGCTCAAAATCAATGTGAAGACAAAGGCGGCATATATTGCTCAAAACCAACAGTTGATTGATAACAGGGGAAAAACAGATGAAACAATTAAACACTAATGATTTAGGAGAAAAGTATTTGGTAGAACAGTGCCGGAAAATTAAAATTTCTGAATTTCTTCTTGATTTCAAAAAGGAATTAAAAAGCATGGTGTTTGGTTCTGAAATTGATTTGATGGGGGTAAAAATTGGCCTAATTACAACAAAACCTAATTATGGGGGTGAGAGAATTTGGTTTGAATGCCCAATGTGTGGTGGTCGCAAAGGCGTGTTATTCAAACACCCAATAAGTAATTGTGTAGGGTGTAGGCGTTGTTTGAATCTTGAATATCGCAAAAGAAGGTATAAAGGGATGATCGAAGAAAAAATATGAGGTGATATGGAATGAGAGAGAGAACGGGGATTTATTGTCGAGTTAGCACAAAGGATCAAAAGACGGAACAACAGCTACAGGAACTAAGAGAGTATTGTAAAAGATCAGGCATAGAAGTAGTTGAAGAATATATTGATGAGGGGATTTCGGCATTTAATAAGAATAGGCCCGCCTTTCAGCAATTGATTGAAGATGTTCGCAAGCGGAAGGTTAATGTTGTGGTTGTATGGAAGCTGGACAGGTTGTCCAGAAGCTTAAAAGAGCTTCTGCAAACAGTAGAACTGTTCAGCGAGTACAATGTCAAATTTGTTTCTTATTCACAGCCGATAGATACCTCAACTGCTACTGGGAAGGTGTTTTTCTCGCTTATCGGAGCATTTGCTGAGTTTGAAAGAGACCTTATTTCCGAGAGAACAAAGCTTAAGTTAGACCTGCTAAAGAAGAACGGGGTAAAGCTCGGAAGGCCTAATAAAGTTGATCCTGCGGTTATTTATAAGCTCAGAGACCAATGTTTATCTATAAGAAAGATCGCAGCTCAAGTTGGGTGTAATCCATCCACAGTGAGCCGAGTGTTGCAAAAAGGGTATGCTTGAGCCACGAACAAAAAAGCCCCATATTTGTGGGTTGCATTAAGGGTCGTTTATGCAACACGTACTGATAGCAATGAATAACAGGTGGAAACAATAGTTTTCTCAAGCCTTAAAAAAAGGAATAGCGATGAGAACCATGTTTATTGGCAATCTGCCATTTGAACTTAATAAAAAAGAAGTGTGTCAAAGCATTGAAGCCCTAGTGTCGCCAATAGCCTTTGAGGATCTGAGGCTGAAGACTGATAAATATACAGGAAGATCAAAAGGATATGCGTTTATAGATGTTGAAGATAGATATTATAATCTTTGCGTCAACTGCCTTAAGGGAGAGAAGGTAAAAGGTAGGCAATTAGTCGTGGGGGAGGGAACTCCCAGGCACAAAAAAATAATTAACCTAACCCATCCTCGTGAATATCCCCAGATTTTTGAAAAGGTAGTACCACAAGAATGTTAACTTGTGCAATATATGCAAGAGTTTCCAGTAGAGAGCAATTAGAAGGGTACTCTATTGATACTCAGTTGGAGCTTTTGCGTAAATATGCTAAGGAGCACAAATATTCCATATACGATGAGTATGTTGAAAGAGGTAAATCTGGGACATCATTGAATCGCCCAGAGCTTATACGGCTTGTAAAGGATGCAGATAATAAAGCCTTCGATATGGTTTTATCGCTAAGAATCGATAGATTGTTTCGGAACAACCTCGACAGAAGGAAGTTAGAAGAAAAGCTAAAGAAAAAGAGCATTACTGTTGTTTACATACACGAACCAGACGACCCCAAAACTGCCTCGGGTAAGCTTTCAAGAGGAATAAAAGGAGAGTTTGCTGAATATTTCTCTAATTGGCTTTCTGAAAATGTTGCTAGGGGGAAGAGAAAAAGAGCTGAGTTAGGTTTGTGTAGCTCCAATCCTCCCTATGGCTATCGATTAAACAAGGGTAAATATGAAGTTGTTGAGTCAGAGGCGGAAGTAGTCAGAAGAATATTCGACCTTTATAGAACCATGGGAATTAGGCCGATAGTTGATGAGCTGAAAGGAATAAAGTCCCCATCAGGGAATGAACAATGGGGACAAACAACAATTCGAAGGTTGGTCTCTAATCCAGCTTATGTTGGAGATTCGTATTATCGGCGGTGGAAGTTCGAAAGAGTATATGTAGATGATTGGATGAAGAAAACTAGAATTACAGAGCAAGAACCAGAACTGATCGTAAGTAACACGCACGAAGCAATAATTGACAGAAAGACCTTTGAAGAAACACAGAAAATAATGGAAACAAGAAGGTTTAATGGCGTGAGAAAACCGCTATCTGAATTTTGGCTTCTTGGCATTGCTTATTGCGCTCATTGTAACGATAGAATGATTGCTAACAGAAGAAGAAGGCCCGAAGGCCTAATTGAGAAGGCATATAGGTGTAGAAACAAAGCGTGTGAAGGAAACTATATAAACATGGGGAAACTTCACGAGTCTGTGATTGGTGAATTAGACAAAAGGCTAAAAAACGTCGATTTTAAAGAAGAAATTAAGAGATATAAACCACCTAGAAAAATCATAGCCAAACATGGCAGAGTTAAGAAGGAAATTGAAAAGAATCTTCAGTCGCAAGATAAGCTTTTTAAGCTGCATTATAAGAAGGCAATCACTATTGAGCAGTTTAGAAAGCAAAATAATAACTTATTGGACGAATTGAAGGGGTTGAATAAATTACTAGAAGAGGTTCAACAGGGTGAGCCGCCCAGGGTGTCCTCCGAAGAAGTAATGCAAAGACTGAGAAATTTGAGAACACTGATTGAAAAAGCAGAGCATAAAAGAGACTTGTTTTCTCAGATATTTGATAAGGTTTTTGTGCATAGAAGCCCTCAACGATTTAAGAAAAATATTATGCGTAAAATAGTTGTAAAATATATAAAATAGAGTATATTTGAAAAAAGGGCCGATATTGATTTGGAAACTAAAGGAGGGTAAAAGTAAATGAAAAAACTTTTAATTTTATTACTGTTAGTTTTTCTTCTTGGATGTTCATCTGCTACTGGCGGAGGGCCTACTCGACACACCACTTTTCTTGGAGTTGACTTAGGCATGTCCTTTTCAGAGGTAGCCGCTATTCTAGGAACAGGAACATACAATGATGCTGGAATTGCAGTTGGAGGAACTATTTTACTTTATTCGTATAGTGGATCAAAATATGTGGGCTTCATAGATAATGTGGCTAGAGAAATCATCACGACAACTACAGGGTTCTCTATTGAAGAAATATCAATTGGCGGCACCAGAAGTTTTGTCCAAGATAAAATTGGGACCACAGATAATAATTCCAACACAACCACTCAGTATAATTGGTGGTATGAAGACAGAAATATAACGGTCAGCGTTAATAAATCTAGCGACTTAGTTGTTACTATTGGAATTTATGATCCTGATTATGCGGCACCTTACTAAAATTCGTATGTGTTTTGGAATAACCTAGAAGGGAAAATATGATTATGAAACGAACTAAATTAATTAGGGAATTTTATGAGAGCTCTTATAAACAAGCTATTAAGGAACTTATTACAAAGCAAGAAAACTTAGAATGGTTTTGGAACGAAGGAGATATCAACGAAAAAAAAGCGAAGATTTATATTGTAACAGATAGAGGGAAATTCATTAAGCTTGAATTAAACAAGAGAAAAAATAAATGTTTATCTGAATTAATTGATTTAAATGATTTAAGCCTTGAGTATGAGGTTGAATCTGATAAGAATTCTTGTCTTATGATTGATTGGGAGGCGGGGTCTTTGTGGATTTGGATTGAGCCTGATGATTTACAAACAAAAAGATTCGTGTCTTTTCTTCTAGAGAATAAGTTTTCGAAACGATAAAATAAATTTTGAAGGTGGTT
>JAHIVN010000105.1 GCA_018816645.1 Patescibacteria group bacterium | reverse complement strand
AGCAACGCACTCCTAACGCGTAGGTCGTGGGTTCGATTCCCTCCCGGTGCAAATTTCATACTCGGGGATCTCAGTTACAGTTATCACTAAATCTCTATATGTGTTTTAGAACGTATGACTATATTTTCAACTTCACCGTGTAAAGATTTGATGACTCCTTTGAATCTTTGAGAAGAATAACAAGAAATGTTTCATTGACCGAAAGTTTAAAAGACCCAGGATGAGCTAACTTGCCTGAAAACAGAAGAGTTTTATTCTGTCCGTCAAAATCGTAGGAATATAGGGCATTCTTTGTTTGATCTTCTACTACTAGCTGATTTGACTCCCGTGACCAATCGAAAGACAATTTCAGATTTGAATAATTTTTGGCCAAGTTGTAAGTATCAATTCGTATGCTTTTATTTGGCATTTCTCTTATTAATGCCGACTTGAGAGTGTTTTTCTCTATGTAAAGGAAATGCACTCCATCAAAAGACCATTTGAGGAATTCAACTTGATTCTCAGAGAACTTAATTGGATTCTCAAAATCGTTTTCATAAACAATTAGAGACCCTTTTTTACCAGTAAATGCCAGAACATTAGTCTCTTCAGAAGCAGGGCCAGATATTTGCTTGATCATATCGAGACTTATATTGGTCTTGATTTCCGTTATTTGAAAATATTCATTGATCTTAAAAAGGTTTCGGCTCTTGTTGTCATAACTGTTTCGAAGAAGAAACAAAGTTGAACCGTTAGATACTAATTGGGGGGCAAAGGCAGCGTTTTCTCTAGCTATTAATCTGAATTCTTTCGAGCCGAGGCTGTAGCTCGAAACTATTTGTTCGTCTGAAATGATGAGATTTTCGCTTCCATGCTTGAACGAGACATCTGTTGGGCTGAATCCAATAATTTGATTGATGTTTATTACGTCTTCTTCTGAATTTTCAAGATTTATTAACTTAAAGACCTTAAAACTTTTTGTATTACAAGAGAGAAGAGCATTCTTGTTGTCATTTGATATTGAAAAGTTATAGCTCATATTATCTTGACATTCTTCCGGGATAAGGTTCATCTTGCCAATCTTTGTGGGTTTTGTATCGGAAAGGGAAAAGATACTTTTTTCGAGTGGTATAAGCCAAATTCCTTGATTAGTTTTTTTGGATACAGTATAAAGGGCGGTGTTTCCATCATCGGAGAAAAATGCTTTCTCGACTTCTACAAAAGTAGCCTGTTCAACTTCTAGAGTTGAGGGAATCAAGGTTGCCGCAACACTCGACACAACAGCTGGTTCTACGGTTAATTCTTTTTTCCAAGTTTTATACCCGTCTTTTGCGATACTAACTTCGTATGTTCCTGCTACAAGCTCAATCTTCTTGGGGGTCGTTTCCTTAGCTATACCATCGATGTTAATGATTCCGCCTGCCGGTGTGGATTCTATATCTAAAATCCCACTTTCCCGAATTTCGTCCTCCTTTATCGTATATCCTTTTGCAACTATTATTGCAATGATGGAGACTGCTGAGATGAATAATGTAACAAAAATGATAATACTGATATGTCTTTTCATACTTCTATAAGCTAAAGTTCGACAAGTATATCACTTTCTATCCTAAAATTTAAGCAGAATTGTTGTTGATAATCAGAGGACATAAATATATAATGTGGCTGTAGTGCTAGACTATTTTTTTTCATTTTGGAATGTTGGTTAAAAGAATCGGGTTGGATTTAGGAACGTCGAATTCTCTTGTATTTGTAGAGGGAAGGGGAATTGTGATAAATGAGCCTACTGTTGTAGCGGTTTCAGTAGAAGATAGAAAAGTGCTTGCAATAGGGCAGGAAGCTAAAGAGATGATAGGCAAAGTGCCTGAAAACATCATTGTAAAGAGGCCTCTGCGAGAAGGTGTCATTGCGAGTTATCGGTTGACTGAAGCACTGCTTAAATATTTTCTAAATAAGGCAATTGGAAGGGTTAGAATCTTCAAGCCGGAAGTAATGATAAGTGTTCCGGCGGGGATTACTACAGTGGAAGAGAGGGCTGTGATTGAAGCAGCGTTGAGTGCAGGAGCAGGAAAGGTATATTTGCTCCCAGAGCCAATTGCTGCTGCAATTGGAGCTAAACTTCCTATTAATACCTCGGCAGGAAATATGATAGTAAATATGGGTGGAGGAACCACAGAAGTCGGTGTCATATCGATGAATGGGATTGTTTCATACGACAGTGTACGTACGGCTGGAGATAGTTTAAATGAAGCAATAATTTCTCATATTCGGAAGGAGAAAGGTTTACTTATAGGAGAGCAGATGGCGGAAAAGATAAAAATAGCAGTCGGAAGTGCTACCAAGATGGAAAAACCCCTTGAGGTTCAAATTAAGGGGAGAGACGCTTCAACTGGAATGCCCAGATCAATGATAGTGGATTCAAATAGTGTTGTAGAAGCGGTAACTCCTATACTGAAACAAATACTAGTCTCGGTGCGGGGTGTATTGGAAAAGACACCTCCTGAATTGTCATCTGATATAATTGATCGTGGTATGGTATTGAGTGGCGGAACGTCTCAGCTTCGAAATATTGATGAACTATTTACCAAAGCAATAGGAGTTCCAGCGCATGTAGTTGATGACCCTCTGTTTTGTGTAGTTAGGGGGACAGCGAGTGCTCTTCAGCATCTTGAGGTGATCAGGAGGAGTCTCAGAGGTAATTAGATCTCTACTCTAGCGTTTTTGAATCTCATCTTCAAGAGCCTCTTCTTCATAAAGTCGTAAATGAAGGCTTATCCACAGCTTGAAGCACAATTTGTTTTCTTAGATCCTTTGTCAATTCAGCTAAACTTCACTTTTCGATAAAATAACTTGATTCTGCTTGAATGCCTTTTAGTTCCATTAGTTTTTCTGCCGCCTAGCTACTCTGTAAAGTAATCAGTAAGGATTTTATCGCATGGAAGATTATGTTGTCTTTAGTTGAAATATGAGTTTTTCACACTAACTTGATATTTTCCAATTTCAGTGTTTTGATAGCTCTTCAAAGTAATCGATTATCTTTCCAGCAACATTTATTCCCGTTGTCGCTTTGAAACCTTCCCACTGTGGAATGCTGTTTGACTCGATGAAGTAAAGCTCTCCAGTATCTTGAGATTTCATGATATCTATTCCGGCAATTTCAAGATTCAACAGAGGAGTGATCTTCTCAGCCATTTCAATTAATCTCTTGGAAAAGTCTTCATCAGCAACTTTTTTGCCAGAACCCCCTTGTGATATGTTTGCACGGAAATCTCCTTTCGGGGGAATCCTTTTATAAGTTCCGATAGCTTTGTGTCCGACAACTAGGACGCGGTAATCCCCATCGTTAGGGATATACTCCTGAACGAGTGTTTTGAATATTCTTTTGGAAAGTTTAGCATAGTCACTCTCAGTTTTGACAATATTCACTCCAAATCCCTGGGCTCCTGTAGCTGGTTTCATGATAAAAGGATTTCCGAGTTTTTCAGTGAGTCTACTAAATGTGTCTTTTTTTGACTCTTTTAGAGAATAAGTTTTGGGAACAGCTATTCCTGCCCTTGCGACGATATGAGTCTGGTAAAATTTGTCTGAAAGTAGTGGATCTTTGAAATAACCAGAGTTGATAAATATCTTCTTGTTTTCACTGATTGTTTTCCCCAGGATCATCTTTGTGACTCTATCAGCACCATTTCTGAAAAGTACGATATCATACTCGAGCAGCTCTTTCGCGGTCTGGTCATTTTGGGGATCAGTTACGTTGACTTCTGAAAGCAGAATTCTTTTACAGGTATATCCTCTACTAGAAGCCTCCCTTTCTAAATCATCTGTTTGAAATGTCGGGTTTGGTGCGATAATTGCTATTTTCATGAAAAGCTTTTACAAATTTAAGTCAGGTCCGGGATATAGTGTCGTGAGATCTGAAAGAAGCAGAATGGCTAAGACATTTCTATGCTCGATCTTTTCAAGTGACTTTTCCTGTTTGTCTCGAAGTAGAATTCCGCCTTGGTTGTCAAGTTCATTCGAAATTAGAATTTTGATTTTTTTAAGCGATGCATTCTCGATCTTTGCTAGTTTATAGCAAAGGCCTATCTCAGCGATGATATCATTGTTCTTTAGTTTGAGAATATCTGGAATTTCATCTTCAAGAAAGTTGTAAATCCAGCTGTACTTTTCCTGATCTATAAATTGCTGATAATATCTTGAGTCAGATATTATTATATGTGTAAATGAGTAAAGTTTGTTTTGATATTCTTCCCTTGTCTTAGGTGATTCGAAAAGCTTTTTTATTAAATCCAGAGACTCTGTTGTATAATCAGCAATTCCCAAATTCTTTAAGAAGAACAAGGTATTTACAGTCTGAACAGGGTCGAATTTCATAAGTATCTGGTTATTAAAGTACTCTCGGAAATTGATACTCTTCAATTTATCCGCTGTATCTTTTAAGAGGGTAGGGGAGAAGTTCTTTTTGATTTTATAATCTTTTGCTCTGTTCAGAAACCAGATCAATTCCTGAAAATACTTGAATTCAGGGATTTCTCTATATATGGGAACTCTTTTCTGCAACCGTGGGGACTTATATTTCTTTAGACTTTCTACGTATTTTCTTCCTAGCGTTTTTTGCCTGCTATCATCATTAAGAGCATTTATCAAGTCATGAAAGCTTCGGGTTCTTTGAATCCAGTACTTCCGAATATTCTTGATATACTTTTTGTTCCCGGTTGTGCGGTACAACCTTTCACTATAGTGCCATTGTTTTCCTAACGGGAATTTTTCGAGCTCTGATTCAAAGCGCGATTTTAGCGTTTCTACTTGTTTGAGGTAGGATTTACTCATTTTCTAGCTCAAAGTAATATTTGAACACCTCCTTGCAGACGAAATTATCCATCTTTAAATCAGCATAATAATTGGCGCCGAGTTGTGGTGCTCTGTTTACTTCATTTATGATGGATCTACTTGTTTTATAGGATTTGTTTAGATCTGGTGTTATAAAATCTACGCCTGCAAATGTTAAGCCAAGAGTACTGACTACTGAAGTAAACAAGGCCATATTGTCCAGGTGTATAGAGGCTGTATCCATTCTGGTTGTTTCTCCTCCGGTATTCATATTGCAGTTCTTACGGAGAAGTATAGTAGCACCTTTTTCTGGTACGGAAGATAGATCCAGTCCATTTTCTTGAAGAAATTCAGTTAAAGTTTTGTCAAATGGTATCTTTTGAAGATTTACTTTTTGTCTAATGTTATTTTTAGCTTCTATTAACATTTTGATCGTAGAGCTCCCATTCCCTGCCACGAATGCAGGTGTTCTTTCGATAACATCAATTATCTTATCCTTGTAAACTATTATTCTATAATCTTTTCCTGGACAATACTCTTCAATAATTATTTGGTTATCATAGTTTTCGGCTGTTCTGACAGCCTCGAGAACTTTACTTGTATCTTCAAGCTTGACGCTGACTCCTGTTCCTCCAAAACCGCACTGTGGTTTTACCACTAGTGGCGGCTGCAATTCCTTAAGCTTACTTAGTATAATTGAATCTTTTGCGTCTTTCTTGATTAGTACTCCCCTGGGGACTGGATATCCTGCACGTGACAAGATTTGTGAACCAATAAATTTCATATTTGCGTACAAACTTGAGGCAGCATTATTTAGACCGATGATGTTCTTGTTTATATAAAGCTTCTTATTGCCGCGATGAAAATAGCCAACAGGTTTGTCTGTTATCAGATAAGTGAAATCTATGCCAAGATCTTTGGCTGCATCGAAATAAAGATCAAAGTACTTGTTCTCAGTTATTTTATTATAGATCTTCATAGTTATGCGTTGAATTTCTTAGTCGGGTCAATTATGAACTGAGACAGGTCTCTACGACCGATAATCATAGGGTAGATCAGTCTGCTGCGATCTACTACATTTGCCTTTACTTCATATTTGATTCCAGATATCGTGATCATGAAAAGTATCATTGGACGGAGTGTTGTGCCATGGCTTGAGTGTATAATTGACAGATCAACAATATCCTCGTGATTCTCAATTGTTGCCCCGTATCTTTTTGAGAGCTCTTTTGCTTGGGATCTTGTCAAGTTATCTGGGATATTAAACTTGTTGAAGTAGTCTAATGCCTCTTTGTAACCAAGCTTTACTGCAAGATTGGAGTCAACTGAAGTAATCATTGCACCTGTATCGATCTTCGCTTTTACTTTTTCTACTTCCGGTTTCTTTCTTTTCTCCTCTAAGTTCTCCTCTTTATGATAAAGATTTGCCCACTCTACAAATCCGATGACCTGCTTTCCAGTAATGTTCTCAACTTCCTCTTCTATTTCACCACCAAATAAATCTTTTCCGAGTCTAACACCTTGAGCCACGGACTTTACTCTCAAGCCCTGAGCCTTCTCTAGTCTCCATTTTAGACCATCTTTATTCGATAGTTGTATCGAAAGTCCTGGCCTAGCATTAAGCTCGACTATCATAGGTCCTTTTTCACGGTCCATTAAAAAGTCAATTGCTGCAAAGCCAAGCCCTGTAGCCTTTTGAGCTTCGATCGCATATCGAAGGATTCTGTTCCAGTAGGGTATTTTCAGACCACTCAGTCTTAGATTTGTGCCAGGTATGAATTCTACAGGCTGACTCTTCCCAATGATAGCATTTGTTGTAATTCCAGTGGAAATATCGATTGCAGCACCAATTGCTCCTAGTGCTAAGTTGCCCTTTCCGTTTGATTGTTTAGTCGGAAGCCTTACGTAAGACATGATGGGGATGTTGTTGAATACGACTATCCGGATATCCGGAGCTCCCTTGTATGCATAATACTTGAATATCTTGGGCATTTTAACACGCTCTTCGAAGAACACTTTATCGGGAGAGTTGTGAAGTGAGAACTTACCGTCAAGGATACTTCGAGCTAAGGTCTTTATCTGTTCCAAACTTACTCTGGTTCTATCAGCCTTAATCCAGTTCCCTTGTTTATCCCGATTATAGAAAATCTCTATTCCTCCGCCTTCTAAGCCAGTGACTGGTTTGATGACAAAAGAACTAGGGAGCATGTTCCAATCAAAACTTTCTAACTCTGCATAATTACCAATAGATGCAATTAGCTGCGGGACTGGAATCTCGTTCTTTGTCAATATGATCTTTGTCAGGAGCTTATTGTCGGCAATTCTTTTGGCTTTTCTTCTATTATAAGGCCTAATATACCTGAGATTTCTCTCATTAATGCCGAGGACTCTTTTTCTGTTTTGCAAGGCTTTAATCAGATTCACTTTGGCTCATGATGCTTTTAAATCTAAAATATTCTTTTAGTCTAAAACCAGTCCATTTACCAATTATCAAGTTTAGAATTATCCCCAAGAGTGCCAAATAAGGATAATTCAATATGAGTTGATGAATGACGTTCCAGGTGATCAATAGATATGAGAGAACAGATATAAATAATGTGCTGAGGGTCAAAATATAAGCAGCTTTTCTACCCTTTTTAATGTAAATACTGATCATCTGTTCAGACACAGTGATAAGCAACAGAATTGGAAGTGTGTCAACTGCAACAAACCCCTCATTTCCTAAATATGCAGCAATTGCAAGCATTCCAAATACTCCAAGTGCTACTGATGAAAGTACGATGGACATCTTGGGGAGGTAGTGAAGTTTTATCTTTCTAGTTGCCTCATGAGCTACAGAGGCGGTAAAAAACACTACAAGTGATAAACCCAATCCATATTTCAAACCACGAACAAGGTTCATGCCACTGTCTTCAAGACCAAGCTGGTAAAATGCAAAGATGATTGATATAGGAGCGTATATGCCAAAAGTTCTCAGTCCGATTATCTGTCTCCACACAGCTATTATTGTTGCCACAATCGGCAGCATAAGAAGCAGTATAATTGATGTCTCTGGTATGCCCTTTGTTTCAATAAGAAACTCGATTAGTGGATTCATAAATTCGTAATTGTTAACATTTTAATTGTATATAATAATACGGCTTGATCTCAGGGGTTTGGACAGTTTCAAATATGAGAGATTATACTACAAATATCAATGTGTAACAAATAGAAAACTGAACTTGAGATAGGATAAAAGGCTCTTTGTCGAGGGGGTTTCTGGAGAAGTAAGCCGCAGGAAAAAATCCCGCGGCTTATTCATTGCTGTTATTCTAATTCGACCTTTGCTCCAGCATCTTCAAGTTGCTTCTTCAATTCTTCTGCCTCTTCTTTCTTTACGCCTTCTTTGACTGCCTTAGGGGCGCTTTCAACGAGATCCTTGGCTTCTTTTAATCCAAGACCTGTTGCTGCTTTAACGGCCTTAATGACGGCAATCTTCTCGGCTCCAACTTCTTTCAGAATAACATTAAATGAAGATTTTTCTTCTTCATCTTTGTTATCTGCACTTCCAGCTTGTGGAACAGCTGCAACTGCAATTGGCGCCGCTGCCGATACTCCGAATTTGTCCTCTAGGGCCTTGACGAGTTGAGAAAGCTCGAGAACACTCATCTTCTCAACAATATCAAGAACCTTCTGTTGATCAGCTGAGAGCTTTACCTCTTTTTTCTTCTCAACTTTTTTCTCATCTGCCATTTTTACAAAATTAATAATTTAATTATAAGTCCCTATAAATTAGGATTTGTTTTCAGATATGTTTTTAAGGATGTTGACGAAATTAGTTATAGTGCCATTCATCACTCTAACGAAACTTGTTATCGGTGCAGCAATAGCACCTACTGCTGTTGCTAACATTACATCTTTTGAGGGAAGCGTTGCCAATTCTTCTACATCAGCTTGCGAGAGAGGAGTATCATCTAATAATCCGCCTGCTATTTCTCCCTTTTTTATCTCCCGAAGATATTCGTATAGAGTCTTGGCAGTCTCAGATGCGTCTCCTCTGCAGAAAAGTATTGCTTTCTGGTCCTTGAAATCAATGTCGTCGAAGTTCCGGTTTGCATTTTTTACTGCTATTTTGAAAAGAGTATTCTTAACAAAATTCAACGAAGCATCATTTAATTTTTTCCTCAGTTCGTTCGCCTCATTTGGTGTTATTTGAGTTGGAGTAATGACGAAAGCTGCATTTGCTTCTGTTAGATTCTTTACATAAGTGTCTACTAATTTCTGTTTATCCTGTTTATTTTTTGCCATTTTGGTAATCCTTAAAATAAAAAAAACTTCGCCAAAACGAGACGAAGTTATAAGATTTATCCTTCTGTCTCGACAGGAAATTAAGTTAACTCTCCCTTGAGAATTAACACCTATTTTCTTAGACAAATTGAACTGCCTGATGATATGACAAAATTAAGGTCATGTCAATCCTTTCATTAGGCTGTTTATATCTAATTGTATGCTCGGACCCATTGTTGGCGTGACAAACACACTTTTAAATGGAATCGCGTTCAACTTACTAGTTTCTTGATGAACAGCTTTCAGTAATATAGTAAGGTTCTTAAGAAGCTGCTCTTTTGTCATATTTGTTTTTCCAAATATCAAATGGATTCCTCCCTGCTTATCAGCTTTGAAATTCAGCTTCCCCTCTTTATAAGTTTTAATAGCCTTTTTCAGATCTGTTGTGATAGTTCCATTTTTAGGATTTGGCATTTTCCCTTTCGGACCAAGTACTTTTCCGAGGGATGCCATTTTGGGCATAACGTCTGGTGTGGCGATAAGTACATCGAATTCACTATAGCCATCCTCGATTTTTTTTATGAGATCTTCAAAACCTGTAACATCTGCTGCTTCTGCTTCAGCTGTATGTTCAGGTGTCGTGACAACTGCAATTCTTTTTGCAGCCCCTACCTGGTGAGGTAGAGTTGTACTTCCCTTTATGCTTTCTTTCTTTTGTTTGTCAGAAAGATGGAGAAGAAAATGTATCTCAAGTGCAGAATCAAATTTTGCAGTTGACACTTGGGGAAGTAATTCTAAAGCTTCTTCAATGGTGTACAATTTATTCTTTTCTATTAATTTTTCTGCTTCAATATATTTTTTTGATCTTTTCATAGTTATTTATTATTGCGTTCCAAATTTAATAATTTCAAATTATTCTTCAACATCAATCCCCATGTTCTTAGCGGTACCCTTGATAATTTCAACTGCTTGTTCCAGATTATTGGTGTTCAGGTCTGGCATTTTAGTCTCAGCGATTTCTTCAAGTTGCTTTTTGGTGATCTTCCCAACTTTGATAGTGTTCGGGGCTCCTGACCCTTTCTGAATTTTTACCGCTTTTCTAAGAAGATCAGATGTCGGTGGTGTTTTCAGTTCTATATCAAAACTTCTGTCATCATATACAGTAAGTATGCATGGAATGATAAAGTTCCCCTTGTCCTTCGTTTTGTCATTAAATTCAGTGCAGAACTGTTGAATGTTCACACCATGCTGACCCAAAGTCGGACCAATTGGAGGGGCAGGTGTTGCCTTACCTGCTTCTATCTGTAATTTTAAAGTTGTTTTTACTGGTTTTGCCATAATTATAACGATCGAACGAATAAACCTGATCGAACTTATTTTAGATAACTATAATTTCTTAACCTGTAAGAAATCTAATATAACAGGAGTTTCTCTACCGAAAACGGAGAGAAGAACTTTGAGTTGGCCTTTGTCTTGATTTATCTCAGAAATGGAGCCAACGAAATCCTTGAATGGACCGTCAACCACTTTCACTGCATCACCAATGCTGAATGATGCCTGGTATGTTGGCTGTTTGACTTCAGTAAAGGCGAGAATACTCTTTAACTCGTCAGGGTTGACTGGAGTAGGTTTTTTCTTTGTGCCTACAAAGCCAACAATTCCTTCAGTATTTCTAACTACCTGCCAAGTATCATTATTTAAAAGCATTTTTATAAGCACATATCCTGGAAAAATCTTTTCTTTTACAGTTTTTTTCTTTCCCTTTGAAATAACTATCCTATCTTGAGTTGGAACGACTATTTCGGTAATTACATTTTCAAGACTATTTGCTTTTATCCGAGCTGTCAGCTGAGTAGCAACTTTATTCTCATATCCCGAATAAGTATTAACGATATACCATTCTTGTCCTTTTACTCCTTTAGGTTTGCTTTTCTTAGGAGCGATCTTTTTCTCGATTGTTTCCTTTTTCTTTTTTTCTACTTTTTTGTCTTTTGCCATAGATAACTTAAAGTTCAATAATAATATTTCTACCTTCGAAAAACACTGTGTCGAGAGCGACGATTATTATACCAATAAACAATGATATTACAAGTATTAGGAAGGTATATTGGACTGTCTGTGTAAAACTAATCCACTCCACCTTCTTCAGCTCTTTCAATATTAGGTTTATCGGTTGTGTAATCTTCTTAAAGATTTTTTTCATTATTTATCTTTCTAGTACTGAATCTAGATTATACATTATAAAATAAATTTGGGAAAGTTTATTTGTAATATGAAGTTATGACCATCTATTAATTTCAGTATTCTCGTTTCCTTGTTACTGATATGCATGATTTGGGCAGAATGTTTAAAGAATTAACAACAAGATTGTTACGTTTTTGATATCCGGTTTCTAATGGACCCTTTGTACTTGTATACAGACTTAAAGCAGGCCTGCCTGGATTCGAACCAGGACCGACGGTTTTGTCCAAAGTAAAGCTAGAAATTTTAGAACAGGTCGACCTGGATTTGAACCAGGACTAACAGTTTTGGAGACTGTTGTGCTACCATTAACACTATCGACCTAAAATTTCCTAGTTTACTGGATGGTGTAAAACTATGTTTTGATTCCATCAAAACTAGTTTTTACTACCAGAGAACGTTATGCTACCACTGACACCACAGGCCTATGGAAACTAGAATAGACGCTTCTTTCATGTTTAGCAATAAACCCCTACCTAATTAGTAGTACGGTGTTTTCTTTTAGATTTTTACCATTTTGTGCTGTGTATGTTTCTTACACTGCTGACAGAATTTCTTCAACTCCAACTTTTTTTCCTTCATGTTCACTCTATTTATTGGAGTAGAGTAGTTTCGTCTTTTGCATGCAGGACATTCTAGAAGCACTATATGTCGATTGCCTTTTTTGGCCATAGCTTTAAACTACAATTTATTTTATATATGAATTCGCTCAGCGGGATAATTCCAATTCCTCCTGCTTTTTTGGTTGAGCGATTTCCTGCCGGACTTTTTCAAATAATGCTATGGCAGTAGCATTACTCATGTTTAAAGAGTTTATTTTACCAAATAATGGAATTTTTAGCACTAGATCGCATTTTGCCTGCAGAGATCTGCCTATTCCGCTGTGTTCGCCTCCAATGACAATTGTAATTGGTCCGGTGAGATCTGTTTCATAGAGCGTTCTTTGCCCTTCAGCTTCGAGTCCGACAACAGGAGTTCCTCTCTTTTGTAATATCTTGATAGCATTAAATAAATTCTCTTTTATGATCTGTACATGCTCAACTGCTCCCATCGAAGCTCTTGCCGCCTCCTCATTGACCAGGGTTTTTTTAGGTATGATCACTCCGTTACAACCTGCACATTCTGCGGTTCGGATGATTGCTCCAAGATTCTGCTGATAGAGAACTTCACTGATCATCACAAGAAAAGGGGTGGTGCCTTCATCATCGAGTTTATCGAGGATTTCATTTAGTGAGAGAAATTCTCTTTTGACCCTTGCTATCACTCCCTGATGGTTTTTGGTTCTTGAGAGCTTATCTAATTTATGTCTGCCTATTTTCTTAAGTCGGATTCCCTTTGTTTTTGCAAGCGAGACTATCTGCTTTATTTTATCAGTTAGTGCAACGTCGTTTTGCATGTAGATCACGCTGACTGGATTTTTTGAGTTCAGTAGTTCATATACTGGATTTCGGCCTTCGATCTGCACGATATTAAATGTAAAATGTAAAGTGTAAAGTTTAAAGCTGCACGGATAATTTGTTATTTGGAGTCTATCAGAAAGAGAGGGTTAAAACAATAATATGTTATTAGATGTTAAGATAGTAACAATAATTTAAGTGTGCGATCAAGAATGTGTTAGGTATGGTTTGGCTTTTTCCCAGAAAAAGTCAAAGTAAATTTTTTGCTGCTCAGCTACAACTTTATTCACGATTTCTACTCCAAAAATTTGCTTACTGTTCCATTGAAGTATGGAATATGTATCGTTAAATATTAAAACTTCGTGCTGTATTGGAAGTGCTGATTCAGGTATAGATCGGATCTTCCAGTAATTGGGTTTAAAGAACTTTTTTTTCGTTAATTTTTCCGATTGAAATTTCATTTTAAATGTTTCAGGATTTGCAATCATTCGATATTCAAAGCCACGAAATACCATCTCGTTCCACCATTTTAATAAGAAGTTCAGGCCCAACGCTTCTCTTGAGGAACGGAAACCAAACGCACGAAGAACCTTTTTGGCTTTTAAACTGTTCCAAAGAAGCTGTTGAACTTCTTTCTTTCCAGAATAATGTATAACGTTGATTTCACCTTGGTTGTATTTTGATCGAGCTTTCAGAATAGGAAGGTTTTCCTGAAATGTCTCGAAAGCTTTCTCCGTCTGCACCTTTTTCTCTTTGAGCCGGAGTTCTAACCATTCTAGACTAGTTGCTATGTATTCTAATTTTTTTGCCTTTGGGCTTTTGTGAACGAAGCCTTTTTTCTCAAGTGTGTCGAGAATTCGATATGTTGAAGTTCTGTTGACTTTTGATAAACGTGAGATTTGATAGATGCTCAGACTCTGTTGTCCAAAGAGAGAATGATAGATTCGTGCTTCATCTTCACTCAGACCTAAGCTCATAACTAAGTTGATAATCAAAGTGTTCATGTAGAGGACAACAAGATTACAAAAATGATATCAGATACTAAAATCTATCTCAAATTTATGATCTACTTGTCGTATGGATTTGTTTAGTCTGTGAACTTTTTAATTGTTAAAAAAACATATAGTGAAGATAATAGTAGTTAAGGACAAAAAGTCATTTAGAAATGAAGACCTATTCCGATTACGAGGTGTAGGTGCAAAATTATACGATAAAGCAGCATTCGAATATATTCAAGAATTGTTCACAGATGAAGAGAAAGTGTTTGCTGTTCAACCGGCTTCGCTTGAGGGCAGATTCGAATCGCTACCTTGGGATAAATTACGAAAGATAAAGAATTTGAAAGGCCTAGTACTTGCGACAACAGCATTTGGCTGGGTTGATATAGATAAACTGATGAAGCGGGGTACTATAGTTTGCAACTGTCCGGACAAGGCAACTAATGCAGTAGCAGAAGGAGGTTTCCTATCAATGATGTCTTTATTACGAAAGATTCCAATTTTGATTCAGAATGGTTTCCAAAGAAGCTCAGATATTTATGGAACAGAGATTATGAATTTCAGAGTTGGAGTAGTGGGATTTGGCAGAATTGGGAAAAGGTTTGCAAAGATTTGCAAAGAGCAAGGGTGCGAGGTCTTCTACTGGAATCGTAATCGTCGAAAAACGGAATATAATTACATCTCTCTTCAGAAATTATTTAGAACTTGTGATTGTATATACTTATCGTTTGCTACGAACCGGACATTAAAAGGATTTATAAACAATAAATTGATAGACTCTATGAAAAGCAGTGCTCTAATCATAAGTTGCATTGACAACCTAGTATATGACAAAGAATATATCATCAACAAGGTAAATAGCGGAGAACTAGGAGGTTTCTCTTATGAAGAAGAGGGAGATAGTGTGCCTCGAGTCAAAGGCAATATCTGGGTGGTCCCGGACTCATTCTATTATTACACAAAGGATACATTAGAGAATGAATCAAGGATATTTACAGATACTATTTTATCAGTGATCAGGAATCAGCCGATAAATTGTGTGAATGATTAACGTTCGGAATTGAAAGAGCCGAGGGCGGGAATCGAACCCGCGACCTTTCCCTTACCATGGGAATGCTCTGGCCATCTGAGCTACCTCGGCGAAAACAGTATTGACTTTGTTAAGTACTCACGATTGCTCTGGATCCTTCTTCTTGGGATTAATTCGGGCAAGTTCTCCCTCGACTTCACGTGGTATCACTAACCCCTCACCTGTCTGCCGATCTATCTAAAAATGGATAGGCAGGTTGAGCAACTGCTAGCAAGAGGCTAGTCCGCCTTTGGCGGAAGCTACCTCGGCCTAAATAACGTATAGCATAAAGCAAATAGCTAACTATTCACAGTATTCGATTGTTAGGGAACAATAGATCGGAACCTATTATATTATATTAGATAATCTTTCTTTAGTGAAGTGAGAATTAATCTCAGTTATATTCATAGTGCAATTTATATAATTAAGGGATTGTAATCCTAGGTGTATAGGTTGGGTACATGTTACGAATTCGGGTGGTCGTTTTTCGCGAGGAGATCAGGAATATCATACAGCTGATGTGCTAACAGTATTCGATTGTTAGGGAACAATAGATCAGAGCTTATTATGTTAGATAATAATGTATTAGGGAAGAGTCATTTAGAGGTCCTAGCTATCAAGTACTAAGAATAGTGCCAATAAGAAATCCTAAATTGCGCATAATGTTATTAAAGGCCATTGAAAAACCCCAATATTTTTGAAGATTTTAAAAAACATAGAATTGCCGTGCTTAGATTTGGTAATAATTGTGCCTGAAATAATTGTGAATACTGTTAAAAGAAGAATAATAATGTTAAGAATTACGATAAGATTTGGTATTATTTCATTATAAATAATTGGGCGGATAAGTGTGATAGTTGTAACTATCGTTCCGAGTAAACTCCCTCCAGCTAAAATACTGTGTACTGTTCTATGCTTATCGTAGGTAAAAATTCCGTTGAGTAGAAGTGTTATCGATATGAGGTATAAACCGCTGACTCCTAAACTGGATAGCAAAGATATATCAAGAATGTTGCCTAGATAATAAGTAAAAAAGATACTGGATGAACCAAAGAAGATAAAGTTAAAATTAAAAAGCAATTTCCACTTGGAACATCTTTCACCTAGCCTGCAAATTACTGTTGAAGTAAATAGGTGATTTTTGTTGGCAGAAATGCAATAGAAAAGTAGGCATAGAAAAATAATGCAGTAAGACATATAAAATAAGAGAAAAGCCTTTTCCATTTTAATATCAATGACTTAATTGCATAACTAACGATATTTATTATACCATTTCTCGATATTCTCTAAATCCCGTTTCAGCAGTTTATCAGCATTGGGGTTGTTTCTTATATCAGCAGCTTGAGGAAAGTCAATAATGTATATTTTGCCGCTGGAGTAGAGAATGTTAAATTCTGAGAGGTCACCGTGTACTATCCCGTTTTTGTAGAATATGTCAACATTCTTGAGGATTTTCTTATAGATTCTTGCCGCTCCAGCTTTGTTGGCCCCCAAGCTCTTTAGTAGTTGGGCAGGGGAGTTATCGTTCCCTATATATTCCATTAGGATGGCATTTCTAGTCATAGAAACTGGCTCAGGAACGTCTGCCCCCGCATCATATAACTTTTTTAGCAGGTAGAACTCTCTCTTTATCCAGAGCCGGTGAATGAGCTCCTTGCCAAGCTTGCTTCTTTTCATCATGGCTTTTCTCTCGCTTGGTCTTCGTACATATTTACCAGCAAGGTATTCTTCGTTTCTTTTAAATGCTCGCGTGGCATATTCTTTATAAACTTTCAGAGCGTAAGGTTTCTCTTCCCAAGATACTATATAGACCCGAGCCTCCTTTCCGGAGGTAAGTGCTCGAACTAATTCTAGGTTGATGCCTTTTTTAGTGAACTGTTCGATTGCAGCAGAAAGTAATTTGTCCATTCGGATGATTATATAATACAAGAGGAAGCTTGGAAATAAGGCGGTATCTTTACTTACAAATGCGACAAGTAGCTATTTCATTCGGTATTTGCATACCTAATCTCAAATGTGGCCTTTCATTATTATAGTATTTTAAGTATTCTTTTACACGTTCCTTCATATT
>JAHIVN010000104.1 GCA_018816645.1 Patescibacteria group bacterium | reverse complement strand
TGATAATGGAGGGACAGCTAATTGTAGTGGTGGTAAATGGTCTGTAGCTTTAAATCCTCAGGTTTGGACTTGCTGGGGAGATCACTACGATGCTGGTTGTGACAGTAAATGGACTCCAGGAGACCCTGCTGATCCGACTCCTCCACCCACTCAACCGTCACCCTCCGGAGGGTGTGAAAGGAAAAACATAAAAGTCGATGTGTCAGCACTCTGGAGCGATGGATCACCTGGAGCAACTTTTATCATCGACGAAGTAGGTTTGTATTTTAATGGGAAGGAAAAGAAGATAAGTTCTGCAAATGGAAAGCCAATGGTTAGTTATACCATCTCGCCCGACATGTTTAACTGGGATGGAGTTGCAAATAATGGAGGGGTAATGGGTGTATCAGCTATAACTGAAGGTTTTGAGTCACTTGATTATGGGGAACATAAAGGGACTAAGGCTATAAATATATGCGAGGAAAGATGGAAAACAGATCACTTGAAATTAGAACTGCTAAAAAAGGGAGGGGAACCACAGCCACCGGTACCGCTACCGCCACCTCCTAGTGGGGAATGTCACAAAGATAATTGTGCCTTGGATACTGAAAATTATGACCAGCCAACAAGCTGTACAAAGTTCAGCAATGATGATTTTGGTCCGGGGGGTATCTGTATGAGCGGGACTCAGTACCGTGGTGAAGCTCCCGACCCATATGGACACACAATTGATTATGAGGAAGATGAAAACTATAAATGGAAGACCTTTACGGGCAAGTGCCCTGGAACTCCAGCTTGTACGTCTGAAGGTAAGGATTGTGAGTGGATATGCAGAGTACCACCGAAAGAACAAACTGTGGGGGATAGAACTTTGTCAGTATCATTAAATCCAACAAAACTTGATGTAAATAGTGCAGGAGAGATGACTCAGGATCTGACATTTACTGCTTCGATCCAGTACTATGGCGGGAAGTCTGGTGATAAATACAATTGTGCGATCTGGGGTGAGGATTTTAGATATGGTGAAAAGGAAGAAGTAATAAACGACTCATTTACTTCCAGTATTCAGCTGGTTGTGAAAAAAGATGATTTCAATAATAACGAACCGTCCTTTTCTACTTCAATGAATCTGGTTTGTAACGCAGGAAATCTTTGGACTGATAATCAATATGTGACAAAAAGCATTACAATTCCAATTCAGAAGGAGGGGGGCACTCCTCCACCTTCGGGTGAGACAGCACTTATTATGGGAGATATTGAAAATTTTGATGGTGTAAAGGTTAAAGATGCAGATGGGAAATGGAGTACGACGAAATCTGGGAACTTGCATTTCAATTATTCATATAAATATAGCGGAACAGGTAATACTCGGGTACACTGTGAGGTAACAGGTTTTGAGAATGGTATCAGCCTAAATGGGTATTCACAAGAATTCTCTGATACTGGGAATAAACTTATTGATGGAGTAGTGCAGGTTATGATTCCCAAAGATACGTTTCTGGCAGGATCTTCTACACAAGATCCAAAGGCAAATTACAAGTGCAGTATACTCGATACAGTTGTAGCTGTCTCTGATTCGTATACCTTTGAGATAGAAGGGGCTGTTGCCCCGCCTGTTTCCAGGGATCTTACTTTGAGTATAGATAGTGTTGGTGGAGAGCAGGGAACGACTCTTTATACAGAGGCAGATGGGAGCCTAATAGAGGATAAAGAAGTGAAGTTTGATGTCAGGTTTAAACCAAAAACTGCAAATGAGACACTGTTATGTAGATTGGCAGCGGGTAATGATGAGTTCGGTTCATGGATAAAACAGATTGACAATCAGAGTGGGAACTGGCAGGAATACAATAACAGCACTTTTACTATCAAGCAGGGTAAGTACAATAGTACTAAACCAGCTTCTCTGTCGCTTGAGTGTTTTGGCGGAACTCAGCTAGGCCAGCCTGGTAATAAATGTTCAGCTGGACTTGACTGTAGGTATGGTGTTTTAACAATAGATGTGAGTAGCACAGGCACTCCAGTTGTTGTTGATCCAAAAATAGAAATCACTAATCCACGGGTAGATAAATCTGGAGAAATGAAGGCCGTGTGTAGTGGTGATAAGAAAGGGGAAATGAAATACTGTGATCTTGAAGGTTACATCCATAGTGTTACTGTAGATGTGAACTTTGACAAAGGAAGTTATGCTAGTGGATATGAAGACAAACTGAGATGTAAGGCCCTCTGGCTAGAATACAAGGAGGGTGGGGACATCAAGTTTATAAGTACTCTTGAGGTTCGAGATATAGAGGGTGACTCAGGAGTCGTGAAAAATATAAAGATGACTTTTCCAGAGGGCAAAGATCTATACATTAGAGAAGATATACCAAAATTGTATACTGACTGTTGGATTGTACCTATAAATGATGAAACTCCTAAATTGGTAAAAGATCTAACCCATTTCGTGATCGAAAAAATTATTCCTCCATCAACAGGTGGTGAGGTTGTGACACCGGAGCCTACGCCAACACCACCAGTGACTACGTGGGTAGACTGTAGCGGTACAAATTTTGTAACTGCAACAAAAGGTACTGAAAAACTCGTTACTGCTGCTCCAGGTGTTGGAGTGAATTCTGGGGATGGTAGGAAATATAGATTTAGGGCTAGTGAATCAAAATGGTGGGATGAAGAGGCTTCACAAGAGAGACATGAGATTTTTGTATATGTTGTTGATGGGAACTGTAAGATTGTAAATAGGAATTTTACAGTGACCTGGACAGGTGGAAGTCAGACACAGAGTTCGGTGAAAGATAGCGGTGAACCAAATACTTTTGGTATGTATAACCCACTTGGCTCGTATAACGTTCGTATTGATGGAGGAACTTCAGATAGTGTAAATGGGCTTGGGATGGGAAATGTTCCCAATTCCAAGGGCCATACCAGTTTTATCCTAGTCTTTCAGGAAATGTCCGGCCAGGGAGTTATAGATACTGAGAATTTATTAGCAAGTCAGGATCTTGTTTCTCCTGTCCAAGCTCAAGATCAGAACTATCCTATCGAAGGGGCAAGTCTCACATTTACCGATGAAAGCGGGAAAGAGCGTAAGATCGAAACCGATGCAAATGGCTTATTCTCTATCGATCTTGATACTACCAGGAAGTACAAGATGAGAGTTGAGAAAGAAGGTTACAAGACTTATGAAACTGATTTTGAACCGCTGGAAAACGTAAATTACAACTTGAAAATTATACTTGAAGCCGGAGATTTGCAGAGTTACGGCGGTTTTTCAAGTATGGAGGAGATATCAGTAACGCACTCTATAAGCAAGGGCTGGAACCTGATGACGCTTGATGTTGTTCCAGCCAAGCAGGACTATATGGCAAGTGATCTGCTTTCAGATATGAACTCTTATGGACTGTTTATTTCCAGAATTATGCGTTATCGAGATGGAAGGTGGGATGTATATAGAATAGAATCACAGGATGCAAATGATTTCAGACTTAAACTCGGTGAAGGGTATGTTCTCAAATCTGACAAAAAGGGAGAGTATACAGTTGACGGTAAAGGTGTTGGAGAATCTGTTCCTGTAAGGCTTGGGACTGGGTGGAACTTGATAGGTATCCCCTACTCCGAGTCAGGGTATACCGCAGTAGGTATCATCGACTCAGCTAATGGTTCAGGAGCTGCTGTAGATACTGTTACTAAGTGGGAATCAAAGTGGGTGAATGTTGTAAAGGAGGAAGGGCTTGTATATGGACATGATTTCAAGATTGATAAACAAGGTGCTTATTTCATAAGGAATTTGAAGGCAATATACTGGGAGCCGTGATTTTGCTTGATATCTAATATTTATTACATAAGTTGATTTATTCTTTATATGGCAAAACATAAGTCTAAGACAATTCTTTCTTCTAGTAGATTTGACAAGAAATACATAATAGGTTTTGCAGCAGCAATTCTCCTTACTGTTGTTGCAGGAGCATTATATACACGGCTTAAGATGAGTCCAAAGGATATGTCAGTAACAACAGAAGGATCAGGGACATTTACAGTAAACTGG